>NZ_JBSIUM010000001.1:0-456891 GCF_054052285.1 Pasteurella sp. P03HT
ATTTTTTCTTCAATTGTTTATAAAGCAATCAAAAATGATTGTTTTATACTGCATTTAAGACTAGAGTAACTTGGTTTTACATTTTATAAGCAAACATAATAGAAAGGAGAACCCAATGAATTTTAAACAGATGATTGGTTTTGGTGTGGCTGGAAATTTTGCAGGTCATTTAGAACAAGCAGGAGAAGCAGCTGACTTTGTTGCAGTACAAACAGAAGAGGCTATTCAGCCTAAAGCTATTTTCCCTTTTTATGTACCAAGTAATACACTAAATCCAGAACATCAATTCCTTTCAACTTATCCATTGAGCGATCAATACTTAACTTTTCCAAGTGAAATTGGGGCAGATAATTTACAAATTGAGCCTGAAATCGCGTTAATTTGTGATATTCAATATTGTGATAACACTGTGACAGGACTTATTCCACGTTTCTTTGCAGCCTATAATGACTGCTCTATCCGCCGTCCCAACGCTAAAAAAATCAGTGAAAAGAAAAACTGGGCAGAAAAAAGCAAAGGGCTTTCAAACACACTATTACCATTAACTTCATTTACAGAAGGCAGCGAGATTGATCCGTTTCATATTGCATGCTTTCATAAACGCCATGATACATTGACAGAGTATGGCGTGGATAGCCCTGCGCTCGGTTATAGCTATTTTCACCAAAAGCTTTTAAATTGGATTGTCAATAAAATGAATACGCAGCCTGATCAGGGACCGATGAATGATATTCCTGCATTAATGGCAAAAGCGAATTATCCGAAACAAGCCATTATCAGTATTGGGGCAACACGTTATACTGAATTTGGTGAGCGTAATTTTTTACAAGTGGGCGATACTAGCATTGTCGTCGTGTATAATGCTCAAAAATACAATCATGAAGAGATTGTCACAATGGCACAGAACGAAAGCTTTGCTAATGATATTTCTGCACTGATACAAAAAGTTATTTAACATTCCATACAAGAGCGGTCTAAATTTCTTAAATTTTCACCGCTCTTTATCGATAAACTACGCTTTTCTAAGTGAGACTTCCCCACCATTAAAACACATCATGCCAGCTGACGTCGCAATTTTGATATACCCGCGCTCATCAATACCTTGCTCAATACCAGTGGTAATCTGATTTTCACTGATGATATTGACTTCCTCACCCAAATACGCATCCAATTCTAACCAATGCTGTTTGAATGCCTCATCAATCCCACTTTCTTGGAAACGCGTTAAATAATCCGTCAATTTTTTGATAAGCATAACAATTAATTGATTACGATTTAAATTGGGTAAGACTTCTACTAACTCTGCCCATGGCTGATCAATGGCATTTTTCTGGTGAGGCAACGCCAAGTTAATCCCTAAACCAATCACAAGATGATGTAATCCATCTGAACGATTCGCAATTTCAATCAAAATGCCTGCTAACTTTCGGTAATTCAGTAATACATCATTTGGCCATTTCAATGATACCCCCATTGCCCCTAGTTGTCTTAGTGTATCCGCAATCGCCATGCCAACCGCTAGGCTTAATCCTTCTAAATTGACATGGCGCGGTACTGTCCAATACAGACTCATTATCACTTGACCTGCGAAAGGCGATAACCATTGACGCCCGCGTCTACCCCGTCCTGCTGTTTGATATTCTGCAAGACAAACCGTTCCTCTTTCTAATTTCTCAATCTGTTCTAATAAATATTGATTAGTCGAATCAATAACTGGTTTTACAATAATAGGCTGCGGGAAAAGTGCGTTTTCAAGATAAGTCGTCTCTAAACGTTCTAATTGAGGAATTAATTTGAAACCAACCGCACTTTTTTCTATGACGATACCTTGCTTTTCGACGTTTGCGATTGCACTCAATACCTCAGACGGTGAGCAATTTAGCTTCTTGACTAATTCAGATAGCGATGTTTCAGGGGATTGCGCTAAAATTTCGATTATTTTTTGCATAAAAAACCTAGTTGATATAACTGAGTATTCTCATTGTGTTTGAACATGGCATTTTGTACTAAATCGATAAAAAAATCCATTTTCAAACAAGAATGAAATCTGTATAATGCGTCCGCAATATTTTTTACCCTTTTTTATTTTCAACTTCAAATCTAAGAGAGAATATTGCAATGTTACGAGTAATAAAAGAAGCCTTGACCTTCGATGATGTCCTTCTTGTTCCAGCACATTCCACAGTGCTTCCTAATACCGCAGACCTGTCAACTCAACTCACAAAAACGATCCGCTTAAATATTCCAATGCTATCTGCAGCAATGGATACTGTAACAGAAGCAAAACTGGCAATTTCTCTCGCCCAAGAAGGTGGTATCGGCTTTATTCACAAAAATATGTCCATTGAACGCCAGGCTGAACGTGTTCGCAAGGTGAAAAAATTCGAAAGCGGGATTGTCTCTGATCCAGTCACCGTATCACCTAATTTATCCTTATCTGAACTTGCCGAATTAGTAAAGAAAAACGGCTTTGCGAGTTTTCCCGTTGTCGATGAACAAAAAAATCTAGTGGGTATCATTACGGGACGTGATACGCGTTTTGTGACAGACTTAAGCAAAACAGTCGCCGATTTTATGACACCAAAAGAGAAGTTAGTTACGGTTAAACGCCATGCAAGCCGTGATGAAATCTTTGGTTTAATGCACACGCATCGCGTAGAAAAAGTACTCGTTGTGAATGATGATTTCAAATTAAAAGGAATGATCACGTTAAAAGACTATCAAAAATCTGAACAAAAACCGAATGCGTGTAAAGATGAATTTGGTCGTTTACGCGTTGGTGCAGCAGTAGGCGCTGGTCCAGGTAACGAAGAACGTATTGATGCATTAGTGAAAGCAGGTGTCGATGTGTTATTAATCGACTCATCACACGGTCATTCAGAAGGTGTTTTACAACGTGTTCGTGAAACACGTGCGAAATATCCTGACTTACAAATCGTTGCGGGTAACGTCGCAACAGCAGAAGGTGCTATTGCGTTAGCTGATGCAGGCGCAAGTGCGGTAAAAGTCGGTATCGGTCCTGGTTCGATTTGTACAACGCGTATCGTCACAGGTGTGGGTGTTCCACAAATTAGTGCGATCGCAGATGCAGCAGAAGCATTAAAAGATCGTGGCATTCCAGTCATTGCTGACGGTGGTATCCGTTTCTCTGGCGATATTTCAAAAGCGATCGCTGCGGGTGCCTCTTGTGTCATGGTAGGATCAATGTTTGCAGGTACAGAGGAAGCACCAGGTGAAATTGAATTGTTCCAAGGTCGTGCTTTTAAATCTTATCGTGGTATGGGCTCATTAGGTGCAATGAGCAAAGGCTCAAGCGACCGTTATTTCCAATCAGATAACGCTGCTGACAAATTAGTACCAGAAGGTATTGAGGGTCGTATCCCTTACAAAGGTTTCTTAAAAGAAATTATCCACCAGCAAATGGGCGGATTACGTTCTTGTATGGGCTTAACGGGTTGTGCAACGATCGAGGAATTACGTACTAAAGCACAATTCGTACGTATCAGTGGCGCAGGGATGAAAGAAAGCCATGTTCACGACGTAACGATTACGAAAGAAGCTCCAAACTATCGTATGGGCTAAAAGAAAGTGTCCCCGATTCATTCGGGGACTTTGTTTAATGCAGTTAAGTCATTTCTTGATAATTGACATACACAATGTTACTGAGAAAACGCATTTGTAATAAACTTAACGCCTACATCCGCTATTTTCTTAACCAAGAAAAAAGAAAGCGATTAATAAAGCGAGATATCACTATTATTTCAAGTAATTGTCTCGGTGGTTTTATGTTGCACGACTTAAATTTGCGTTTTAACTCCCCTTTTATCAATTTATATTTAACAGCAAAAGATTTTATTCGTTACCTGCAAAACATTGAGTTTTACCAAAGTCAACCTTTGGAATTTATTCAAACTAAAAAGGCTTATCCAGTAGGGAAACTTGCTGATCTTCATATTCATTTTATGCATTATCACAATGAGCAAGAAGCACATGAAAAATGGCAACAACGTAGTCAACGCATGAATTTGGAGAACTTATTTATCATTATGACGGATCGTGATGGGTGTACTTATCAAGACCTTGTAGAATTTGATACACTTTCTTTTAACAATAAAGTCGTGTTCACAAGCAAATCTTATCCTGAATTAAAAAGTGCGGTCAAAATTTCAGGGTTTGAACAAGAAGAGATGGTCGGAGATCTATCTGAGTACACTGGATTTAACGGCAAACGTTATTACGATCAATTTGATTATGTTGCTTGGTTTAACAAGGCAAATTAAACATAAATCAAATACATTTACGCAAGCAGAATCTAATTTGGCTTTCAACACTTAAAGAGAACTTAAATGAACAACATTCACAATCATAAAATTTTAATTTTGGACTTCGGTTCACAATATACTCAGCTAATTGCACGTCGTGTGCGTGAAATTGGTGTTTACTGCGAACTTTGGGCGTGGGACGTGAGCGAAGCTGATATTCGTGAATTCAATCCAACGGGGATCATTCTTTCTGGTGGTCCTGAAAGTACCACTGAAAAAAACAGCCCACGCGCACCAGAATATGTGTTCAAGGCAGGCGTGCCCGTGTTAGGGATCTGCTATGGTATGCAAACCATGGCAATGCAATTAGGTGGCTTGACTGAAACTTCAGATCATCGTGAATTCGGTTATGCATCAGTAGATTTAAAAGCAACTGATGCACTATTCGCAAAATTAAATGATGACTTAACAAGTGCAGCGCCAAAATTAGACGTTTGGATGAGCCACGGTGATAAAGTCACTCGCTTACCAGAAAACTTCCAAGTTACAGGTGTAACGCCAACTTGCCCAATCGCCGCAATGTCTGATGAAAGCCGTCGTTTTTACGGCGTACAATTCCACCCAGAAGTGACACACACGAAAAGTGGCTTAGCATTATTAACCAACTTTGTAGTGAATATCTGTGGCTGTGAACGTAACTGGACACCAGAAAATATTATTGAAGATGCCGTTGCTCGCATCAAAGCGCAAGTTGGCGATGACGAAGTAATTTTAGGTTTATCAGGTGGTGTTGACTCCTCTGTAACGGCACTTTTATTACACCGCGCAATTGGTAAAAACTTACATTGCGTGTTTGTCGACAACGGTTTACTTCGCTTAAACGAAGCTGAACAAGTGATGGAGATGTTTGGCGATAAATTCGGCTTAAACATCATTCACGTTAACGCTGAAAATCGTTTCTTAGATGCCTTAAAAGGCATTGATGAACCAGAAGCAAAACGCAAAACTATCGGTAAAGTCTTCGTTGATGTATTCGATGATGAATCGAAAAAACTATCAAGCGTAAAATGGTTAGCACAAGGCACAATCTACCCTGACGTGATCGAATCTGCGGCAAGTAAAACAGGTAAAGCGCATGTGATTAAATCACACCACAATGTTGGAGGCTTACCTGACTATATGAAACTTGGGTTAGTTGAACCACTACGCGAATTATTCAAAGATGAAGTGCGTAAAATTGGTTTAGCATTAGGTTTACCTGCAGAAATGTTAAACCGCCACCCATTCCCAGGCCCAGGCTTAGGCGTGCGTGTGTTAGGTGAAATCAAAAAAGAATACTGTGATTTAGTCCGTCGTGCTGACGCAATCTTTATGGAAGAATTACACGCCTCAGGCTGGTATTACAAAGTGAGCCAAGCATTTACTGTATTCTTACCAGTAAAATCCGTAGGTGTAATGGGTGATGGTCGTAAATACGACTGGGTTGTGAGCTTAAGAGCGGTAGAAACGATCGATTTTATGACCGCACATTGGGCACATTTACCTTACGAACTCTTAGGTAAAATCTCTAACCGCATCATCAACGAAGTAAACGGCATTTCACGTGTTGTTTACGACGTAAGCGGTAAGCCACCTGCAACAATTGAATGGGAATAACACTCATAAACTAATTATGCCCTGATTTATCAGGGCATATTTTATTTATCAAAACTAATCAATTATTCTGAGACACATTCCCCTATCACCACTTTCCCATCGCCAAATAATGTTGCTTGATTACCTTTAGTTTGTAATTCATATGTATAGTCTTTATTAATCGCCTTATACACTGCACCTGAAGCAGATTTCACGATTTCCATAGGAACCATTTCATCCATTTGGTTAATAATGGCGAAAGAATCTTTAGCGGTATTGATAAAAATCACCTCTAATGTTTTTTTGCCTTCACAACTGTAAAGCATTTTCGTTAGCTCACCTTTTGAGCTTGATGCTAAAAATGTGGCATGTGCTGAGAAGGCTGTAAACGCAAAAACACCAAGTGTTGCCATTAAAGTGGTTTTATTTAATTTCATAAAAACGCCTAAATCAATTGGGTTATACCTATCAAGACTGTCCCTTTGACATACTTTTGAAGCATAAAGTTCATTTAATGCCCCAATAAGCAACAATATAATTGCCGTATAATTGTCGTTGCTAAGCCTGTAGTAAATGGTAGAACAAGTAAAACATCGCATGATTTTTAACAAAAAAAGGCATACAATACAGCCTATGTTTGCACCATCATAAAAATCTTGATAAAGTGCCGTACAACGTTGTGCTAATTTGAGAACAGGAAGAAAAATGAGCCCAGAATATTTAGATTTTGAATTACCGATTGCAGAACTTGAAGCAAAAATTGAGTCGTTACGTTCTGTTGCAAGTGAAGATAACGAAATCAATCTTGATGATGAAATTGCACGTTTACAGAAAAAAAGCGCGGAGCTGACGCAAAAAACGTTTGCTAATTTAGATGCATGGCAAGTGTCAAAAATGGCTCGTCATCCAAACCGTCCTTATACTCTTGATTATATTGAACGTATTTTTACTGAATTTGAAGAATTAGCGGGCGATCGTGCATTCGCAGATGATAAAGCGATCGTCGGTGGTTTAGCACGTTTAAACGGGAAACCTGTGATGGTTATTGGTCATCAAAAGGGACGTACCGTAAAAGACAAAGTAAAACGTAATTTTGGTATGCCTGCACCAGAAGGTTACCGTAAAGCATTGCGTTTAATGCAAATGGCGGAACGTTTTAAACTTCCTATCATTACATTTATCGATACCCCTGGAGCATATCCTGGTGTGGGCGCAGAAGAACGTGGTCAGTCAGAAGCCATCGCACGTAACTTACGTGAAATGGCAACGCTAAAAGTCCCTGTCATTTGTACCGTTATCGGTGAAGGGGGATCAGGTGGTGCGTTAGCCATTGGTGTCGGCGACAAAGTGAATATGTTGCAATACAGTACCTATTCGGTCATTTCGCCAGAAGGCTGTGCCTCTATTTTATGGAAGAGCGCGGACAAAGCGTCAACGGCAGCAGAAGTAATGGGCTTAACTGCAAACCGCTTAAAAGAATTAAATTTAATCGACAATATCGTTGAAGAGCCACTCGGTGGTGCACATCGTGATTTTGATGCGATGGCGCAAAATCTAAAACAACGTTTATTAGACGATTTAAAAGATCTTGAAATGCTTGACCAAGATAATTTATTACATCGCCGCTATCATCGTCTGATGGACTACGGTTATTGCTAAATCTTTAACGAAAAAGTGCGGTAAACTATACCGCACTTTTTTTGGAGATCATCATGATGCGTATTCTATTCTTCTTATTGCCAGCAATTTGCTTTTCAGGTTATCCCACTCTCACTTTCGCCGACGAATATCAGTTTTCATTTGAGCCTCGTGAATTGACTGATCCCGTGATGATGAAAGCAAAATTTATGAAAGAAATGACGCTGAATCAGCAAAAAATCAACGTTTATCAAACAGAATATGAAGATAATATTGAGGGCGGATGGTTAAAAAGTGATATTGTTCCTTTTTCAACAAAATTAAAGGCGAAAACCCTAGCACATTTTGACCTCTATGCCATGCCCTATGAACAAATGTTGCTCGTGCCCAAAGGTTGGCAATTACTCAATGGTAGCGTAGGCGCAAACGGCTCAACCTCCTACGTATTTGCTCCAAAGGACAGAGTAGGTTATTTTTCTTATTATCATGCGGCAAGTTGTGTCGGTTGTGCCATGATGGCAGCGTCAGCATTTTTCCCAGACGCGAAGAAACATGCACAAGAGAATGATTTTTTATTTTACACTTCAACGAATTTCCCTGTTTCGCAAGTTTCTCTCAATCCACATTTAATTGCTTATCAAGCGAATCAAGGGAAAAAACGTCTTGATGGTGTCGCTTATTACAATATCGAAAGTGACGAGCCATTTTGGCAAGCTGAAATATATTTACCCGAACATCAACAAAAATTAGCGACTCCATTACTTAATCAATTTATTCGAAAAGGAAACTAGAATGAAACACGTTCTTTCAATACAATCCCACGTCGTTTATGGCTACGCAGGTAATAAATCAGCCACTTTTCCTATGCAGCTTTTAGGCGTTGATGTCTGGGCATTGAATACGGTTCAATTTTCCAACCATACACAATATGGCAAATGGACAGGAATGGTCATTCCTAAAGAACAAATTGGTGAGATTGTACGTGGCATTGATGCCATTGACTCTCTGCACTTATGTGATGCTGTTGTATCTGGCTACATTGGTTCTGCAGAACAAGTAGAAGAAATTATCAATGCGGTTCGTTTTGTAAAATCGAAAAATCCAAACGCGCTCTATTTATGTGATCCTGTCATGGGTCATCCTGATAAAGGCTGTATTGTGGCTGACGGCGTGAAAGAGGGCTTAGTGAATTTAGCGATGGCTGAAGCTGATTTAATCACCCCAAATTTAGTGGAATTACGTGAATTAAGTGGCTTACCTGTTGAAAACTTTGAACAAGCATTGGACGCAGTAAAAGTGATCTTATCTAAAGGGCCGAAAAAAGTGTTAGTGAAACACTTAAGTAAAGTGGGCAAAGATGCGACACAATTTGAAATGCTTTTAGCAAATCAAGACGGTATGTGGCACATCAGCCGCCCATTACACCAATTCCGAAAAGAACCTGTGGGTGTGGGCGACTTAACTGCCGGCTTGTTTATCGCAAATCTACTTAATGGAAAATCTGACATCGAGGCTTTTGAACATACCGCCAATGCGGTGAATGATGTGATGACTGTGACACAACAAAAAGATAATTACGAACTGCAAATTATCGCCGCACGTGATTACATTATGAATCCAATTAGCCAATATAAAGCGGTAAAAATCGCTTAATCCCAACCTTAAAGGGCGTGACAATGAACGCCCTTTATTTTCAGAACGCTCGTTTATGTTATTAACAAGATTCCAAGCCCAAATTGATAAATACCTCTCTACACAAAAGCAATTTCTGATTGGTTTTAGTGGTGGTTTGGATTCCACTGCTTTGCTTTTGCTATTCACAAAACTTCGTAAAAATCGACCGCACTTACAACTACGAGCCATTCATATTCACCACGGGTTAAGTGCAAACGCAGATAGTTGGACACAACACTGCAAACAAATTTGTGAACAGTTAAACGTGCCATTCATTATTGAAAAAGTGCAAGTGGATCGCAGTAATGGTATTGAAGCGGGAGCGCGTGAAGCACGTTATCAAGCGATTGCTCAACATATTTTGCCTGATGAAGTTTTGGCGACTGCGCATCATCTACAAGATCAAACCGAAACGTTTTTCCTTGCCTTAAAACGTGGCAGTGGTTTACAAGGATTAGGTGCAATGCAAGTGCAAAGTGCGGTCTGTAATTTGCCTGTTTTTCGCCCGCTACTCCATTTTACTCGCCCTGAATTAGAGCAGTTTGTGCAAGCGGAAAAATTGGATTGGGTAGAAGATGAAAGCAATAGCGATAGCCGCTATGAGCGCAATTTTCTGCGTAATGAAATTTTACCTGAGCTACGCCAACGTTGGGCGCATTTTGATTTGGCAGTGCAACGTTCTGCACAACATTGTTTTGAACAACAACAATTAATCAATGAATTATTAGCCGATGAATTTGCACAAAACTTTGATAAAACTGACCGCACTTTCAATATTCAGCCATTCGCACAATATTCTGCGACTAAACAGAAAGCCTTATTGCGCTTATGGCTGAATGAATGGCAATTGCCAATGCCTTCATTGGTTCAACTTGAACAAATTATTCAAGATGTCATTTTTGCTAAAGCCGACAGCAATCCACTGTTCCAATTGGGTGAAAAAGTGGTTCGCCGTCATCAACAAAAATTGTATTTAACGCCACAATTTGCCGATACTGCAACGCATAAAATTGATATTAAAATAGGGAAAGCAGTTTGCTTACCTGATAATTTAGGTACGTTAACGCTTACGCAGCAAACTGATAAATTACTGGTGCAATGGCAAAATGAACGGCTCGTGACACAAGAGTTACCTTTGACAAATACGCCTATTCAAGTGCGTTTTAGCTACGCTGGCAAAGTGCGTTTAACGGAAAAATCTGCCAATAAAGAAATGAAAAAGATTTGGCAAAACTTTAATGTACCAGTGTGGCAACGCCAACGTATTCCATTGATTTTCTATGGTGATAAGTTAAAAAGTGCGGTCGGTTTGTTTAAAGTTTTCGATGAAAATAACGAATAAGGAAGAAAAAATAAGGGCAGAATATTCTGCCCTTTATTTTAGCCAGTTCAGTGTGAGCTAATTAAATCGCCCAACCACCTACATAGAACGCCACTAATGCAACCGCGATCACGATAGTACCGATATTTAATTTTTTATATTCACCAGATACTAAACGACCAATCACTAATGTTGCGAAACCTAACATAATACCTGTGACGATGTTCGCTGTTAATACGATAAATACTGCACAAACTAAACCGCTCATTGCACCGATGAAATCATTGAAGTCTAATTTGCTCACGTTGCTTAACATCAATAAACCCACATACATTAATGCTGGTGCAGTTGCATAACCTGGTACTAAGAAGGCTAATGGTTGGAAGAATAACATTAATAAGAATAACACACCCACCACGATTGCAGTGATACCTGTTTTACCGCCTGCCGCTGTACCTGCTGCTGATTCAATATACACTGCTGCTGGCGCGGTACCGAACACACCAGAGAAAATGCTACTTACAGAGTCAGAAGTTAACGCTTTACCGCCGTTGATAATTTGACCATCTTTATCTAATAAGTTTGCTTGACCCGCTACCGCACGGATTGTACCTGTTGCATCGAATACCGCTGTCATCACAAGGGCAAATACCACAGGTAAAATTGCAGGTTGTAATGCGCCCATAATGTCTAATTGTAAGAATAATGAGTTTTCACCAAAAGTTGGCATTTTAAACACTTCACCGCCAAATTTGACATTTGGATCGAAGATTAAGCCTACGATAGTGATCGCAATAATCACCCATAAGATGCCACCTTTTACTTGTATTTTTTCTAAGCCGATAATGAATGCTAAGCCGATTAATGACATTAATACAGGGAATGAAGTGAACTCACCTAATTTCACGGGTAAACCCGCTTGGTTGCTTACCACTAAACCTACACCGTTTGCAGCGATTAATAATAAGAATAAACCGATACCGATACCCGCACCGTGTGCAATGCTGATTGGTAAGTTACGTAAAATCCAAGCGCGAATACCAGTTGCAGAAATGAGTGTAAACACTACCCCCATTAAGAATACGGCGCCTAATGCCACTGGGATGCTCACTTGTTGACCTAATACTAAGCTGAATGCAGTAAAGGCGGTTAATGAAATCGCACAACCAATCGCCATTGGCACATTTGCCCATAAGCCGATTAAAATAGAACCTAAACCCGCGACTAAACAGGTTGCGATAAAGACAGATTCAGGTGGGAAGCCTGCTGCACCGAGCATATTTGGTACAACAATCACTGAGTACACCATCGCTAAGAACGTTGTGAGTCCAGCGATCACCTCTTGGCGAACACTTGAACCACGTTTAGTGACTTCAAAATGTTTTTCTAAAGACATATTGTTTCCTTAAATCAAAGTAGTAAAGTAAAAAAATAAGCGCATATTCTACGCTAAATTTTCCAATAGTAAACGTTTGCGTGACTGATTTTGGTTAAAAAAGCAAAAAAATTGGCACCCTCTAGGTGCCAATGGAGAAATGAAAAACAACCTTAACTGACTAACGTTGTTTTATTGTGAGATTCATTTTCAAAATCACGTGCTTTAGGATTTTGACCAAAACGATTCATACCAGGTGTACCCGATAAACACCATAAAATTAAAAGGACTAACGAACCAAGTGGAATCAGATTAAGCAAAATCCACCAACCACGATAATTAATATCATGTAAGCGACGGACTGAAACCGCTAACGTTGGCAAAAAAGTAGCAAGAATATAAATACTAGAAAGCACCCCATTTTTCCGTTCTATATCGAAAGTACCAAGGTTGATATCAATAAAAACCAATACTGAAATAATCAGGAAATGAATCAAACTGTACATCCAAAATTCTTTTCGTCTTGCTCTTCCACTAAACGTTGCATAATTTTTTAAGACCGTTAAATACCAATTCATTGCATTTCTCCCTCAATCAAATAATCATTGTTAAACGAGATGAGTTCATTAAATATACTTTTCAATTTACTGAAAAAACCTGTAATAGTAAATGGTGACTTTACTAATTTTTATCCTATTTCTTTCCCTTCAGAGCAGAAAGTTTTATACTGTGAACAGTTTTTTATTCATAAATAACATTAACAAATTAAAGCAACTAAGGATAGAACTATGGCAATTCTCGTAACTGGTGGGGCAGGTTATATCGGCTCACATACTGTTGTTGAACTACTTAATGCAAATAAGGAAGTCGTTGTTTTAGATAATCTTTGTAACTCCTCCCCAAAATCCCTCGAACGTGTTTCTCAAATCACAGGTAAAACTGTCAAATTCTATCAAGGCGATATTTTAGATACCGCACTTTTACAAAAAATCTTTGCAGAAAACAAAATTCAATCGGTGATTCACTTCGCTGGATTAAAAGCCGTTGGTGAGAGTGTGCAAAAACCAGCAGAATACTATATGAACAACGTAACTGGTTCGTTAGTGTTAATCCAAGAAATGAAAAAAGCAGGCGTGTGGAATTTTGTATTTAGTTCTTCTGCCACTGTTTATGGTGACCCTGAAATTATTCCAATTACTGAAAGTTGCAAAGTGGGCGGCACTACCAACCCTTACGGCACATCAAAATTTATGGTGGAACAAATTTTAACAGACGTTGCTAAAGCAAACCCTGAATTTAGTATCACCATCTTACGTTACTTCAACCCAGTTGGCGCACACGAAAGTGGTTTAATTGGTGAAGATCCAAACGGTATTCCAAACAACTTATTACCTTATATCAGCCAAGTAGCCATCGGAAAATTACCACAACTCTCTATTTTTGGTAGCGATTACGATACTCACGACGGCACAGGCGTACGTGATTATATCCACGTAGTGGATCTTGCTATTGGTCATATTAAAGCGCTTGATCATCACGAAGGTGATTCTGGTTTACACATTTATAACTTGGGAACTGGTACTGGCTATTCCGTATTGGATATGGTGAAAGCCTTTGAACAAGCTAACGACATCAAAATTCCTTATAAATTCGTAGATCGTCGTCCAGGTGACATTGCGACTTGCTATTCAGACCCAAGTTTAGCGAAAAACGAATTAGGTTGGACAGCAGATCGTGGTCTTGAAAAAATGATGAAAGACACGTGGAATTGGCAAAAAAATAACCCGAAAGGCTATCGAGATTAATTATGGAAAATAAACCAAGCTTATTGTCGCAAATATTTAGCCGTAATATGCTGCTCTGTATTTTTACAGGGTTTAGCTCTGGTTTGCCTTTATATTTGCTTTTCCAAATGG
This sequence comes from Pasteurella sp. P03HT, assembly GCF_054052285.1. Lineage (NCBI taxonomy): Bacteria > Pseudomonadati > Pseudomonadota > Gammaproteobacteria > Pasteurellales > Pasteurellaceae > Pasteurella > Pasteurella sp. P03HT. Next base: position 13,822 of record NZ_JBSIUM010000001.1, read on the forward strand.
TGCCTGCGTGGTTGTCTTCCAGTAATGTGGACGTCAAAACCATTGGTTTCTTTACCTTGATTGGCTTCCCTTATACGTGGAAATTTATCATTTCACCACTACTCGACCGCTATTATCCTCACTTTTTAGGTCGTCGCCGTAGTTGGATGTTTATGACCCAAGTGGGCTTGCTCGGGTTGATTGCACTACTTGGTCAATATAACCCTGTGGAAAATATCCAAACTGTTGCCATCATTTCAACGACAATTGCGGTATTTTCTGCAGTGCAAGATATTGTCATCGATGCTTACCGTCGTGAAATTTTAAGTGATGAAGAGCTTGGTTTAGGTAACTCTATCCACGTTAACGCTTACCGTATTTCTGGGTTAATTCCAGGCGGTTTATCGTTAATCCTCGCAGATAGCTTACCTTGGGATATGGTGTTCATCTTCACAGCGTTGTTTATGATCCCGGGTTTGATTCTTTCGTTATTCCTCAGTAAAGAACCAAACGTGCCGCAAATTGACCGCTCTTTGCCGTTCTATCATACTTTTGCGCTTCCATTTAAAGAATTCTTCACTCGCAAAGGCGTGGCTTCTGCATTGGGTTTAATTCTCTTTATCTTCCTTTATAAATTTGGTGATTCTCTCGCAACGTCATTGCAAACCAAATTTATTTTGGATATGGGATTCAGCAAAACGGATATCGGTACTGTGGTAAAAATCAATTCGCTATGGGCGTCGATCATTTCGGGAATGTTAGGTGGCATTTTAATGCTACGTATCGGCATTAACCGTTCATTATGGTTATTTGGTCTTGTGCAATTAATCACGATTCTCGGTTTTGTGTGGATGGCAAGTTACGGCAAATTCGAAACCATCGGTTCATTTGAATTTTTCGTGTTAACTACGGTGATTATTGGTGAATATATTGGTGTGGGCTTAGGAACAGCGGCGTTTGTGGCATTTATGGCAAGAGAAACTAACCCACTTTATACCGCCACACAACTTGCGATTTTCACTAGTTTAGCGGCGATTCCAAGTAAAGTATTCAGCGCATTTTCAGGTGTGATTGTGTCTGATTACGGTTACTACACATTCTTCTGGATTTGTTTCTTTGCAGCAATTCCGGGAATGTTAATGCTGTTTAAAGTTGCACCTTGGCGTGCAGAACCTGAAGCTAAAACGCAAAACTAGGCTTCACAGGCTTAATGGTTGACATTTCTATCAAATTCAGCAACTATTAACCGTTTTGTTTTGTCAGAAAACAAGTAAAAATTCCACCGCACTTTTGTCAGTTTTCGATAAAAAGTGCGGTCAAAAATCCGATTATTTTAATCAATGAGGTCATTATGAAAATCATCCTATTAGGTGCGCCAGGTGCTGGTAAAGGTACACAAGCACAATTTATTATGAATAAATTTGGTATCCCACAAATCTCTACTGGTGATATGTTGCGTGCAGCAATCAAAGCGGGAACTGAATTAGGTAAACAAGCAAAAACCTTAATGGACGCAGGTCAATTAGTGCCTGATGACTTAATCATTTCATTAGTAAAAGAGCGTGTTGCACAAGATGACTGTGTAAAAGGTTTCTTATTAGACGGTTTCCCACGTACTATTCCACAAGCAGATGCATTAAAAACTGCGGGTATCCAAATTGACTACGTTTTAGAATTCGATGTACCAGATGAAGTGATCGTAGAACGTATGAGTGGTCGTCGTGTTCACCAAGCTTCAGGCCGTACTTACCACGTGGTTTACAACCCACCAAAAGTGGAAGGTAAAGATGACGTAACTGGCGAAGACTTAATTATCCGCGCAGACGACAAACCTGAAACGGTATTAGATCGCTTAAAAGTGTACCACTCCACAACAAAACCATTAGTGGACTACTACCAAGCAGAAGCAAAAGCTGGCAACACAAAATACTTCCGTTTAGACGGGACTAAAAAAGTAGAAGAAGTAAGCCAAGAATTAGATTCAATCCTTGCTTAATTTACTTTGACCAAATAAAAAAGGCTGTGTTAAACAGCCTTTTTTGTTATCTGAGCCGAGTGCGGTCTATTTTAAAAGCGATTTTAACGCAGTGCCGATTTCCGCTAAACTGCGCACCGTTTTCACGCCAGCAGCTTCAAGTGCGGCAAATTTTTCGTCCGCAGTGCCTTTACCACCACTGATAATTGCGCCTGCGTGGCCCATGCGTTTGCCTTTCGGTGCAGTCACACCAGCAATGTAACTCACAACGGGTTTTGTCACATACTCTTTAATAAAGGCAGCGGCTTCTTCTTCCGCAGAACCACCGATTTCACCGATCATTACGATCGCTTCAGTTTGTGGGTCATCTTGGAAGAGTTTTAAAATATCAATAAAGCTTGAACCTGGAATTGGGTCGCCACCGATACCCACACAAGTCGATTGACCAAAGCCTTCATCCGTGGTTTGTTTTACCGCTTCATAAGTTAATGTACCTGAACGTGAAACAATACCGATTTTACCTTTTTTGTGGATATGACCCGGCATAATCCCGATTTTACATTCTTCAGGGGTAATCACGCCTGGGCAGTTAGGCCCGATCATACGTACACCAGCTTGAGTTAGGCGCTGTTTCACTTGTAGCATATCCAATGTTGGAATACCTTCAGTGATACAAATCACTAATTTAATGCCTGCATCAATTGCTTCTAAAATCGCATCTTTACAACCTGGAGCTGGTACATAAATGACGGTTGCAGTTGCGCCTGTTGCTTCAACTGCATCACGCACCGTATTAAATACAGGTAAACCTAAATGCGTTGTGCCACCTTTGCCCGGTGAAACACCACCCACTAATTGCGTACCATAAGCAAGTGCTTGTTCAGAGTGGAATGTACCTTGACCGCCAGTAAAACCTTGGCAAATCACTTTTGTATCTTTATTAATTAAAATAGACATATTATTTTCCCTCCGCTGCTTTCACTGCTTGAATCGCAGCATCAGTCAATGTGTTTGCCGCAATAATATTTACGCCACTGCTTGCTAAAATTTCACGACCTAAAGGTGCATTGTTACCTTCCAAACGCACAACAACAGGCACGTTTACGCCCACTTCATTCACTGCGGCAATAATCCCTTCAGCAATTAAATCACAACGCACGATACCACCGAAGATATTCACTAACACCGCTTTTACTGCACTGTCAGATAAAATAATTTTGAAGGCTTCTGCTACACGTTCTTTCGTTGCACCACCACCTACATCAAGGAAGTTTGCTGGTTGACCGCCGTGTAATTTAATAATGTCCATTGTGCCCATCGCTAAGCCAGCACCGTTCACCATACAACCGATGTTACCTTCAAGAGCCACATAGTTTAATTGATGAGATTCCGCTAGTGCTTCACGTGGATCTTCTTGGCTTGGATCTTGCATGGCTTTTAATGCAGGCTGACGGTATAACGCATTGCTATCAACCACGATTTTCGCATCTAAACAAAGCAAGTTGCCTTCTTTGGTCACCACTAATGGGTTCACTTCTAGAAGCGCTAAATCTTTTTCCACGAACATTTTTGCCATTTGTACAAAAATATGTGCGAATTGTTTAATTTGGTCACCTTTTAAACCCAATTTAAATGCAAGCTCACGACCTTGATATGGCATTCCACTGGTTAATGGATCAATCGCCATTTTATGTAATAAGTGCGGTGTTTTTTCTGCCACTTCTTCGATATTCACCCCACCTTCTGTGGAAACCATAAATACAACACGTTGTGAAGCGCGATCTAATACTGCACCTAAATAAAGTTCACGCTCAATATTAGAACCTTCTTCCACATAAATGGTGTTTACTGGCTGACCATTTGCATCGGTTTGGAAAGTCACGAGGCGTTTGCCTAACCATTGGTCTGCAAAAGCGCGCACTTCTGCTTCACTGCGTACTAATTTCACGCCACCTGCTTTACCACGTCCACCTGCGTGAACTTGGCATTTTGCTACCCAAACATCACCATTGAGTTTTTTAATCGCATCCGCTGCTTCGTCTGCGTTTTTACACGCATAACCTTTGCCAACTGGCAATTGATATTCAGCAAAAATTTGCTTCGCTTGATACTCGTGTAGATTCATAGCGTTGTATTCCTCATTGTCATATTATCAGCTCGTATTTACAGCTCGCTTTGTTTATCGCAAGAAATGGTTAAAGTGTCGTTATTTTACGTTATCAAATTGTTTGAATTACTGCATTGAATGCAAGCCAATTCGATTCCCTTCGGAATCTTCAATAACCGCATAAAACCCTTCATCACCAATACTTGTTTTTCCTTGTAATAACTTGCCACCGAATTTTACGGCGCGTTCAGCCTCAACCGTACAGTCTTCACAAGAAAAGAAAATAGTGAAATTATTTCCTCTAACAACAGGAAACTCTTTATCTTCGTATAACATTCCACCAATACCATATTGCTCATAGTCTGTTGAAAAGAAACAAACACTGACAGGAGCACCTGACGGGCAATCTCCCATTGTTAATGGTGCTTGAAACACCTCTTCATAAAACGTTTTGGCTCGTTGCAAATTATCAACATGGATTTCAAACCAAGACACAGGATTGCCCATATTCGCCTCTTAACAGATATTGCAAAGAATGATAAAAGTGCGGTCAAATTTTAAAACGTTTTTAAAATCGACCGCACTTGGTAGGTAATTAAATTTCTAAGAGTAAACGAGTTGGATCTTCAAGTAGCTCTTTGATCGTTACTAAGAAACCGACTGACTCACGTCCATCAATTAAACGGTGATCGTATGACAATGCAAGATACATCATCGGACGAATCACCACCTCACCATTCACTGCTACTGGGCGATCTTTAATGGCGTGCATCCCTAAAATCGCGCTTTGTGGTGGGTTGATAATTGGTGTTGACATTAATGAACCAAACACACCACCGTTAGTAATGGTGAAGTTACCCCCCGTCAAATCTTCAACAGTAAGTTTACCGTCACGGCCTTTTTCCGCTAGCGCCTTAATTTCTTTTTCAATGTCCGCCATACTTAATTTATCACAGTTGCGTAACACTGGAGTGACTAAGCCACGCGGGGTTGAAACGGCAATACTGATATCAAAATAGTTGTGGTAAACGATATCATCACCATCAATCGACGCATTCACTTCTGGATAACGTTTTAAGGCCTCCACCACTGCTTTAATGTAGAACGACATAAAACCTAAACGGGTACCATGTTGTTTTTCAAATTTCTCACCGTAGGTTTTACGCAATTTCATAATTGGCGCCATATCCACTTCGTTGAATGTGGTCAACATCGCAGTGCTGTTTTTCGCTTCTAATAAACGCTCTGCAATACGTTTACGTAAACGGGTCATTGGTACACGTTTTTCTTCGCGATTCCCCACATTGAAGTTTGCTGGTGCTGGTTTGTTGTCTGCTTTTGCTGATTGTGCTCTCGCTGCTAATACTTTTTCCACATCTTCACGCGTGATTCGACCGCCTACTCCAGTGCCTTTAATCTCTTCAGCATTTAAGTCATGCTCTGCAATTAAACGACGTACACCAGGGCTAACCGAATCTGAACCAACAGATTCACTGCTTAATGTTGCATTATGACGATCTGCTGGCGTTGACTCTTGTGTTGCTACGCTTTCTTTTGTCACGCCACCCGCAACAGCTGCCGCAGAAAGTTTACCTAATAACTGTTTACTCACCACAGTTGCGCCTTCTGCTTCAATGATAGTTTCTAACACGCCATCTGACACGGCTGGGACTTCTAACACGACTTTATCTGTTTCAATTTCAACTAAGATTTCATCACGTTTTACACTATCACCCACTTTTTTATGCCACGTTACCACGGTTGCATCGGCAACGGATTCTGGTAAATCCGGTGTAATAATCTCAAAATTGCTCATTGTTTCTGTCCTTTTCTCAGGTTTATTGTTCTGAAAAGTGCGGTCATTTTCACCGCACTTTTAGTCTAAATTAAGCTAAAGCCTCGGTCACAAGTGCAGTTTGTTGCTCATTGTGTAACGACATATATCCCACAGCAGGCGAAGCAGAAGCTGGACGCCCTACATAGCGTAATTTGGCATGCTCTGGAATCGAGGTGACAAAATTATGCTGGCTACAATACCACGCACCTTGGTTTAATGGTTCTTCTTGACACCACACATAATCAGTAACATGACTATAAGGGGCTAAGATTTCTTTCATTTCCTCGTGTGGATATGGATAAAGCTGTTCAATACGAATAATCGCCACATCTGTTTGATTGTTTTTACGGCGTTGTTCCAATAAATCGTAGTACACTTTGCCAGAACACATCACTACACGTCTCACTTGTTTTGGATCTAACGTATCGACTTCTGGAATCACATTTTGGAATTTGCCATTAATTAACTCATCCATTGAAGACACCGCTAATGGGTGACGTAACAAGGATTTCGGCGAAATCACCACTAATGGACGGCGCACTGTGCGTAACATTTGACGGCGCAATAAGTGATAAATTTGTGCTGGTGTTGAAGGTACACAAACTTGCATATTTTGTTGCGCACAAAGCTGTAAATAACGTTCTAAACGTGCTGATGAGTGCTCAGGACCTTGACCTTCATAACCGTGTGGTAACAACATCACTAAACCACACATTCTGCCCCATTTTTGTTCGCCTGAACTGATAAATTGGTCCATTACTACTTGCGCACAGTTTGCGAAGTCACCGAATTGTGCTTCCCAAATTGTTAACGTTTTCGGATCGGTTGTCGCATAACCATATTCAAAGGCTAATACAGCGTTTTCAGTCAATACTGAATCCCAAACCTCAAAGCGACCTTGTGAACCGTGTAAGTTGGCTAATGGGATATAAAGTGTTGCGTCTTTTTGGTTGTGTAACACTGAATGACGATGGAAGAATGTACCACGTCCCGCATCTTCACCAGATAAACGTACGTGATAACCTTCATCTAATAAGGTTGCGTACGCCATGATTTCTGCCATTCCCCAGTCAAACAGTTTTTCACCTTTCGCCATTAACGTGCGGTCAGCATAAATTTTATTTACGCGAGCATGTAATTCATGATTGGCTGGGTATTCACATACTTTATTGGCTAAGCCTTTAAAACGCGCTGCATCGAATTTACTTTCATATTCAGTCCATTCACGGCTCAAGTATTTTGTCCAATCTTTTGTGGTCAAATCCATTTCACGCCATTCTGCAACAACACAATCTCCCCGATCCAATGCATCGCGATAATGATTGACTAACGCTGTTGCGTCTTCTTCGCGAATCACCCCTTGTGCCACTAAACGATCTGCATACACTTTACGTGGAGTTGGATGTTTTTTAATACGATCGTACATCAATGGCTGTGTCGCAGAGGGTTCATCCGCTTCGTTGTGACCATGACGACGATAAGAAACAAGATCAATGAAAATATCACGTTTAAATAGCGTACGATATTCCACCGCCATACGTGCAGCATACGCCACAGCTTCAGGATCGTCGCCATTTACATGAATAACAGGCGCTTCGATCATTTTCGCGATATCAGTACAATATTCTGTTGAGCGAGTATCATTTGGATTGGATGTAGTAAAACCGATTTGGTTATTAATCACGACACGAATAGTCCCCCCCACACTGTAACCGCGTGTATCCGACATATTTAAAGTTTCCTGGACAACGCCTTGTCCGATAACCGCAGAGTCACCATGCACGGTGACAGGTAAAACTTTAGCGTTTTCGTGATCGTTAATTCGTTTTTGTCTTGCACGAACAGAACCAATAACAACAGGGCTAACAATTTCTAAGTGAGATGGGTTGAAGGCAAGCACCAAATGTACCATACCATCGTCCGTCATGAAGTCAGAAGAGAAACCTTGGTGATATTTTACGTCACCTGTACCATTGCCGTGGTGTTTGCCTGCAAACTCATCAAATAACTCTGATGGTTTTTTACCTAACACGTTCACTAGCATATTTAAACGCCCACGGTGTGCCATCCCCATCGCAATTTCATCAATACCATTGCGTTTACCATGACGCACAATTTCTTTCATGAGGAGAATAAACGCATCACTCCCCTCTAATGAGAAACGTTTTGCCCCTGGGAATTTAGCCCCTAAATAACGCTCTAACCCATCTGCCGCCGTCAACTCCTCTAAGAATTTTAACTGTTCTTCTTTTTTGAAGGATTGAGTTAAACGTGCTTCTAATTTATTTTGTAGCCAGGTTCTTGCTTCCACATCATTGACGTGCATAAATTCAAGACCAATGGTGCCACAATAGGTTTTCTTTAATAAATCGGTTAAATCACGTAGCGAAATTTTCCCTTTATTCGCCACTTCACCACCAAGATCAAAAACTTCATCCAGATCACTGTCCGTAAAACCATGATACTTATAATTTAATGTTGGAGCTTCCATTCGCTGCCATAAATTCAATGGATCTAAATTCGCATGCAAGTGACCACGATTACGATGAGCATTAACAAATTGAAGTAATTTGACTAAACGCGCACTCACATTAGGGTCGATGACCCCGACACCATTAGGAGAGTTATCGCGGGCTAAACGTTTGAAATAATCACGGACTTGAGAATGAGGTTGCTCAACGGCAACATGGGATTTCGGAAGGGAGTTAAAAATAGCTTGCCAACTGGCATCGACAGAGTCGGGATCGCGAAGGTAATCTTCATAAAGTTCTTCAATATAAGACTGGTTGATACCACCAAGAGCAGTTGAAGTTAACCATTCGCTAATGGGTTTATTTTGTTGCATTATAACCACCTGACATAATGATTGGGTAACAATAATAGAGAAGAGTATTCTGGCTATTATACAGCGGATTTAGTCAGAATATTCTTTTCTTTCTTTACTCAGAGTTAACTATGATTAAAAAGCAAAATGCTTTAATAAGCAACACAATTATGTAACACGGCATTAACATTTTTGCTATTTTTTGATCTCTGTCGCACTTTTAGAAAATAACAATTTATTTACAATTTTTTTTTCACAATAATAAAGACACTTGACTTTTTACGCGTTATAGTGAATTGACATGCAATAAAACACAACTCAATAAAGGAAGGATGACTTATGTCTGAATTAACTGCAAAATTAACCCTCAGCGATGGACGTGAATATGACCTACCTGTACACCAAGGCTCACTTGGTTATGATGCCGTTGATGTGCAATCTTTAGTAAAAAACAAATTATTTACTTACGATCCTGGTTTTATGTCAACGGCGTCTTGTCGCTCAGAAATTACGTATATTGATGGCGATAATGGGATTTTATTACACCGAGGCTATCCTATCGCCGAACTTGCTAAAAATGCAGATTATCTCGAAGTTGCTCACCTCCTCTTATTTGGCGAACGCCCTAGTCCAGAAGAATATAAAAACTTTACACAACTTGTCCGCCGCCACACTCTCGTTCACGAACAAATTTCTCGCTTCTTCCATGGCTTCCGTCGTGACTCTCACCCGATGGCAATTATGTGTGGTGTAAGTGGTGCACTTGCAGCGTTCTATCACGATTCATTAGATATTAACGATATTTCACACCGCGAAATCACTGCGATTCGCTTATTGGCGAAAATGCCAACATTAGCGGCGATGTGTTACAAATATTCTATTGGGCAACCATTTATGTTCCCGCAAAACCACCTTTCTTACTCAGGTAACTTCTTATATATGATGTTCGCTACTCCTTGTGAACCGTATGTCGTTAATCCAGTGTTAGAACGTGCGATGGATCGTATTTTTATCCTTCACGCTGATCACGAACAAAATGCCTCTACTTCAACAGTGCGTACAGCAGCTTCTTCTGGTGCAAACCCATTTGCGTGTATTGCGGCAGGTATCGCATCGCTTTGGGGACCTGCGCATGGTGGTGCAAACGAAGCTTGTATCAATATGTTAGAAGAAATTGGCACCGTTGATCGTATTCCTGAATTCATTGCACGTGCCAAAGATAAAAATGATCCATTTCGTTTGATGGGCTTTGGTCACCGTGTCTATAAAAACTACGACCCACGTGCCAAAGTCATGCGTCAGACTTGTCATGAAGTCTTGAAAGAATTGAATATCCAAAATCCATTGTTTGATGTCGCGATGGAATTAGAACGTATCGCCCTAAGCGATCCATACTTTATTGAGCATAAATTATATCCAAATGTAGATTTCTATTCTGGTATCATCTTGAAAGCAATTGGTATCCCAACGTCTATGTTTACCGTAATGTTTGCGCTCGCCAGAACGGTCGGTTGGATTGCACACTGGAAAGAAATGTTTAAACCAGGCAATATGAAAATTGTCCGTCCTCGCCAACTTTACATCGGGGAAACACAGCGCCCGTTTGATGCTATGGATAAAAGCAAGTTATAAACGTGATATTATTCATTATCACATTTAGCGTAATGATTACTTTCCGATCAGGCAACCTGTATGGGTTGCCTGTACTTTTTACGCCCCCTACCTTAAACAATAAATTGCCTCAAACTCACCGCACTTTTATTTAAAACCACACAGGCATCTTCTTCCTTGTTAAAAATATGATAAAAAATAGAGATCTTGTTCACAAATTTGCAACAAGAGAGTTTACTTTGTATCACGATTTCCGCTATGTTGACAGCTTATACAACTCATACAACCCCTAACCAAGAGGATACAATAATGTTAAAAATGTCTCTTAAAAAAGCCCTCACCGCATTAGTTGTGAGTGCAACATTTTCACTCTCAGCTTGGGCGGCTGACCCTATCGTGATTAAATTTTCACACGTTGTGGCAAATGAAACACCAAAAGGTCAAGGCGCATTAATGTTCCAAAAATTAGTTGAAGAACGCCTTGCTGGTAAAGTAAAAGTCGAAGTCTATCCGAACTCATCACTTTACGGTGATGGTAAAGAAATGGAAGCACTTTTACTCAATAACGTACAAATGCTTGCCCCTTCTTTAGCCAAATTTGATAAATACACGAAAAAAATTCAAATTTTTGACTTACCTTTCTTATTTGATGACATTGAAGCAGTGCAACGCTTTGAACAAAGTGAAGCAGGTAAATCGTTGTTAAAATCAATGGAAGATAAAGGTATCACTGGTTTAGGTTATTGGAATAATGACTTAAAACAACTCTCAGCCAACAAAGAATTACGTGAACCTAAAGATGCACGTGGCTTAAAATTCCGTGTACAAAACTCGGAAGTATTAGATGCACAATTTAAAGCATTAAAAGCGGTGCCTCGTAAAATGGCGTTTGGTGAAATGTACCAAGGTTTACAAACTGGTGTAGTAAATGGTGCAGAAAACCCATACTCAAACATTTATTCACAAAAAATCCATGAAGTACAAAAATTCATTACTGAATCAAACCACGGTTTATTGTCTTACATGGTAATCGTGAATACCAACTTCTGGAACAGCGTTCCTGAAGACATTCGTGCTGAATTAAGCAAAATTCTTGATGAGGTTTCTGTCGAAGTAAATAAAAAATCACATGATTTAAACTTAGCAGATAAACAAAAAATTATTGATTCAAAAGCCTCTACTGTTATTACGTTAACACCTGAACAACGTGAAAAATGGCGTGATGCAGTGCGTCCAGTTTGGAAACAATTCGAAGGCGAAATCGGTGCTGATTTAATCAAAGCTGCAGAAGCCTCAAATAAAAAATAATTACGCATTTTGAATTTAAGGTGCTGTGGCTGAAAAGTCATTGCACCTTTTTATATTGTTGGAGGAACAATGACATCACTAAAATGGCTCTGGGAACGTTTTGAGGAATGTTTGATCTCAATTTTATTAGCCGTCATGACGCTTGTGACATTCTTCTATGTGGTTTTCAATAATTTATATAACGTTTTCTTTGATTTAGCCGATAATTATCCAAGTTTAGCAGGCTTTGCGGAACCAACGGGTGAATTTATTATGAACATGGCTCAAGAAATGACATGGAGTATTGCTGTCACAAAAGCCTGTTTCGGCTGGTTAATTTTCTTTGGTGCCTCTTATGGTGTTCGTACAGCTGGACATATTGGTGTGGATGCTGTCGTAAAATTATTTGGACGTCATACTCAACGTATGATTGGTTTGATTGCTTGTATTGTCTGCATTATTTATGGCGTATTAATCGCAACAGCAAGCTATGAATGGATCCACGCAATGTATGTCGCTAACATTGGTGCAGATGATTTACACCATTTTGATATTAAGTTATGGCAAATCGGTATGATTATGCCGATTGGTTTTACACTGATTGCCATCCGCTTTATTGAAATTTTAGTCCGTATTTTACGTGGTAAACAAACTGGGTTAGGTTTAGCTGACGAAAGTGTCGATGCCATGAAATTAGCACAAGGAGAAGAAAAATGACCGTATTTGTGCTCTTTATTTTATTATTCCTTTTAATGTTTCTAGGTGTGCCTATTGCGATTTCATTAGGCCTATCTGGTGCAATTGTTATTATGTTTTTTAGCCAAGACTCTCTCAGCTCATTGGCAATTAAGTTATTTGAAACATCAGAACATTACACATTATTAGCCATTCCATTCTTCTTGCTTGCAGGTGCCTTCATGACGACTGGAGGAGTCGCAAAACGTTTAATTGATTTTGCTAATGCGACTGTCGGACATATTCGCGGTGGCTTAGCGATCGCTTCGGTCATGTCTTGTATGTTATTCGCGGCTTTATCAGGATCAAGCCCTGCGACAGTTGCAGCAGTAGGCTCGATCGCGATTGCTGGGATGGTTCGTTCTGGCTATCCTGTAGGGTTTGGGACAGGGATTATCTGTAATGCAGGTACCTTAGGGATTCTCATTCCGCCGTCTGTTGTCATGGTGGTTTATGCCGCCGCCACAGAGACTTCAGTAGGTAAATTATTTATGGCAGGCGTAGTACCAGGTTTATTACTTGGTGGGGCATTAATGGTCGCAATCTATGTCGTTGCTCGGATTAAAAATCTCCCAGCTCAACCTCGCGCCTCTGTTAAAGAATGGTTCCGTGCAGCACGTAAGGCGATCTGGGGACTGCTCTTAATGGTCATCATTCTTGGTGGTATTTATAGCGGTATATTTACCCCAACTGAAGCAGCTGCCGTCGCCGCGGTTTACTCCTTTGTTGTGGCTGTCTTTATTTATAAAGACATCAAACTGAGTGAATGCCCACGTGTTTTATTAGAATCTGCCAAACTTAGCATTATGCTGATGTTTATTATCGCCAATGCGATGCTATTTGCGCATGTATTAACAACAGAACAAATTCCACAATTAATCACGGAAACGGTAACACGCATGGAGCTTTCACCATGGGCGTTCTTAATTGCCGTGAATATTGTTCTCTTAATTGCAGGCGCATTTATGGAGCCATCCGCAATTATCCTCATCCTCGCGCCAATTTTATTCCCAATTGCCGTACAACTAGGAATTGATCCAATTCATTTAGGGGTCATCATGGTGGTCAACATGGAAATTGGTATGATTACACCGCCAATTGGCTTAAACCTGTTCGTTGCATCTGCAGTATCAAAAATGCCTTTAACTGCGGTTATTCGTGCCTCGATGCCATGGCTGATGCTACTATTAGCATTCCTAATTGCCATTACGTATATTCCTGCCATTTCAATGGCATTGCCAAATTGGATGGGAATTAATTAAAATCATCACGTGTAACATAAAAAATGCCCCATTGTATTTTGGGGCATTTTTCCTTTCTGATAAGTAAAATTAGCGAATGAATGGATTATGCTGTTTTTCTTGACCGATAGTAGTATAAGGACCATGTCCTGCCACAATAATCATATCATCGCCTAAAGAATAAAGTTTCTCACGAATCACATTTATCAGCGTTTGATGATCACCTCCTGGGAAATCTGTTCTGCCTATACTCTGCTTAAATAATACATCCCCCGTAAAACTGATACGTTTATTGTGCTCGATAAATCCAATATGTCCTGGCGTATGACCTGGCAGATGTAACACTTCAAACTTCATCTCTCCGACATCAATAATCTCGCCCTCCTGATTAAGCCAGCGATCTGGCGTAAAGGCGTCAATCTCGGCTAAGCCAAACCTTTTTGACTGCTCAGGTAACTGCTGAAACCAATATTCATCTAAATGATGTGGACCGACGATCTCGACCTGAAAATGTTGCTTTAATTTCGGTGCAGCACCAACATGATCAAGATGCCCATGCGTTAATAAGATCAAGCTTAAATTTAATTCAAGTTCTTCGATGCGTTTAATTAATTTCTCCGCCTCACCACCTGGATCAATGATTGCCGCATGTTTATGCTCATCCCAAATTAAAGAACAATTTTGCTGAAAAGGTGTGACGGGAATGATTTCAATATTCATGATATTTCTCTATCGCTAAATAACAACAAAACCGCACTCAACATGCGGTTCATTTTTTAAAATTTGATAATTTATTTTTATCAGCTACCACGCCACGTTCGAACAGGGCCTGTATCAATATGAATAAAATTGCTACGTGGATAATAGCCTACTCCACCATTCCCTAGACCTTCAGCTGCTTGACGAAGCTTGGCTAATGGCACACTATCAATACGAAAATCGATCGCTTGACCACGCGTATGGTAACTATTACTTGCAACACCACGACTCTTACGACGCATTGCTGCATTACTCGATGGAGAACGGTAACCACAGATAATTTGAATTTCTGTATTACGTAAACCTAAGTGTGTCTGTAAACGGTAAAACTTAGCAAAGAGTTGTGGATCCATACGGTGAATTTGATTATTACGTTTATCACGCATTAAATAATCCAATTGCTTCAGTGCTGCAGATGAAAACCCTTTACTTGGTAAAAATTCACCACTGAATTTATCGCCTGTATTAATATTTCTAAAACGCAAAATACGTGGTTTTGGCGTTGAAACAGCCGCTAACAAGCTATTAGGCAATAAAGAGGCACCCAATACAATTCCACCTAGGGATAACCACTTACGACGACTATGGTTAATACTATTCATTATCTTTATGTCTCTATGTTATTCAATGTTTAATTTGACCAACGTAATGACGATTTGTTCTCACAATAACAAAATTGCCCCAATTTTACTGATTTCCTTGCTAAAAGAAAGGGGAAATTGCTCAAATTATGACAAAAATCACATTAATTGAGGTATTTTTTAATAATATCCCAATTTATATAGCTTAAGTTTGGTGTGGCATCATAACCATAAATATCAGGTAGTGTATGGGTTTTATTACCATTTACCCAGGTCGTCACATAATATAAAAAGACAGGATTATGTGAACTAATGTTCTCTGATGTCGTTTTACGGCTCTGCAACGTACTACGTTTTCTTTCTTCTGTCCAACCCGCTTCTTTCAACAAAATAGTGGCTAATTCATCTGATTTTTCAATACGGACACAGCCTGAACTCAATGCACGATCTTTTTTCGCGAATAAGCCTCTACTTGGTGTGTCATGTAAGAAAATCGCATCTGAACTTGGCATATTAAATTTAAAATTCCCTAAAGCACTGTCTCCAGGTGCTTGACGTAAACGATATGGGAATTTTTTCGCTGTCATATTTTCCCAATCGATTGTATAAGGGTCGATGGTTTTTCCTTTACTATCAATAATCGTATAACCATTACGATAAATATAACTCGGATCTTTACGCACTTTTGGAATAATATCTTCATTAATTAAACGTGTTGGTGTATTCCAAGGCGGGTTTACGACAACATTACTCAGTTTGCTATATAGGACAGGTGTCTTACGCGCTTTTTTACCAACAATCACTTTTGAGCTCAGCACTAACTTCCCATCACGATAGTAATTTAATTCGTAACTAGGAATATTGACAAATACCCCCTCTTCAAAGGCAGGAATTACACGTAGACGTTGAGCATTAATTGCCATTTTATACAATTTAGCTAACGCGTCTTTATCTAAATTCGGCACATTCACTAGGGCAGGTAATGCAGCTGACGTCTCTTTATACCAACTATTTGATGTAGAAAGTGTAGCTAGAAAATCAAGTGTTTTTCCTTCCTTTACCGCATTTAACCAATCAATAATTTGTAATTCAGTAGGTAAACTGGATTTATAGTTGTTTGCTGAATAAAGCCATTTTTGTGCTGATTTTAAAATATTGCTGCTGTAATACATATAATCTAAAAAAGTATCTGTTAACAGAGCATCACGTTCAAAGCTCCCCTTTTCCAGACGATCGATTTGTTCCAATATCATCGCGGCATTTTTTGAAACACCACTCACAACCACCATGGCATATTCGCGCAAAAATTGTTTTTCTGTTGCGTTATCTGTCCAAATCAATTGAAAATCATTTTCAGCATAAATTTTCGCAACCATTGATTTAAACTGTAGTGGCACTTCACCTAACTTAAGATTCAGTTCTGCTTCAGCAAGTGCTTGTTTTTCTGCCGCCAAACGCGCTTCTTCAGCTTTTTTCTCGGCAGCAAGCTGTGCTTCGATCGCTTTTGCTTCAAGCTCAAGCTGTTTACTCGCAAGTAAATCTATTTCTTGCGTAGATTCAGGAGTCGAAATAACGGTCTTTTGGGCTGATACTTCTGCATAGGTTGTCTCAATATATAAAGAAACAAACACCAACATCGCAAACTGTGCAAGCTTAAATGGTTTTGTGATTAACATAATATCGTTCCTTAAAAATAATTAGAAAGTGACCGCACTTTTTTGTTCAAAGTGCGGTCAATTATGAATCTAATTTTATTTTTCTTGTTTTCTACGGTTATTTTCCGCTTCAAATTTAACTAAATCCGCTGCCATCTTTTCGGCTTCCTTCAAATAGAAATCTGGCGCTTCATAATCTTTTGGTAAATCGTCCAATTCTTTTAGTGGCTTTTTACCTTCTCGTTTAAATCGGGCATTTAACTCTTTCAAACGTCTTGCATCATCTTTATCATTTTCTGCCTTACGATGCTGATAATTCAATGATAAATATTTACGCTCTCTACGCGCATCACGAATTTTTAGCTCTTCATTTAAGGCGACAAACTCAGGATCTTTTGCCATACGTGCCAAATGCTTTTCATTTAAGACATGTACAGCATCACGAGCCTGTGCGACTTCCAGATAATTAGCCGCTGGAATTTTATCCCATGGTAACGCATTATCTTCCTTCTCTTCACCATATTCTTTCATATCAATCGCGGCAGGGAAGTCAATGTCTGCGGCAACACCTTTTAACTGGGTACTCCCGCCATCAATACGGTAAAACTTTTGAATAGTGTATTGAATCACACCTAATGGATCTTGATTCGCGTCAAAAGCGAAATTTAATGAGCGGCTTTGTTGTACCGTCCCCTTACCAAATGTATTCTGTCCGATCACAATACCACGGTTATAATCTTGCATTGCCGCGGCAAAAATTTCTGATGCTGAAGCACTAAAACGATTAATCATCACGAATAAGGGTCCAGAATAAACTTGTGCGCTATCGGGATCTTCATGAATACGAATGCGCTGGAACGCATCACGGACTTGAACAATCGGTCCATCACTAATAAATAAGCCACTTAATGCGACAGCTTCAGTTAATGCGCCGCCCCCATTCTCACGCAAATCAATAATTAACGCTTTTGCTTTCTTGGTTTGCATGTCCGCCAGTAACTTACGTACATCTTGTGTTAAACCAATATAAAAACTTGGAATTTTAATCGAGGCAACAGTTTGTCCGTCTACTTTACTAATCGTCAGTTTAGCCGCTTGATCCTCGATTCTCACTTTATCGCGGGTCAATGTAATGACTTTCGACTTACCCCCTTTAGCAGGTTCTACTTCTAAACGAACTTTTGTTCCTTTTTTACCTTTAATTTTGTCAACAATATCTTCTAATCGCCAACCGACGACATCTTCTATTTCACCCGTTGCCTGCCCCACACCAATAATGCGATCACCAGCTTTCAACTTCTTACTTTTCTCAGCAGGTGCCCCAGGCACGAGTGATTTAATGGTTGTCCCATCATCTTCGGTTTGTTGTAATGTTGCACCAATACCTTCTAAAGAAAGATTCATACTTTCATTAAAGCTTTTTGCAGTACGGGGTGCCAAATAACTGGTATGTGGATCGATTTCACGCGCAAACGCATTTAAATACACTTGTAAAATATCATCCGCTTTGGTCTGCGTTAAACGTCGAATCGCCAGATCATAACGTTTAGTCAATGTTTTCTTAATATCAGACCACTTTTTGCCTTTTAACTTTTGATTGATCACGTCATTTTTGACCCGTTGTTCCCATAAAGCATCTAATTCCAGATTATCTTTTGGCCAAGCCGCATGTTCACGATCAATTTCGATTTGATCATCACCTGATAAATTTGGTTCTTTATCCAATAATGAAAGTGCATATTTATAACGCTCATAGCGTTTTTTCATCATTAAGTCATACATTTCAAACGCGATAGAAAGATCACCTTCGTTTAACGACTCATCAAATTTAGTCGCAAACTTTGATTTCATTTCATCAACATCCGCTTGCAAAAACGTATTTCGACTGAAATCCAGTGCTTTCAAATAACGATCAAAAATTTTCTGTGAAAACGCATCATCTAATTGGAATTTACGGTAATGACTCTGAGTTAAACGCGTTGCAACACGTTTAGTGGCTAATTGATTTTCTTCTGTAGGTTGTGGAATGAGAATATCACTTTGCTTAATTTTAGGCTGTACTGCCTCGGCAATATTCACATTCATTAAAAAAGTGCTTAACAAAAACACGGTTAAGTAACTTTTAGTTCTACTTAATTTCATTTCATCTTCCTAAAAAAGAAAATATGGCTAATAACTTATTGATTTCAAATGCACAAATGCCATCGAACAAGATGGCATTTTATTTTACTTGTTAAATTATGCGAAAAGGTGTTCGGCAGTCACACTCATCACGACACCGTTATCAAGCTGTACACGCGCAGAATCTTTGACAATATCAAGCACAACAGCATGTTTTGGACTACCACCGACCTTCACTTTCACCGCTTCCCCTTTCTGTAAACGGGTAAAATCAATGGCATTTAATTTCACTTTCGGCTTACGTACAACATTTTTTTTACTATTCATGTTGTTCTCTTTTGTTGCCGTCACTTTATTATTTGGGCGACGAGCAGGACGTTTTTTTTCTGGATTTGCTGCTTTTTCTGCCGCTCTTTTCTCAGCGACTTTGGCTTTTGCTTCCGCTAATTGCGCTGCTGCATGTTCTGCATGTTCTTGCTCTAATACGCCACAAGGGTTACCTTGTAAATCAACACGCTCAGCCCCCACTTTACAGCCATGTAAATAACGCCAATTTGACGTGTACGCGCGTAAAGCCTGACGTAGTTGAGTTTTACTGACTCGCTCATCATCTTTTAAGGTTTCTGCTAATTCTTGGAACAAGCCGATTTTTAAGGGTTTTGCTTCGCCTTCCAATGAAAAACAAAGTGGGAATTTTTCCACTAAATACGCAATAATTTCTTTATTATTTGTTAATTTCTGGAGTTCACTCATTCTCTCATCCTGGGTATTTATTTTTAATAAAAAAACTCGGCATAGTTTAGCTCACTTTGAGAAAAAATGACAATTATATAATCACATAAATACGTTAATTTACTTTTCTAGACCAAATCTTCACACTTTGCGAAGAGGCAATAATAGCTATTTCCAAAATATTCTGGACAGTATAAAATGTCTGCTCTTTACCAATTAAACAGGGTCTATTGTACTGGAGATGATAAAAACAACGCCGCCCACACACCAAAATGAGCTTGCCTGTTGCGCTGATTGTAATGCGGTGGTAGCGTTTCCTCAGTTACAGCCACAACAATATGCAGAATGTCCACGTTGTCATAATGCGATTCGTTCGACAGATCGTTGGAGTCTACATCGCTGTGCTATGCTTGCTCTCTCAATCTTAATTCTAATGCCTTTTGCCCTCAATTATCCTTTACTCAGCATTGACCTTTTAGGTTCTAAAATTGACGCTTCTGTTTGGGGAGGCATCTGGAAAATGGCCACGAATGGTTACCCATACACCGCGTTTCTCGTGTTTATTTGTGCCGTGTTTATGCCCATTTCTTTTGCATTATTAGTGATATTACTGCGCATTTGTCAGCTAATCGGTATCAAACCACGTAATTTGTTAATATCATTAAATCATATCAAGCCATGGGTTATGTTTGATGTGTATTTGGTTGCTCTTGCTGTGACGATGTTTAAAGTCAGAGAGTATGCAGAGCTCGAGATAGATATTTATTTGATTGCATTCATCTTCACATCCTTACTCACGACATTACTTTTTATCAAGCTCAATCCAAAGGCATTATGGAATGATTTTTATCCTAATCACGAACCGCTCTTTGAGCGCTCAAATATCCGTCCACATTTTTGCACAGAGTGCCAATACAGCTTTAGGCAGACCAATCTAGATAATCAACATCGTGTAATTTGTCCACGTTGTGCTTCTCGCCTCCATTCATCTGACGATATTAAATTACAGCGAACTTGGGCAACACTTCTTGCTGGGATCATTATGATTTTCCCAGCTAATCTCTTACCTATGTCCATTGTCTATCTGAATGGCGCCCCGACCGAAGATACCTTGATGTCGGGTGTATTAAGCTTTATCGATATGGAAAGCTATTTCATTGCTTTCATCGTTTTTGTCGCCAGTATTTTTGTTCCTATCAGTAAAATCCTGATTATGCTTTACTTACTCAGTTGCGTGCATTTTAGATTAAAACACTCAATAAAATGGCAAATGCGTTTATTACACTTTGTTCACTTTGTCGGACGCTGGTCTATGCTCGATCTCTTTGTCTTAGCGCTCATGATGTCTTTAGTTGCACGGGGTCAATTAATTGATTTTTCTGTTGGACCTGCCGCCTTTTACTTTGGCTTAGCTGTATTCTTAACCATGATTTCTACTTCACAATTTGACAGTCGCTTAATTTGGAAAATTTATGACACAACACAATCAAAATGACAATGTTGAACAACGTTATACCGAAACAAATGCAAATTTAAAGCAAGTTAGACGTATCTCGCCTTTCTGGCTACTTCCCTTTATTGCCTTTTGCATCGGTGCATTATTGTTTTTTCAAATCATCCAAGAACAAGGTCACACCATTCGGATTACTTTCGCGAGTGGTGAAGGGTTAATTGCAGGTAAAACACAAGTCCGTTATCAAGGTCTGCAGATTGGTGTAGTAAAAAAAGTCAACTTTACTGATGACTTAAAACAAGTTGAAGTAATCGCTAATATTTACCCTGAAGCAAAAACCGTTTTACGTAAAAATACGAAATTTTGGTTAGTCAAACCAAGTGCATCATTAGCTGGTATTTCAGGTATTGATGCATTGGTGTCAGGAAACTACATCACTTTACAACCTGGTGATGGCGAAACAGAAGATGAATTTATCGCTGAAACAGAGGGACCTATTGCACAAGTCGATGATGGTGATTTATTAGTCCATTTATTAGCAGATGATCTCGGATCAATTTCTATTGGCGCGTCAGTGTATTTTAAAAAGCTTCCTGTGGGTAAAATTTACGATTATCGCTTCGTGGAAGAAGGCAAAAAAGTCTCAATTAGTATTGTAATTGATAAAAAATATGCACATTTTGTTAAAAAAGACAGCCATTTCTGGAATATTAGCGGGATTGATGCACAAATAGGTTTATCTGGGATCAATATTAATGTGGATAGTTTAAATGCCATCGTACAAGGGGCGGTCGCTTTTGACTCCCCTGCTAAGAGTGAACCCGCTCAACATCATGATAAATTCACACTTTATGCTAATTTCAATGCTGCAAAACGTGGAATCACCATCGATATTACGGTGCCTAATAGCTCTGGACTACAAACAGGGCAAACCCACGTATATCACCAAAATAAACAAATTGGTTTACTCTCTGAACTGAGTAGTGTTGAAAATAATCCTAAATTGTTAACTGGTAAGCTTCTAGTAGATCCCCTTCACCAAGATTTATTTACCCGCAATACACAAATCGTATTACGTAATAAAACGCTTAATTTGGGTGATTTAACTAATATTCAACACCTATTACGTGGTGAATATTTTGATATTCTTGCAGGCATGGGCGAACCACAAACGCAGTTTACCGTCATTAAAGAAAACGAGTTATTATTACAACAGCCAAATACGCTGGTTTTAACTCTAACTGCACCTGAAACTTATGGTGTTAACGAAGGACAACCTATCTATTATAACAATATTACGATTGGTGAAATCATTGAGCAATCGCTTGATATTGAGCACGTTACCTTGAAAATTGCCATTGCAGAAAAATATCGCCATTTGATCCATCAGGACACACGCTTTATTGCTGCATCTAATTTCGATATCAATATTGATGCCAATGGATTACGCCTTGAAGCCGCGTCTCCTCAAAAATGGTTACAAGGTGGAATTCGCGTGATTGCAGGTTCCCAAAATCAAGGAGAGCCTTTAACGACTTATCCATTATATAAAGACATGACTCATGCTGAATCGGGTATTACTGATGGAAAATTAGCCCCGACAATCACCTTAACTACGACATCACTACCTAGCATTAGTCAAGGTTCATTAGTACTCTATCGTCAATATGAAGTGGGCAAAATTCTTGATGTTCGCCCGAAAAAAAATGCCTTCGAAGTCGAAGTCTTTATTTATCCGAAACACCAAGCACTTCTCACGGATAAAAGCGTATTTTGGGTAGAAAGTGCGGCACAAATTGATATAAGTACGAAAGGGATTAGTATCCAAGCCGCCCCATTAGCGCGAACACTAAAAGGTGCGGTCAGTTTTGACAATATAAGCACAGGCTCACCACGTATTCTTTATAGCAATGAATTACGTGCGAAATCTGCAGGACAGCAAATTACGTTTACAACGGATGATGCCACCAATTTAACCAAAGGGATGAGCTTACGTTACCTCGGATTAACCATTGGTGAAATTGAACAAGTCAATTTAGAGAGTAAAACGAAAAAAATCAACGCAAAAGCGTTGATCAATCCGCAATATATGTCATTAATCGCCAAAGAAGGAAGCCGATTTACAGTCATCTCACCTCAATTGTCTGCGGCAGCGATCGAGAATTTGGACAGCTTATTACAACCTTATATTGATGTAGAGATCGGTAATGGGAAAACTAAAACACACTTCCCACTGTTCCAATCTGCGCCACGGAAAAACAATCAATACGCGCAAGGTTTCCCACTAGTATTAGAAACCCATGATGCGCTCAATATCACAACAGGCTCGCCTATTTTATACCGTGGTGTTGAAGTTGGTACGATCAATCAGATTACGTTGAATGAACTGGGCGATCGTGTTTTTGTACATATTCTCATTGCACAAAAATATAAACACTTAGTACGCCAAAACTCAGCGTTTTGGATTGCCGCAGGTTATGACCTTAACTTGAGTTTCAGTGGTGCAGAGGTGAATACCGGCTCAATCCAGCAATTACTAAAAGGTGGTATTGCATTTTCGACTCCGCCTAGCCACATAATTCAACCTGCTGCCAAAGCTAACCAACACTTTTTACTGCAAGTGAAAAAGCCTGTTAATGCACAGCAATGGAACTCTGGTGCCTTACCACAATAATCAGAGGCAGATAAAAAATAAACCGCACACGACAAACTCAGTGCGGTTTATTTTTCTGTCCCTGATGACACAAACTACTCTAACGCCAGTGCTGCAATTGTAACAATGACATTCACGGCACTTTTCATGCCTTCTAATGTAATGAGTTCATGTTTACTATGGAAATTATATCCCCCTGTAAAAATATTTGGGCAAGCTAACCCTTTTTCCGCTAGCCATGCACCATCAGTTCCTCCACGAATCGCTTTATGAATAGGCTTAATACCACATTGTTGCATGGCCTTATCCGCAAGTTCCACTGCTTGAGGCACTTTCTTAACCATTTCATTCATATTTTTATAGCTATCAGTGATTTCAACAACGACGGGCTTTTTCAAGTGTTTTTTCATATTAAATTCAGCCACTAAATGCTGAATAAAATTTTTACGTTGAGTGAATCCTGCTTGTTCAAAATCACGGATCAAATAATGTAACTCCACTTTTTCGACATCACCATGAAAACTATTCAGGTGATAAAAGCCTTGTCTTCCCTCTGTTGTCTCTGGTGTTTCATCAACAGGAAAACCTTGCTGAAACTCACAAGCTAAAGTCAATGCATTCACCATTTTGTCTTTTGCTGAGCCAGCATGCATATTCACACCTTCTATTGTCACTTTGGCGCTTGCTGCATTAAAGTTCTCATATTCGAGTTCGCCCACTTCCCCCCCATCAATCGTATAAGCCCAATGACACGCAAAGGAATCAAACGGGAAAAATTGCATCCCCAAACCGATTTCTTCATCAGGTGTAAATGCCACTCGGATATTACAGTGCGGTAAATTATTTTCTTTTAATAATGCAAGTGCAGTCATAATTTCCGCAATCCCAGCTTTGTTATCGGCACCTAATAAAGTGTTACCATCTGCAACAATTAACGTTTTACCAACAAGTTGATGCAAAAAATGATAATGTGCTGGGCTAATAAACGCCTCTCCTACCCCTAGCGAAATATCACCGCCACGATAATTTTCAATGACTTCAGCCTGTACATTTTTACCACTGCATTGCGTCGCAGTATCTAGATGGGCAATCAAGCCTATTGTTGGTGCATTAGGGTTCACATTCGAGGGCAAAAACGCAGTGACGACTGCGTGCTTAGATATCTCAACATTCTCCAAGCCTAATGCGATTAACTCTTGTTGCAAATGCTTCGCCAATTTGAGTTGCCCTGGCGAGCTTGGTGAAAGTTTAGCACCCATTTTAGATTGAGTGTCATAAGTCGTATAGTGAAGAAAACGTTCTAATAAGCGATATTCTTGATCTGAATTCAACATAAAATTTACTCTCCCGAAAAGCATACCTTAAGTCTAACGGCAAATAACAAGATCTTCCTTGATATATCACAATTTTTTTCGTTTCTTTTTAGAAAACATCACATTTCCTTCACTGTAACGCTCAATTCACTTTGTGATTGTATTTTCATGATGAAGTGATTCTCCCAAGATTGCTTAATTTTTTTATAAAACCACTTTTAATTATTAAGCAATCGCTATATCATTAGCATTTATTTTTTAATCGTAAGCGCCAACAGGTTTTCTGTTGGCATTTGTTTCTACTCAATACCGAAGTCGGTACATTAGGGAGAAAACCAAAGCTAGTGGAAAGTTCAGTTCAAAACAAGCCTATTATTGAGCTTCGTTCTATTACGAAATCTTATGGTAATAAAACCATCATTGAAAACTTTAATTTAACTATCAATAATGGTGAGTTTTTAACCATTCTAGGTCCTTCAGGCTGTGGTAAAACAACGGTTTTACGCTTACTTGCTGGCTTAGAAGAATTAGACTCTGGTCATATTATTCTTGACGGTGAGGACATTACTGACGTGCCAGCTGAACAGCGCTACGTTAATACTGTTTTCCAAAGTTATGCCCTATTTCCACATATGACGATTTTCGAAAATGTGGCATTTGGTTTACGTATGCAAAAAGTACCCAATGAGGAAATTAAGCCTCGTGTACTTGAAGCATTACGTATGGTGCAATTAGAAGAATATGCGGACAGCAAACCTGCTCAACTTTCTGGTGGACAACAACAACGTATTGCAATTGCCCGTGCGGTAGTCAATAAACCTAAAGTGTTATTACTTGATGAATCACTTTCTGCGTTAGATTATAAATTACGTAAGCAAATGCAAAACGAATTAAAAGCATTACAACGTAAACTTGGAATTACCTTTATTTTCGTTACTCATGATCAAGAAGAAGCATTAACAATGTCTGATCGTATCATTGTGTTACGTAAAGGTCATATCCAACAAGACGGTTCACCACGTGAAATTTATGAAGAGCCGAAAAACTTATTCGTTGCCAAATTCATCGGTGAAATCAACATTTTCAATGCGACCGTATTAGAACGCCTTGATGAAAAACGCGTACTTGCGAATGTAGAAGGTCGAATTTGCGAAATTTATACCGCACTTGACGTTGTACCTGAGCAAAAACTGAAAGTATTACTACGCCCAGAAGATATTCTCATCGAAGAACTGGATGAAAACCAAAGTTCTAAAGCAATTATTGGTCACGTAGCCGATCGTAACTATAAAGGGATGACATTAGAATCGAACATTACATTAGATCATAATGGCATGTCTGTTTTAGTTAGCGAATTCTTTAATGAAGACGATCCAAACATCGATCACTCTTTAGGTCAAAAAGTGGCATTAACGTGGCACGAAGGCTGGGAGGTTGTGCTGAGCGATGAAGAATAACGCTTTTCAGAAATCAACTATTGCCGTCATTTTCGGCTGGTTGATCTTCTTTGTACTTGTGCCAAACTTATTAGTGCTTATCGTGAGTTTCTTAACTCGCGATAGCAGTAATTTTTATGCGTTGCCATTTACCTTTGAAAACTATACACGCTTATTTGAGCCACTTTATGCTCAAGTCGTATGGAATTCACTGTATATGTCAGGTTTAGCAACATTTGTTTGCTTAATTATTGGCTATCCATTCGCCTTTTTACTCACAAAAATTAATCCTAAATACCGTCCATTTTTGCTGTTTCTCGTGGTGTTACCTTTCTGGACTAACTCACTAATTCGTATTTATGGTATGAAAATCTTTTTGGGTGTCAAAGGTATCTTGAATAACACGTTAATGACGCTCGGTATTATTGATACACCTATTCGTATTTTAAATACTGAAGTTGCGGTCGTCATTGGTTTGGTGTATTTGCTCTTACCATTCATGATTTTACCACTTTATGCAGCTATCGAAAAATTAGACTACCGTCTACTCGAAGCGGCAAAAGACCTTGGAGCAAATGCATTCCAACGTTTCATTAAAGTGATTATTCCACTCACAATGCCAGGGATTATTGCAGGTTGTTTATTAGTCCTGTTGCCTGCCATGGGAATGTTCTATGTTGCCGATTTATTAGGTGGTGCAAAAGTATTGCTAGTGGGTAACGTAATTAAGAGTGAATTCTTAATTTCACGTAACTGGCCATTTGGTTCTGCGATCAGTATCGGTCTGACAATCTTAATGGCATTACTCATCTTTGTTTACTACAAAGCGAGTAAGTTAATGAATAAGAAAATGGAGTTGGAATAATGAGCCGTTTACTACGTAATATTTTTATGCTGGTGGTATACGCTTATTTGTATATCCCAATTATCATCCTCGTAACCAACTCGTTTAATGACGATCGCTATGGCTTAACTTGGAAAGGATTTAGTTGGAAATGGTATGAGCGCTTGTTTAATAACGATACGTTAATCCAAGCGGCAATCCACTCTGTCACGATCGCATTTTTTGCTGCAACGATCGCAACGATCATTGGAGGACTTACTGCAATCGCACTTTATCGCTACCGTTTCCGTGGGAAACAAGCAGTAAGTGGTATGTTATTCATCGTCATGATGTCACCTGATATCGTAATGGCAGTATCATTATTAGCCTTATTTATGATTGTAGGCATTAACTTAGGGTTTTGGTCATTGCTTTTAGCACACATTACTTTCTGTTTGCCGTATGTCGTTGTCACAATTTTTTCACGCCTCAAAGGGTTTGATGCAAAAATGCTAGAAGCCGCAAAAGATTTAGGGGCTGGAGAAGTGACAATTTTACGTAAAATCATTTTCCCATTAGCACTTCCCGCAGTGATTTCAGGTTGGTTACTTAGCTTTACCATCTCGTTAGATGACGTTGTAGTATCGTCATTCGTGAGTGGAGTCAGCTATGAAATCCTACCGCTGAAAATTTTCTCACTCGTGAAAACAGGCGTCACGCCTGAAGTGAATGCTTTAGCAACAATTATGATCATTCTCTCTTTAGCACTGGTCATCTTAAGCCAAATTGTTGCAAGAAAAGGAAAATAAGAGTTGTAGGAAAATAATACTTCACAAACAATCCAATACCAAATAGAATACGCCTTGCCTTAAAACAAGGCGTTTTTTTATGCCTCTAATATAAAAGAGAACGTTTACCTCTAACAGGAGATGATAGAAATGAAAAAATTTGCAGGTCTTGTGACTGCAGGAATCATGACACTTGGCTTAACCGCTAATGCACATGCAACCAATGACACGGTTTACCTTTATACTTGGACCGAATATGTCCCAGATGGTTTATTAGATGAATTTACAAAAGAAACGGGCATCAAAGTTATCGTTTCTAGTTTAGAATCCAACGAAACTATGTATGCGAAATTGAAAACACAAGGTGAAACAGGTGGTTATGATGTTATTGCACCATCAAACTATTTTGTGTCAAAAATGTCGCGTGAAGGTATGCTAAAAGAGCTAGACCACAGCAAATTACCTGTTATCAAAGAGTTGAATCCAGACTGGTTAGATAAACCTTACGATAAAGGAAATAAGTATTCGTTACCACAATTATTAGGTGCGCCGGGTATCGCGTATAACACTGACAGCTACAAAGGTGAAAACTTTACTGCTTGGGGTGACTTATGGAAGCCTGAATTTAAAGGTAAAGTACAATTACTTGATGATGCTCGTGAAGTATTTAATATTGCCTTATTAAAATTAGGTCAAGATCCAAATACGAAAGATCCCGCTATCATCAAACAAGCTTACGAAGAGTTATTAAAGCTACGTCCAAACGTGTTGTCATTCAACTCTGACAACCCAGCTAACTCATTCATCTCTGGTGAAGTTGAAGTAGGTCAATTATGGAATGGTTCTGTACGTATTGCGAAGAAAGAACAAGCACCTTTAGATATGGTCTTTCCAAAAGAAGGTCCAGTACTTTGGGTTGATACACTCGCAATCCCTGTAACATCCAAAAATCCAGACAGTGCACATAAATTAATTAACTACTTATTAAGTGCAAAAGTTTCTGCAAGACTGACGGAAGAAATTGGTTACCCAACATCTAACGTTGAAGCATTAAAATTATTACCAGCAGAAATTACACAAGATCCAGCCATCTACCCGACAGCTGACATCTTACAAAAAAGCCACTGGCAAGATGATGTTGGTGATGCAGTAGAACACTACGAAAATTATTACCAACAATTAAAAGCAGCAAAATAATCTGTTTTTAAACGAGTAACATATCTCAAGTGCGGTTGAAATTTTACATATTTTAACCGCACTTTTTCTTGTCCCGACTTATATTCTTATCTTCTCACTAAATGAATTTTTAATCATAAATTTTATATAACAATTCATTTACATTATGAACATTCTAGCCTACAATCCGTCCTTGTCCGTATCCATTCGGCATCTTCAGGTCAGACAACCTAAGGGTTTAACTGACATATTTTTCACCCATTTTCTGGGAGCAACATAAATGAAAAAATTAACTGGCATTTTAACTGCTGGCGTGATGATGCTGGGCGTAAGCAATCTTGCAAGCGCAGCTAATAATGAAGTTTATCTTTACACTTGGACAGAATATGTTCCTGAAGGCTTATTAGATGAATTTACCAAACAAACTGGGATTAAAGTCATTGTTTCAAGCCTTGAGTCAAATGAAACGATGTACGCAAAATTAAAAACGATGGGAGAAGATGGCGGTTATGACGTCATTGCACCAACAAGCTACTTTGTTTCAAAAATGGCTCGTGAAGGAATGTTAAAAGAACTCGATCACAGTCAATTACCCGTTATTAAAGAGCTTGACCCGAATATGCTTGATCGCCCATATGACAAAGGAAATAAATATTCATTACCTCAGCTCTTTGGTGCAACTGGTATTGCCTATAACACCGCGAATCAAACACCTGCACAATTTCAGTCTTGGGCGGATTTATGGAAGTCGGACTTTAAAGGTAAAGTCCAAATGCTTGACGATCCTCGAGAGTTGTTTAATATAGCGTTATTAAAAATGGGTAAAGACCCTAATACACAAGACCCTGCGATACTGAAAGAAGCTTATGAAGAATTATTAAAATTGCGCCCAAATATTCTTTCTTTTAACTCTGATAATCCTGCTAGTACTTTTATCTCAGGTGAAACAGATATTGGCTTACTTTGGAATGGTTCTGTGCGTATTGCTAAAAATGAAGGTGCTCAAGTGGATATGGTTTATCCAAAAGAAGGAACGATGCTATGGATTGATAACTTAGCCATTCCTGCGACCGCAAAAAATACAGAAAACGCTTATAAATTAATTAACTATTTATTAAGCGCAGACGTATCCGAAAAACTGACATTAAATATCGGTTACCCAACTTCTAATTTGGAAGCACTAAAACGCTTACCAAAAGAGCTAACAGAAGATCAAGCAACGTTTTTAACTCAAGATGTCATTGACCGTAGTCAATGGCAAATCGATGTCGATAATGCTATTGATTTATACGATAGCTACTATCAAAAACTGAAAGCAGCAAAATAATTAAGCATAGCTTGATTTCAATCACAAAAAGATCTTCTGAATGAAGATCTTTTCTGTTTTGTACATTAATATAAGTAAAAATATTCAGACAAGGAGAGCTAATATGAATAAACATATTTCAGAGAAAATCACCCAAGCCCTGCACCAGATAGAGCCAGAAATGCTTAGACAGGACCTGTTGCATATTTTAGAAGAACAACATTTTGTAGGTTTCCTCCCCAATTTCGTTGTTCAGCATATTTGTGAAAAACATCACCTTGATAATAAACAACTTGCTTTAAAATTATTACCTATCGCAGCCTGTTACTCACATGCTCCAATTTCAGATTTCCATGTTGGTGCAGTTGCGATTGGGATTAGTGGTCATTTTTATTTTGGTGCAAATCAAGAATTTTCTCACAGTAATATCCAACAAACAATTCACGCAGAACAAAGTGCTATCTCACATGCATGGATGAAACAGGAGAAAGGCATTACAGATATTGTTGTTAACTACACCCCATGCGGTCACTGCCGCCAATTTATGAATGAATTGAATTCGGCATCAGAACTCCATATTCATCTTCCACACAGTCAAAATAACCCGTTACAACAATATTTACCTGACTCATTCGGACCAAGAGATTTAAATATTGCCTTACTTCTGTTAGATGAACATTGTAATCATCTAAGTTACCACACTAAAAATCCAGTGACATTAGCGGCATTAGAAGCGGCCAATATCGCGCATGCGCCTTATTCGAAGTCTTATCATGGTGTGGCTATCCAACTACAAGATCAACGTATTTTTATCGGCAGCTATGCTGAAAATGCCGCCTTTAATCCCAGCTTACCGGCCTTACAAGTAGCCTTAAATCATGTGTTTTTAAACGGTGGGGAAATAGAAAATATTCAAAGCATTGTGATGGTCGAACAAGCTAACACGCTTAGCTATCGTAAAATGAGTGAGGACTTGATTGAAAGTATTTGTGATGTGAAATTAGAATATATTGCACTCTAATGTATCTTATAAAAATGCAGTCAACGTTCAATGACTGATTGGCTGCATTTTCAAATTAAGACGTAAAAGGAAAACAAACGATGCCACATTGTTAATGTTTCCATAACATAAAAAAAGATAGCCAATTGGCTATCCTTTTTTAGTAGACACACATTATTTTCCAATAACAGTTAATCCATTCATATATGGACGCAATACCGTCGGCACAGTAATCGTACCATCAGCATTTTGGTAGTTTTCTAATACCGCCACTAAAGTACGTCCCACAGCTAAACCTGAGCCATTTAAAGTATGGACTAAACGTGGCTTTTTATCACCTTTTGTACGACAACGAGCTTGCATACGGCGCGCTTGGAAATCCCACATATTTGAACAAGAAGAAATTTCTCTATAAGTATTTTGTGCAGGAAGCCACACTTCTAAATCATATGTTTTGCATGCGCCAAATCCCATATCACCTGTACATAATAAGACTTTACGGTATGGAAGTTCTAATAATTGCAACACTTTTTCTGCCTGACCAGTCAATTCTTCTAAGGCGTCCATTGAGGTCTCTGGAGCAACGATTTGCACTAATTCTACTTTATCAAATTGGTGCATACGAATTAAACCACGAGTATCACGTCCATAAGACCCAGCTTCAGAACGGAAACAAGGTGTATGTGCGGTCATTTTTAATGGTAAATCTGCCTCTTCTAAAATGACATCACGCACCAAGTTTGTTACTGGCACCTCGGCAGTAGGAATTAACGCATAAGGCTGTTCACCTTCTAACGCATTAGTGTGGAATAAATCCTCACCAAATTTAGGTAATTGACCTGTACCATAAAGAGTTGTGTGATTCACTAAATAAGGGACATACGTTTCCATATATCCATGTTGCTCAGTATGTAAATCAAGCATAAATTGCGACAATGCACGATGTAATTTCGCAATTTGTCCTTTCATTACTGCAAAACGAGAACCGCTTAATTTTGCTCCCGCAGAGAAATCTAAACCTTGTAAAGTTTCCCCTAATGTCACATGATCTTGCACTTCAAAATCAAATACTTTTGGTGTTCCCCAACGGGATACCTCTAGGTTCTCACTATCATCTTTTCCTAAAGGGACTTCATCTGCTGGTAAATTAGGAATCGTTAACGCGATTTGGTTAATTTCCGCTAAGACATCATCCAATTTTGCCTTAGTCGTACTGAGTTCAATTCCCATACTGTCGACTTCATCTAATAATGTCGAAATATCTTCACCACGCGCTTTAGCCTGACCAATATTTTTTGAACGCGCATTACGTTCAGCTTGTAAGGTTTCAGTTTTCACTTGTAATGATTTACGTTGTTCTTCTAAGTCACTTAACAAAGCAACATCTAACACGAAATTGCGCTTAATTTTTAACTTCTCTGCCACGTCTACAAGATTATTACGCAATAGATTTGGATCGATCATGTTTTACCTACTTTTGTTAAAATTTAGGCGGAATTAACCGCACTTTTGTCTCGAAATAATTATTATATTTTAGATCGAAATAACACAATAAACCAGTTTAAAATCTGGCTTATCCATTCAAAAATATCGATTTTTCTCAAACTAAAAGCTTTGTTTATGGCTCACCAAAATAAAGAAAAATGACTCGTCACACACTTAGCAAATAGCAGAAATCCATCACAAATAAACAAATTTAATAACGCTTTTTAGGACTTTTTTGATCTTGCTCTTTCAACCAATCTAGCTTTTCTTTCATTTTCATTTCTAGCCCGCGATTGCTTGGAAAATAATATTGTGTCGTTTTCAGTGGTTCAGGAAAATAATTTTCACCTGCTGCATACGCATTCGGCTCATCATGAGCATAGCGATATTCTGCCCCATAACCTAACGATTTCATCAAATTTGTAGGCGCATTACGCAAATGCTCAGGAACATCATAATCAGGTAATTCTTTGGCATGTTTTTTAGCTTGCTTAAAAGCAAGATAAACAGCATTACTTTTTGGTGCAATTGCGAGATAAACAATTGCTTGTGCAATAGCTCTTTCTCCTTCTGCGGCGCCAACACGAGTAAAGCAATCCCAAGCAGCAAGCGCAACTTGCATTGCTCTTGGATCCGCATTACCGATATCTTCTGACGCAATCGCCAATAAGCGTCTTGCAACATAAAGCGGATCCCCTCCTGCTGTAATAATACGCGCATACCAATATAGTGCGGCATCAGGGGCTGAGCCTCGCACGGATTTATGCAAGGCTGAAATGAAATCATAAAAACGATCGCCTTGTTTATCAAAACGGGCTTGACGCTCACCCAATACAGCCTGTAACAAAGCGCGGTCTAAACGTTTTCCTTTTTCACTTTCATCCGCCATATCTGCCATCAATTCCAAGCTATTTAAAGCCAAACGTGCGTCACCATTGACATATTCAGCCAGCATTTCAAGCAAACCGTCTTCTAAAATAAAAACGTCTTGTCCTAAACCGCGTTCTTTATCTTGTAATGCCTGCTGCAAAACAAGCATGATATCCTGTGTTGTAAGGGGTTTGAGAATATAGACACGTGCACGTGATAAAAGCGCACTATTTAATTCAAAAGACGGGTTTTCTGTCGTTGCACCAATAAAAATAATAGTGCCATCTTCAATATAAGGTAAAAAAGCATCTTGCTGACTTTTATTAAAACGATGCACTTCATCAACAAACAGGACCGTCCGACGATCCGCTAAACGATGTTGTTTGGCGCGCTCAATCGCCTCTCTGATTTCTTTTACCCCACTGGTAACCGCCGAAATACGCTCAACCTCAGCATTAATTCGTTGTGCAATCATTTCAGCCAGTGTCGTTTTGCCTGTACCTGGTGGTCCCCAGAAAATCATCGAATGAATATGTCCCACTTCAATGGCTTTACGCAGCGGTTTACCTTCACCAACTAAATGCGCTTGACCAAAATACTGTGCCAAAGTCGTCGGTCGCATTCTGGCAGCTAAAGGACGAAAGTCACTCTGCTCAAAATCCAAACTTAAGTTAGCCATATTCAATTCTCGTTATTTTTTACGTTGATCGTCGACTTCTACGCCTTTAGGAACAGTAAAGTGAAATAAACTACTTGCTAAGGTCTGGTTAGTAATATTGCGTAATACATAAAGATTCGATTGACCATCTTTTTCAGTGGTACTGAAATTACGCAACACGCCTTCTTGATCAATACGAATCGTGAATTGCTTAATATGACTTTTCTTCGCTTTAGGGACAAGAGTAAATGTATCGGCTTTTTGCTCTACTGTATATTGTGCCCAATGGCTTTTATCATCCGTAGTCAACAAAACAAAAGGGGTATTATTCACTGCATCTTTTACCCAGTTTGCCGTAACTTGTTCAACAAAAGGATCATAAAACCACAATGTTTTGCCATCTGAGATAATTTGGCTTTCTTGTGGTTCTTTGTTATCCATACGGAATAAATTTGGACGTTTAATTTGAAGCTTTCCGCTCCCTTGTTGCACATTTTTACCATCCGCGGCACTCACTGTTTGTGCATAATCTGCACTTAACATGTCCACTTTAGCTAAACGTTGTTGTAGCTCTTTCGCGGCATCTGCCCAAGCAACAGAACTCATCGCTACCCATAAAAGCGCGGTCGTTTTTAATAATAGTTTCATCTTTACTTTCCTAAAAATCTGAAGAACGTCTTGTTAAGACTTCACGTTTACCATTCTGCATCGCTGAAACAATCCCTTGTTCTTCTAATTGCTCCATAATTCTTGCCGCACGGTTAAACCCTACTTTGAATTTACGTTGAACGTAAGATGTGGAAGCATTGCCTGTTGTGGTAACTAATTCAACAACTTCATCAAATAAGTCATCGAGTTCATCCGAATCGGTCGCAGAAGAAAACGAATCCTCATCCTCCTCGTCTGAGCCATCTAAAATTGCCTCAATATAATTTGGTTTACCACGTGCTTTCCAATCATCCACTACTCGTGCAACCTCATCATCACTCATAAATGCGCCATGCACACGAACTAAATCCGATGAGCCAGCACCAGAATATAACATATCTCCACGTCCAAGTAGCGCTTCCGCGCCCACCTGGTCTAAAATTGTACGCGAGTCAATTTTACTTGCCACTGTAAATGCGATTCGACTTGGAATATTCGCTTTAATCAACCCCGTAATCACATCAACAGAAGGACGCTGTGTCGCTAAAATTAAGTGAATCCCAATTGCACGCGCTTTTTGTGCTAAACGAGCAATTAATTCTTCGACTTGTTTGCCTGCCACCATCATTAAATCAGCGAACTCATCCACTATCACCACAATATAACTCAGTTTCTCTAATGGTGGGGGTAACGCATCCATTGTGTCACCAGGTCGCCATAAAGGATTCGGGATCGGCATATTCATGGCGTCATATTCATCAATTTTTTCATTGTAACCTTCAATATTCCGCACACGTAATGCAGAAAGAAGTTGATAGCGACGTTCCATTTCATCCACACACCAACGCAATGCATTCGCGGCTTTTTTCATATCCGTCACGACCTCAGTTAACAAATGAGGAATCCCATTATAGATAGATAATTCAACAACTTTAGGGTCAATCATAATGAATTTGACTTCTTCAGGCTTCACTCTAAAGAGCAAACTCAAAATCATGGTATTCACCCCAACGGACTTACCTGAGCCAGTGGATCCCGCCACTAATAAATGTGGCATTTTGGCTAAATCAACTACAACAGGCTTACCACTAATATCTTTACCTAACGCCATCGACAATACGGAATGAGATTGACGAAATTCATCACTGTCGAGGACTTCGCGTAAGGTCACCATTTGACGATTGACATTTGGTGTTTCAATACCGATATATGGCTTACCAGGAATCACCTCTGCCACACGAATAGAACGAAACATCAACGCACGTGCTAAATCCGTATCAATACTGGTGACCTTGGCAGCTTTGACACCGGGTTGTAGCTCAAGTTCATAACGCGTCACTACAGGACCGACTAATACATCTTTTACACTGGCTTTCACCCCAAAATTACGTAATTGATGTTCAATACGTTGCGATGTATCAATAATCTCATCTTGTGTAATACGGTGTGCTTGGCTTGGACGATACTCCAATAAGTCGAGACTTGGCATCGGTGTCGTGGGTTTTACTTTTGTCGTGACTTTTTGCTGTAACGCGGGGTGAATCAGTGAATCACCATATGGTTTATAGGTTGGCGTAGCGGAGAGCAACGCATCATCTGCCGCAACGGGTTCCGCAAAAATGGTCTGTAATGCGTCTTCCGCATTCAGTTCTTTGGCACGTAATGCCATTTCATCCAAACGCTGTTGTTCCTGTGCAGCAAATTGACGAGCTAAATCATTTCCCTCATCCAGTACACTCAATTGCTCAGTAGTGTGTGTTGGTAAAGGCGATAACGATACAGTGGGAATATTTACCAAATCGGGAGATAACACGTCCGTACTATTTTGCCATGCTGTCGTCGTAACAGTTTCTGGTACGAGCGCATTTAAACGCTCTGGTTCAATCTCATTGTGCTGAACACTCACTGTAGGTAAGGATATATCCTGCTCAACCGCATATCCACCTAATTGTGCAACTTCCGCACGGTCCAATGTCGATTCAATAGATTCAACGGAGTCAATGTTCTGCTCTGTTAAGTTTGTTTCAGGTGTTAACCCATTAATATGAATAAAATTTTCAACATTTACGAGCGCAGGTGAAGAATCAGCGGTAAGGTGGGTCTCTTCCATACTTTGTGCAATTTCCGATAATTGACGCTCATTCTCTTCCAGTGGTAACGCCAACTCCTGTTGAACAGGTACAGATTGTGGGGGAGCATCTTCGGCTTTATCATGATTTTTCATCGCCAGCCAAGCAAAAAATGCCATGACGAAACGAATTAGCGAGGTGCCTGAACAAAGCATAAATCCAACGACACTTAGTCCCCCACCTATTAGCATTAACCCGACAAAATCTAAGACAGGGAAAAATGTAGCCACTAAATATCCCCCTAACACCCCTCCCGCTAAATAATAAGGTGTATTAGATAACAATAAAGTTGCCATGATCGAAGCGCCACACAAAAAAACAACAAAACCAAATAAGCCTAGATTAAAACGCCAGAAATGGAAGGAAGTTCTTGCTTTACTCCGCAGAAAATAAACAGATGTGATAAAAATCACAAAAGGAATCAAGTGTCCAATATGTCCCAAAAGCACAAAAAATAAATCAATAAACCAAGCGCCGAAAGCACCTGCTTTATTGATAGTTTTCTCAATATAACTTGATGATGCCCATGAACTATCTAATGGGGAATAACTTGACCACGCTACGATCAAATAAAGACCGAAAAGTGCGGTTAACATAAAGAAAAATCCCAATAAATACTGCTTTGGGCTAAACTTTTCAGAAATTCGTTTAATCATGCTCTTACTTCAATTGCAAAAAATTCGTTTGTTTAACTTCTTCCATCACAACGTAAGTGCGAGTGTCATTCACACCAGGCAAACGTAACAACGTTGTCCCAAGTAACTTACGATAGGCTGCCATATCGGCTACACGCGTTTTCAGTAAATAATCGAAATCACCTGAAACTAAATGGCATTCTTGAATTTCATCGAGCTGTTGAACGGCGGCATTAAATTCTTCAAACACATCTGGTTTACCACGAATTAACGTAATTTCTACAATCACTAAAAGTGGCGAATCCAATAGCTCAGGATTTAATAACGCACGATAACCCATGATAATGCCTTGCTTCTCAAGACGTTTCACCCGTTCTAAGCAAGGTGTTGGCGATAACCCCACTTTTTTGGATAACTCAATATTTGAGATTTTTCCATTACGTTGTAGTTCATTCAAAATGTTTATATCAATATTATCAAGTGCTTTCATGAATTTTCCTAAGTCCTAAGCCGTCAAACGCTACCTATGCCAGTGAGATTAACTAATTTTACACCATTTTTCAAAATTTAATTTGTTTTCTTTGCCTTAAATGATGCTTTCCTACTTTCTATATCGCTTTCCATCTTTAAACCTTCTACACTATCCACATATCAAATTACAGGAGCACACAATGCATGCGACGAACCCCTTTCGTGCGAATTGGACAGCCAAAGGTAATACGCTATGTTTAGGACACTGGGAAATTCACTATTTCGATAAATTAATTGTACTGCCAACAGAGCGTGCTGAAAAAGACATGGGAACACGAGGAATTTATAATTTTATTGATCCAGACGATACGCTTTATTTAGAAGGTTTAGAGGAAGATGATTGGATTCTGGCAAATATTGATTGGCTTTCTAACGTCTTTATCAATGCCAATATTCCACTCGAAGAATCCTTATTTCGCCAGTTCTATCAAGCTGTCAATCAAGAAGATTGGCGTTGTGGCAGCTGTGGCGGCTGTATGTAACCGCCACGTAAGCGATACTTAAAAAGTATCTAAAAGGGATAACGCATCTGCTAATTTTTTCACGGTAAACACGTGCATATTAGGTAACGCTTGTTTAGGCCGATTCGCGAATGGCACAATGGCACGTTTGAATCCATGTTTAGCTGCTTCGCTAATTCGCTCTTGCCCACTTGGTACAGGACGAATTTCGCCCGCTAACCCCACTTCTCCAAAAACAACAAGATCTTGTGGCAATGGACGATTACGGAAACTCGAAATTAATGCCAATAACAACGCTAAATCCGCACTGGTTTCGCTCACTTTTACCCCCCCGACGACATTGACAAACACATCTTGATCCGCCATTTGTAAACCACCATGTCGATGTAACACAGCCAATAAAAGTGCCAAACGGTTTTGGTCGAGCCCGACAGCAACACGGCGGGGATTCGCTAACAGGGAGTGGTCAACTAACGCTTGAATTTCTACCAATAATGGGCGTGTACCTTCCCAAATGACCATCACCGAACTGCCTGATGTTTGTTCTTCGCCACGGCTTAAAAAAATCGCTGATGGGTTTTTGACTTCACGCAAGCCTTGCTCCGTCATCGCGAAAACCCCTAATTCATTCACTGCACCAAAGCGATTTTTATGACTACGCAAAGTGCGGTAGCGTGAATCAGCTTCCCCTTCAAGTAATAAAGAACAGTCAATCACATGTTCTAATACTTTCGGTCCAGCTAATGTACCATCCTTAGTCACATGACCAACCATCACAATAGCAACTTGTCTTGTTTTGGCATAACGCGTTAAAAAAGAAGCACATTCACGAACTTGGGCTACACTACCAGGCGAAGACTGAATATCTGCTAAGTGCATGACTTGAATGGAATCGATGACAATAATCTGGGGCTTTAATTGATCGGCTAAAGAACAAATTTGTTCTACCGCAGTTTCAGATAACATATGTAACTTATCTGCGGGCAACCCCAAGCGGTTGGCTCGCATAGCAACTTGTTGTAGGGACTCTTCCCCCGTCACATAAAGTGCGGTCATATGTTGTGCAAGACCACACATGACTTGCAACAATAAAGTACTTTTACCTGCGCCAGGATGCCCCCCGATTAAAATCGCACTTCCTGGTACCACGCCACCGCCTAGCACTCGGTCTAACTCATTAAACCCACTGGAAAAGCGCGGGGTTTCTTGCAAAGAAATATCAGATAATGTTTGAATTTTGGCGCGCGTTTCGCCTGCATAACCACTGAAGCGATCACCTTTTGCGGTTGTTGCGCTTGAAACTAAACGCACTTCACTGATCGTATTCCACGCTTTACATGCAGCACATTGTCCCTGCCAACGTGAAAACTCCGCGCCACAATCATGACAAACATAAGCGGTTTTTACTGCCTTTGCCATTATAGTTCACTCACTGTTAATGAAATTAATTGAATCATCCGTTTTACGTACTGTCCCGTTTGTAATACTTGTTTTAATCGTTGTAACGCCAGCACATTGTCTTTTGTTTCACTATGTAAACGGATAATGTCACGAATTTGTGCAAATAGCTGCTGATTACTCTCCAGTAAATCTGCCAATACTTGCGTATTATCATGTCGCACGTATTGAGATGAAGCTTGATTTACACATGCTTCCAGTAACTTTCCGTTATCTTGATAATAATGATAGAGATTAAAGAATGCCCCAATTTGTGCCACAGTACGTAAAAAGTCTGTTGCAAAATATTCCGTCTCAACAAGAAAAGTTTCTTCGATTAATGCTTGTTCTAATTGAAATAGGGCATCTAATTTCTGTAACGCATCCGTCTCATGTTGGGCAAACTGTAAAAAATCACGCCACTTTTCCAACCAATCACTTGGCACAAGCGGTTGTTCACTTGCTAATAGGTAACCACGCCGAGCTTTTGATGCTGATCCCAAACGTACCCCATTTTCTAATGTAAAAGTGCTGACAAAACGTAAAAGATCATGCGTTTTACCTGATTTCAGTTCAAATTCAACTTCACAAATTGGTGCACGTTTGTCACCAGCAATAATACTGCCTAAATCAAATGCAATTTCAATCAATGTACCATTGCCACATTCAACTAACCACAATTGCCGCTCAAAATCCGTACTAAAAACAGGCTGCAACGTCAGTTGTGTCAAATGATCCAAATTGAGACCACACTGTTCAGCCAACAATGCTACATTAGGCTGCGAATTAGGCAAATCTACATTATATTCAGGACGAATATGCAACCCACCTTTTACTTCACCATCTGTTTTTAATGTCAAAGTATAGCGTTCATTCTGCTGGCGTACGCGTAAGCCCATTTTTTGTTTTGCCAACGTACGATCACGCGTATCGTAATAACAATTTCCTAAAAATTGTGTATCGGTATGTAAAACACGAAAATGTGTGATTTCTTGGTGTAAAAAGTCTATAAACTGAGGTTCAACAGATAACTTTAACTCCACTTCATTAGGCATGATAAAATTCCTTTTGTTTCAAATAATTAGAAAAAATATCAGAAAGAGAACAGTACCCTACTTTTTGCATTATCTAATAAATGCTGAACTTTTTCGATTAAAATCGTGAATTTTTAACTCACATAGGGTAATATTCGCCTGAAAATTACATCAATCTCTATCGGGGAGTCTCCTATGGCAATCAATAATATCCTTGGATTATTTGCACATTCGCCACTCAAACCATTACAAAAGCATTCAGAAAAAGTGACTGAATGTTGTAATTTGCTGATTCCATTCTTTGAACACACTTTCCGTTCAGAATGGGATAAAGCAGAAGAATTACGCGCCAAAATTTCGGAGTGTGAGCGTCAAGCTGACACATTAAAACGAGAAATTCGTTTGAAATTACCTCGTGGGTTATTCATGCCGATTGATCGTACGGACTTATTAGAGCTCGTCACCCAACAAGATAAATTAGCTAACTTTGCGAAAGACATTTCGGGTCGGATGATTGGTCGTCACTTTGCGATCCCAGAAGAGATGCAACCTGAGTTTGAAAAATATTTAAAACGCAGTTTAGATGCAATTATCCAAGCACATCGCGTTATTGATGAAATGGAACAACTACTTGAAACAGGTTTCAAAGGTCGTGAGCTCGATTTGGTCAATCGTATGATCAATGAGCTAGATGCGATTGAAGATGACACAGATCAAATGCAGATCCAGCTAAGAAAAATGCTGCTTGGTATTGAATCACGCTATAACCCGATTGATGTCATGTTTTTATACAAAACACTCGAATGGGTGGGTGTTTTAGCTGATCAAGCACAGCGTGTAGGCTCACGGATAGAGTTAATGTTAGCTCGTTCATAACCCATTGGTTTTATAGGAAGAACAAAAATGGAACTACTTAATCAATATGGTACCGTACTCGTTTTC
The DNA here is from genome assembly GCF_054052285.1 of Pasteurella sp. P03HT. Classification (NCBI taxonomy): domain Bacteria; kingdom Pseudomonadati; phylum Pseudomonadota; class Gammaproteobacteria; order Pasteurellales; family Pasteurellaceae; genus Pasteurella; species Pasteurella sp. P03HT. Next base: position 56,044 of record NZ_JBSIUM010000001.1, read on the forward strand.
ATTACTGCCGTTTTCGGTTTCTTCATGGCATTTGGTATTGGTGCCAATGATGTTTCTAATGCAATGGGAACCTCCGTTGGTTCGGGTACCATCACTGCCAAGCAAGCCATTATTATTGCAATGATTTTTGAATCTGCTGGTGCATATTTAGCGGGTGGAGAAGTCACAGAAACGATCAAAAGCGGTATTATCGACCCAATGCAATTTGCCGCAACGCCAGATGTACTTGTGTTAGGTATGATGGCAGCATTATTTGCCTCTGGTATATGGCTTCTTATTGCTTCACGCATGGGATGGCCTGTCTCAACCACTCACTCAATTGTTGGAGCCGTTGTTGGGTTTGCTTGCGTGACAGTGGGTAAAGAAGCAGTAGAATGGGGAACCATCAAAAATATCGTTGGCAGCTGGTTTATTACGCCTGTCATTGCGGGAATTGTTGCTTACGGCATTTTTGCAAGCACGCAGAAATTGATTTTTGATACTGATGAACCCCTTAAAAATGCACAAAAATATGGTCCTTACTATATGGGGATCACGGCATTCATTCTCTGTATCGTAACGCTAACAAAGGGCTTAAAACACATTGGGTTACACTTAAATGGTTTTGAAGTCTTTTTAATCTCTTTAGTCATTGGCATTATTTCGATTGTTATCTGTCATTTCTATTTTAGAAGCCCGAATTTCATCCAAAAAGTTCAAAAAGGTACCTTCGGTGCGGTAGAAAAAGTATTTAGTATCTTAATGTTATTAACCGCTTGTGCAATGGCATTTGCTCATGGTTCAAACGACGTTGCCAATGCCATTGGACCGCTATCTGCTGTCGTCTCTATTGTTGAACACGGCGGTCAAATTCTACCCAAAACACAACTTGCTTGGTGGATCTTACCTCTAGGTGCGGCGGGAATTGTAGTTGGTCTTATTGTCATGGGCTACAAAGTGATGGCAACGATTGGTACGGGTATTACAGATTTAACCCCTAGCCGTGGATTTGCTGCACAATTTGCAACTGCTATTACGGTTGTACTTGCTTCAGGCACAGGTCTACCGATTTCGACGACACAAACCTTAGTCGGTGCCGTGTTAGGCGTTGGGTTTGCTCGAGGTATTGCCGCATTAAACTTAAATGTCATCCGTAACATTATTGCATCGTGGATTGTCACCTTACCTGCAGGTGCATTTTTCTCGATTATCATTTATTATGTGTTAAGCCTGATTTTCCACTAATCTTTTTGCTTAAAGTGCGGTGTAATTCTCACCGCACTTTTTTATATTTTTGATTTCATAGGATACTATTTTTTTATGCAGAAAATCGCTAACATTCTACTTTCTTGCCTTTTCTTCGGCATATCTATCCAAACAGTACACGCTGAAACAAAGTACGTGACTGAAAATTTAAGTACGTTCTTGCGCAAAGGTGCAGGCGAACAATATAAAATTGCTGGTGCTATTCGTGCTGGTGAACTCGTTACCGTATTAGATCAAAAAGAGAAATATACTTTAATCCGTGATAACAAAAACCGTGATGCTTGGATTTTAACCAGTGAGTTAACCTCAACACCAAGTAGTCGCGAAGAAAACCCAAAACTAAAAATGCAAATCCAAGAACTCACGATGAAGTTAAATCGTTTAGATAGTGATTGGCAACAACGCACGAGCGAAATACAGCGTAGGGCAAATCAAGCGGAACAACAAAGTAGTCAATTATTAGAACAAAATTCACAATTAAAACGTGAATTAGAAATGACGAAAAATAAAAATCGCGACCTTGAGGCTATGCTTGATGCAGGGAAACGTGAAATTGCAATTCAATGGTTTATTTATGGGGGCTCAGTGTTAGGTGTTGGTTTACTCATTGGCTTAATCATTCCTCTTATTTTACCGAAACGCCGTCGTAATAATGGTTGGGCATAAAACACATTCTTATGCAATCTGATAACATCCAAATTTATTTAGTCGGAGGAGCTGTGCGTGATCAGCTCCTTCATCTTCCAGTCAAAGATCGCGACTGGGTTGTGGTTGGAGCAACACCAGAATCATTACGTGCTAAAGGCTATCAACAAGTAGGTAAAGACTTTCCTGTTTTTCTTCATCCCCAAACAAAAGAAGAATATGCTCTCGCCAGAACAGAGCGGAAATCAGGCTCAGGGTATACTGGCTTTATCTGTGACTTCTCCCCCACAATCTCCTTGGAACAAGATTTAATCCGCCGTGATTTAACAATTAATGCACTTGCTCAAGATGAAACAGGCAAAATATATGACTTCTATGGCGGCATTTCAGATTTGAAACATCGCATTCTGCGTCATATTTCTCCTGCATTTGCAGAAGATCCTCTACGCGTCTTACGAGTGGCACGATTCGCCGCCCGCTATCACGCTCTCGGATTTCATATTGCTCCCGAAACACTTACCCTGATGCAACAGCTTACCGAACAAGGTGAACTGGCACAGTTAACACCAGAACGCGTTTGGATAGAAACAGAAAAAGCCTTATTAGAAAAAAATCCTGAAATCTATTTTGAAACACTTCATCATATTGGAGCTTTACAGGTTTTATTTCCTGAATTGGCGGCTTTATCTGGGGTACCGAATCCAGCGACATATCACCCCGAAATTGATTCTTTTGTTCACACGATGTTAGTGCTACAACAAACTGTACTTCTCACTGAACAGACACATTATGCGAAAAGTGCGGTACGTTTTGCAGCCATTTGTCATGACCTTGGTAAAGCATTAACTCCCAAAGAAATCTTGCCACATCATTATGGACACGAACAAAAAGGACTCAAACCGACTCGCGATTTATGTCGACGTCTAAAATTACCAACCCCTATTCAAGAGTTCGCCGAACGTTGTTGTGAATATCATTCACATGTACATAAAGCCCTTGAATTACGTCCTGAAACAATTATGAAATTGTTTAATACTCTTGATGTTTGGCGTAAACCACAACGTTTTGAGGAACTTCTACTCGTTTGTGTCGCAGACAGCCGAGGAAGAACGGGATTTGAACATATTGCCTATCCACAACGCGATTTTTTATGGCAACTGTATCAGGCTGCATTACATGTTGATGTCAAAGACGTGCTCGCAGAAGGGTTTGAAAAACAAGGTATCCGTGACGAACTCAATCGACGCCGTACACAAGCAATAAAACAGAAGCGTGCTGAAATACTCGCACACTTTACTAATCTCAATTAAGCTCGTAAAATGAGCGCAATTTTGTTACTCTCTTCTACTATGAAAAAACAATACTGCTTTCTTCCAATCGCTATCGTTAGCCTCTTGCTCACCGCTTGTACGCTCGATATAGCACGCCCAACTGATGTGCAATACATCAGTAACACGGATCCTACTTGGCTTCAACACCTTGCTAAAATCAAAACAATCCAGCAATACCGTAACCAAGGTCAACTCGGCTATATCAGTACTCAAGAGCGTTTTTCAACGCGTTTCAATTGGCAATATCAAAATGAGGGAAACTACCGTTTAGTACTGTCATCAACGGTAAGTCGTACGACATTTACTATCGAGATGCGTAATAATGTCATGCGAATTTATGATAATAAAGGGAATCAGCGTGCGGCAGAAGAGGCGGAGTATTTATTAAAAGAAATGATTGGAGTGAACTTCCCTCTGGCACAGTTTGCTCGCTGGATGAAAGGGCAACCTGATGAAAACACCCATTATAAAGTCGCGACCAACCATTTACTCGCCAGTTTTGATTATTCACTCAAACATAACACTTGGACAGCCGATTATTTGAGTTACCATCAACAAAACCTGCCTTTACCTAAAGAAATTTTGCTAAAGACAGAAGGTCAAACTTTAAAAATCCGTATCGATAATTGGACCTATTAATGCAATATTATCAATTTTCCAGCACACGTTTAACACAGCAAGCACATCCACTGCGTTTTCCTTGTCCTGCTAAACTGAATTTATTTCTTTATATTAATAGCAGACGTCCAGATGGTTATCATGAATTACAAACACTCTTCCAGTTTGTTGATTTTGGTGATTGGTTAAGCATTGAAGTCCGCGAAGATGGCGAAATTCAGTTGACACCTGATCTTCCTAACTTAGCAGTAGAAGAGAATTTAGTTTACCGTGCAGCCAAGTTATTACAACAAAAAACAGACTGCTCACTGGGCGCGAACTTACATCTTGATAAAATCCTGCCGATGGGAGCTGGGATCGGAGGCGGCTCATCAAATGCAGCAACTGCACTTGTTGCCCTCAATTACCTTTGGAATACGCAACTAAATACGGCACAACTGGCACAAATTGGTCTTTCATTAGGTGCGGATGTCCCTATTTTTGTCCATGGGCATGCTGCTTTTGCAGAAGGAGTTGGCGAAAAAATTACTTATTGTGCTCCTCCTGAAAAATGGTATGTGGTATTAAAACCCGATGTTTCTATCTCAACGGCTAAAGTGTTTTCTGATCCAAACTTGACTCGCAATACCCCGAAAAAGCCTCTAGAACAATTATTGGCACAAAAATATGAAAACGATTGCGAAAAAGTTGTCATAAATCATTATCCAGAGGTTGAAGAAATACTCCACAGGTTGTTACAATATGCCCCGTCTAGATTAACAGGAACCGGTGCCTGTGTATTTGCTGAATTTAATGATGAAGAAAGTGCTAAAATAGCCTTTCAAGCGATGCCAAACCAGTATTTTGGCTTTGTTGCGCAAGGATTAAATATTTCACCTTTGCATGAAATGCTTGCTCAAATAAAGTAGTTCAATGTAATAACGAATTAACTCAACTATTTATTTCTTTACAATCTAAACCTCGAGGTTCAATTAACAATGCCTGACATAAAACTCTTTACTGGTAATGCTACACCAGAACTAGCAAAACGAATTTCTGAACGGTTATATCTCTCGCTTGGCGATGCGACAGTCGGTCGCTTTAGCGATGGAGAAATCCAAGTTCAAATCAATGAAAACGTACGTGGTAGTGATGTGTTCATTATTCAATCTACTTGTGCACCAACAAATGATAACCTAATGGAGTTGATTGTCATGGTTGATGCTCTACGCAGAGCATCGGCAGGTCGTATTACAGCGGTCATTCCTTATTTTGGTTATGCTCGTCAAGATCGTCGTGTTCGCTCCGCTCGTGTTCCGATCACTGCAAAAGTTGTTGCTGATTTCTTATCAAGCGTAGGGGTTGACCGTGTTCTTACCTGTGACTTACACGCCGAACAAATTCAGGGTTTCTTTGATGTGCCTGTTGACAACGTATTTGGTTCACCTGTGCTAGTCCATGACATGTTGAAGAAAACAGATATGGAAAACCCAATTGTTGTATCACCTGATATTGGCGGGGTAGTTCGTGCTCGTGCAATTGCCAAATTATTGAATGATACTGACATGGCGATCATTGACAAACGCCGTCCTCGTGCGAATGTGGCTCAAGTGATGCATATCATTGGTGATGTGGCAGGTCGTGATTGTATTTTAGTTGATGATATGATCGATACAGGTGGTACACTTTGCAAAGCTGCAGAGGCATTAAAAGAACGTGGTGCAAAACGCGTCTTTGCTTATGCAACGCACGCTGTATTCTCTGGTTCAGCGGCTAAAAATCTTGCGAGCGATTCATTAGATGAAGTCGTAGTAACTGACACAATCCCACTTTCACCTGAAATTAAAGCCTTAAATAAAGTACGTGTTTTAACATTATCTGGCATGCTTGCTGAAGCAATTCGCCGTATCAGTAATGAAGAATCTATTTCAGCGATGTTTAGCTAATGATAAAAAGAAAAAAGTGAGTGTAATACTCACTTTTTTATCACTTCGTCCAAGTGCGGTTAAACCTCTTTCTTTTTTACCGCACTTTGTTACTTACTCTTATGTTATAATTTCAACTTGCGCTCAACTTCTTTAGCACGTATCAAGAAAGTCTTACGTTCAGCTGTTCCCATTCCACTACTAGTACCTGGTAATTTCACAGTAAGCGGGTTCACTGCCCGTCCATTAATATGGAATTCATAATGTAAATGTGGCCCTGTTGAACGTCCTGTATTTCCAGATAGTGCAATACGTTCGCCACGTTTTACACTCTGCCCCGCTCTTACCAGCGGACGACTTAAGTGCATATACACTGTTTGGTATTCTCGACCATGACGAATCACAATATACCGACCTGCCCCATTGGCTTGATAAGCCACTTTTTCGACAACGCCTTCCGCTGGAGCAATAATCGGTGTACCAATCGGCATCGCAAAATCAACCCCTTTATGTGGTGCAATTCGCCCAGTTACAGGATGACGTCGATAAGGATTAAAATGTGATGAAACACGTGCTTGGCGTTGTAATGGGTAACGAGCAAATCCTTTACCTAATGTTTCTCCTTGGCGATTATAATAGCGCCCATTATTTGCTTGAATAGCATAATAACTTTTACCACCAGAGATAATATGGATACCATCCACATTGCCCTGTCCTGTCAGTTTATTATCAATATATTCACGAGTGACCAACAGCGCAAATTTATCCCCTTTTCTAAGGCGTTTTAAATTGATTTGCCATTGTAATGCATTCACTAATTGATTAATTTGTCTTGCTTCTAAACCCAAAGTTCTCAGCGTAGTATTGAATGAACCATCAATTTGATCTTTTAATACTTCCTGTTTCCAAACACTTTGTTTTTTGAGAATATCACGCTTAAATTTACCGTCTTCTGTTCTCTCATAAATACGCTCTTCTCGCTCAGAAACAAGCCAATTCAAATACTCTAATTCACCTTGATTATCTAGTATCCAGTAAAACTGTTGACCAGGCTTTAGCTTCTTCAATTCAGCATAATCTTGAATTAATCCCTCACTGACTTGTGCTTCTAGCCCAGACAACTCAAGAATATCTTTTAACGTATCGCCTTTGACAACAATATGGCTAAATTGATTTTTGATTCTCATCGCTTGATCGATAACATCAAATAAATCATTCAGTACATTACGGGCGGACTCTGGAAATTCAGCTAACTCATCCATCACATCAGACTTGATTTCATCCACTTCATCATCTTTAACGTCTAAATCATCATAAAAAGATGTCGCATCCAAGGCATTGACTTCTAATTTTGTTTTATCTTGTGCCTGTACTGTATCTTGTGGCTCTCGGATAAGGGATGATTCAATAGAAGATGATTCAATCTGTTTATCAAAGGAAGAACGAGAATGGTTTGAGGCAGAAATCCCTTCATCGGTGCGAGCGGCAGATTGAGACACTCTTGATTCTGTGGATTCAAAATGCGTTTTGGTGCCTGAGGGTAATGGTTGAGAATCAGATGCTAAGGGCGCCTGAGCTGAGTGTGTTTCAGCCAAAACGGTAGAGGAATCTGTATCAGATTGCGAGGATAATACAGAATCTTGAGAGTGCGATATCGAAACAGATGAGGGTTCTGTCGGTGTCGTTTGTTCTTGATTCTTTAACCAAACACCGAATATAACAAATAAAATGACCGCAACAAAAAGCATGACTTTTATTTGTAATTTTTTTCTTCGTCTGTCTCTTGCTAACTTAACATGTCGCACTCGCTATTCCTTTATTTCTATTATTCTCTCTTCGTTTTATTATGACCAAATAAATGCTAAAAAATTCGAACAAATCTAAAAAAAAGCCCATAAACACGGAATTTGGCTAGGCTTCACTTATTTTCATACAGCAAACTTGTTAAACCAAGAAAAATAAGCTATTTTTACTAAAATTTTAAGCGGTCAAGTCTAGCAAATAATGCAAATTCATTCTATCAAATTACCTCTAATTGAACTAAAAAATATTCATGTCATTTTTGAACAGAAAAAGGCATTACAAAATATTAACTTAACGATTTATCCTAATTCAATTATTACGATTGTTGGACCTAACGGCGGCGGAAAATCGACTTTACTAAAAGTATTACTGAAATTATTACCCCCAACGTCTGGTGAAGTGCATTACAGTAAACAGGTTCGTATTGGCTATGTCCCGCAAAAGATCCATTTAGATCATAGTCTACCGATTACAGTTGAACGTTTCTTGTCCCTGAAAAAAGGGCTTAAAAAACAGGAAATACAAGAGACATTGACGTTATTATCTATCAGCCATTTAACTCAAAATACTATGCAAAAACTCTCTGGTGGTGAAATGCAGCGTGTTTTACTTGCCCGCGCTATTTTAAACAAACCAAATTTATTAGTGTTAGATGAGCCCACTCAAGGCGTTGATATTCATGGTCAAGTCGAACTTTATCAATTGATTCACCAGACTCAACAAAAACTCAATTGCGCCATTCTAATGGTATCCCATGACCTAAATATTGTGATGGCAGATACCCACCAAGTCATTTGTATCAACCAGCATATTTGTTGTGCAGGCACCCCAGAAATTGTCTCAAATGATCCAACATTTATTCACTTTTTTGGCGATCAATTTGCAAAAAATGTGGCGCTTTACACCCATAAGCACAACCATAAACACGATATGCATGGTGATGTGTGTTGTACAACAGACTTTGCTTCACAGCAATGTACCCACCTGAAATAATGAGATAAATCATGTTTGATATTCTTTTTCCAGCTTGGCTCACTGGCCTACTTCTTTCTTGCATTACCGCCCCTTTAGGCGCTTTCGTTGTATGGCGGAAAATGGCCTATTTTGGTGATACGCTTGCCCATTCTGCCCTACTAGGCGTAGCTCTGGGCATTTTCCTTGATATCAATCCATATTTATCCATCGTCATACTTACCCTGATTTTAGCGATCGCAATGGTTTGGTTAGAAGGGAAAACGCAATTCTCCATCGATACACTACTCGGTATCATTGCGCACAGTTGCTTGTCTTTAGGGGTGGTCACTGTTGGATTATTACAAAATGTACGTGTTGATTTGATGGCCTATTTGTTTGGAGATTTATTAGCATTACATTACGATGATCTTATTATAATTGGCATAGGTGTCATTATTGTGCTATGTACATTACTTTATTTCTGGCAGCCGTTACTTTCTACAACCGTCAGTCCTGAGTTGGCACAGGTCGAGGGGATCAATGTCAAAAAAATGCGTTTTATTTTAATGCTTCTCACCGCGTTAACTATCGCATTAAGCATGAAATTTGTTGGTGCGTTAATTATTACATCGCTCCTCATTATCCCCTCCGCCACAGCACGCCGCTTTGCGAAAACCCCAGAAAGTATGGTTATCATTGCTATTTTTGTCAGTATGATCGCCATTAGTGGAGGATTATGCCTGTCCGCATTTTATGACACTGCAGCGGGACCTTCCGTTGTTATTGCAGCGAGTTTGCTGTTTCTTCTTTCACTCTTTAAAAAAGAACAGTCTTAAAGTGCGGTCAGTTTTCAACGCATTTCACAGATAAAAAAGGCGAACATCACGTTCGCCTTTTGTGTGATTCAGGAAAATTAATCCACCATAAAGCAAGCAATTTTAGTTCCGTCTTCATAAGTTTTCAACGCAGGTTTTTCCACTTTACATTGTCCTGTAGCAAAACGACAACGCGCATGGAAAGCACAACCTTTAGGCGGATTCAATGGACTTGGTAATTCACCCGTCAATTTGATGCGCTCTCGACGATGCTCTGCATTCAGCCTTGGTGTTGCAGATAATAATGCTTGCGTATAAGGATGACGAGGATTATTAAAGATTGTTTTTGTCTCTCCTTGCTCAACACAACGTCCTAAATACATTACCATCACTTCATCCGCAATATGTTCTACAACAGAAAGATCATGGGAAATAAACACATAAGATAATCCCATTTCTTCTTGTAAATCCATCATCAAGTTCAACACTTGTGCTCGAACGGAAACATCCAATGCCGACACAGGCTCATCTGCGACCACAATGTCAGGGCGCAACATTAGCCCACGCGCAATCGCAATACGTTGACGTTGCCCACCAGAGAACATATGAGGATAACGATCATAAAACTCGGGCTTTAAGCCAACCTTTGCCATCATCTCTAACACTTGCTGTTTACGTTCTTGTGCAGATAAGTCCGTATTAATAATCAGTGGTTCCTCTAAAATTGCACCAATTTTTTTTCGAGGATTCAGTGACGCATAAGGATTTTGAAACACAATCTGGATTTTTTTGCGACGCAATTTCTGTGTTGCAGAATCATGGACTAAGAAGTTTTGCCCTTTGTAAAACAACTCACCACGTGTTGGAGTTTCAATCATGGTTAACATACGACCTAATGTTGATTTACCACAACCTGACTCTCCCACAATAGCCAATGTTTTTCCACGTTCTAAGGTAAAAGATACCCCATCAACTGCTTTGACTAATTTTGGCTGGCTAAATAACCCTTTTTTAACTGGATAGTATTTTTTCAAATTAATCGCGTCTAAAAGTGGCGCATTTGCTTGATTTTCTTGCATATTGTTCTCTTTATTCTTGTTATCACACGGCAACATCTTGTCTGCTTGGAATCCCCTGTGCATTGAGTGGGGTATGACATTTCACACGATGACCATTAACAATACGTATTTCGGGTTCTTGTTGACGACATAACTCAGTTGCATAAGGACAACGTGGGTTCAGTAGACAACCAGAAGGGCGGTCATATTTGCCTGGTACGACGCCTGGTAACGACTGTAAACGCGACTTTCCTTCTGCAAATTCAGGTAATGCTTGCAGTAAGGCTTGAGTATAAGGATGTAATGGTGATTTAAAGATCGCTTCTGCTTTCCCTTCTTCAACGACTTGTCCCGCATACATTACAATAATACGATGTGCGGCTTCTGCCACTAAAGCTAAATCATGGGTAATCAAAATAAGCGCCATGTTTTCTTTGCGCTGCAATTCAAGTAATAAATCAATAATTTGTGCTTGAATCGTCACATCTAATGCTGTTGTTGGCTCATCTGCAATCAACAATTTAGGGTTGCAAGCAATCGCCATGGCAATCATCACGCGCTGACTCATCCCACCAGAGAGCTGATGTGGATACACATCCAAACGAGAAGTCGGATCAGGGATTCCAACTAAGGTCAATAATTCAATCGCTCGCTCACGGCGCCACGCTCTTGAACCACCTTGATGCACTTTTAATGCTTCCATAATTTGATACCCCACAGTATAACTTGGGTTCAAACTGGTCATTGCATCTTGGAAAATCATCGACACATCAGCACCAACAATTTTTTGTTTTTGTTTTGCCGTTAACGCCAGCAAATCACTTTGATTAAATGCTAATGATTCTGCATAAACACGTCCAGGATAGTCAATAAGCCCCATAATCGCTAATGAACTCACTGATTTTCCTGAACCAGATTCGCCCACGATACCAAGTACTTCGCCTTCATTGACCGTATAACTTACACGATCTACGGCTTTAAATGGTGCATTCTCGTCACCAAAATGAACAGATAAATTTTCTACATTTAATAATGCCATGCTTTCCCCCTTATTGTTTTAATTTTGGATCGAGTGCATCTCGTAAACCATCGCCCATTAAGTTAAACGCGAGTACGAGGGAAAGAATCGCTAAACCAGGAATCGTGACAAGCCAATGCGCTGTTTGCATAAAGCCACGAGACTCTGCCAACATCGTTCCAAGTTCAGGTGTCGGCGGCTGTGCTCCAATGCCAAGGAAGCCTAACGCTGCCAACTCAAGAATGGCATTAGAAATCCCCATTGTCATTTGCACAATTAATGGCGCCAAGCAGTTCGGCAAAATCACAATAAACATTAAACGGAAAACCCCTGCACCCGCCACTCGTGAGGCAACAACATAATCACGATTTTTTTCACTCAGCACAGAGGCTCGCGTTAAGCGGACGTAACTCGGAATAGAAACCACAGCGATTGCAATTGCCGCATTGGTTAAAGAAGGACCTAGAATAGTGACTACACCGATAGTTAATAACAGGCTTGGAATTGCCAACATAATATCAACTAATCGCATGATCATAGTATCAATCATGCCACCGTAATAACCCGCTAAGAGCCCTAAAATGACCCCAAAAAAGCAAGAAAGTAGAACAATCGTTAAACCAATAAATACGGATAAACGTGCGCCATAAATGATTCTAGATAAGATATCACGTCCAATATCATCCGTTCCTAATAAATACGTGCTATTTCCACCCTCAGCCCAGACGGGAGGCAGTAATAACGCACTGCGGTCTTGGGCGATTGGATCAAAAGGAGCAATCACTCCAGCAAAAAGACACACAACAAATACAATCGCAATAAATGTCAGCCCAATTACCGCACCATGATTTTGTTTAAAATAAAACCAAAATTCTTGTAAAGGTGTTTTTGGTGCAGGTGAACTGACGGTTGTTACACTTGACATTTTTCACTCCAATGAAAGCAATATTAAGTATGGCGAATACGTGGATTCACGACACCATAAATTAAATCAACAGTTAAATTCACTAAAATAATCAGCGTGGCAATAATTAATACTGAGCCTTGTAAGACAGGATAGTCTCGAGAGTTAATCGCATCAATAATCCACTTACCAATCCCTGGCCAAGAAAAAATATTTTCCGTCAACACTGCCCCAGACAATAATTGTCCAACGATCAACCCCACAACAGTTACCACTGGAATTAAGGCATTACGTAATGCATGAACAACGACGATACGCGTCGTGTTTAATCCTTTTGCTTTTGCTGTGCGAATGTAATCTTCCCCAAGTACTTCTAACATAGAAGAACGGGTCATACGGGTAATCACCGCTAATGGAATGGTACCAAGCACAATAGAAGGTAAAATTAACGATTTGATTGCTGCTAAAAATGCACCAGGCTCATCTGAATTCCACGTATCAATTAACATGAAACCAGTGTCAGCTTCAATCCAATACTCTGCAGGCAAACGCCCTGATGCAGGTAAACTTAATGGTGTTGAAACATAGAGAATTAAGATTAATCCCCACCAGAAAATTGGCATCGAATAACCTGTTAAAGACAAAGACGTCACGGTATGCGATATCCACGACTCTTTTTTTACCGCCGCAATCACGCCCAAGAAAATGCCTAAAATTAGCGACCACAATAAAGCAAAAAAAGCCAATTCAATAGTGGCTGGGAATAAGGTAAAGAATTCTTTCAAGACAGGTTCGTTATTACGAAATGATGTGCCAAGATCACCTTGTAGTACCCCTTTCACGTAAGTCAGATACTGTTCAGGTAAAGGTCTATCTAAACCCAGTTTTTGCATCATTTCAGCATGTACTTCAGGCGTTAATCCACGTTCCCCCATCCGAATCTCAATCGGGTCGCCGGGTATCATATGCACTAAAGCGAAAGTAATTAAGGTTATTGCAATAAACGTCGGAATAACCATTAAAAGACGTTTTAAAATAAATTGAAACATCGAAGACTCTCTATATTTATAGTTTTGAATCCCTTGTCCTCTTATATCAAGAGGAAAATCATACACGGTCAAATAAAAGTAGAATCACTAAAAACCAAATTAGGATAGCACAAGCCTAACCTGCTCATGCTATCCTTTTTGTTGCCAAATTCAGAAAAATTTGACCGCACTTTTGTTGAAAACTTATTTCGTTAAATCAACCAAATAGAAGTTATGTAAACCAAATGGGTCGATAACATAGCCTGTCACTTCTTTACGTACAGGGAAATAAGTCGTTGAGTGGGCAATCGTAATCCATGGAGCTTGCTCTTTAAAGACCGCTTGTGCTTGTTTATAAATCGCTGTACGCTCAGCAGGATCGGTCACTTGAGCGGCTTTAGTCACTAAATCATTAAATTCTTTATGACAGAATTTCGCATAGTTAGAACCCGATTCCACAGCGGCACAGCTTAACAAGGTATTTAAGAAGTTATCTGGGTCACCATTATCCCCAGTCCATCCCATCATACCAGTTTGGTGATCACCTGCACGCATACGTTTTAAGTACTCACCCCACTCGTAACTCACGATTTTGGTTTTCACGCCCACTTTTTCCCAGTCAGCTTGAACTAACTCCGCCATACGACGTGCATTTGGGTTATATGGACGAGAAACTGGCATTGCCCATAAATCTGTTTCAAAACCTTTCTCAAAGCCAGCTTCTTTTAAGAGTGCTTTAGCTTTTTCTGGGTTGTACTCGTAATCTTTTACATCATCATTATAAGACCACATTGTTGGTGGAATTGGGTTTTTCGCGACTTGACCAGCGCCTTGATAAACAGATTCAATAATTGCTTCTTTATTTACCGCATAGTTGAGTGCCTGACGCACTTTCACATTATCAAATGGGGCTTTTTTTACGTTAAAGTTTAAATAACCGATATTCAACCCTGGTTTTGTCAATAATTCGACATTTGGATCCGCTTTCAATTTTGCGATATCCGCAGGGTTTGGATATGGTGCGGCATGGCATTCGCCTTTCTGTAATTTTGCATAACGTACTGACGCATCAGGCGTAATTGAGAACACTAAACGATCAATTTTCGCTTTACCTTGCCAGTAATGTTCAAAGGCTTTATAACGAACTGCGGAATCTTTTTGATAAGACACAAATTCAAATGGACCTGTACCAATCGGTGCGCTATCTAATTTTTCAGGTGTTTTGGCTTTTGCCATCGCATCGGCATATTCTGCAGAATAAATCGATGCAAAATCCATGGCTAAGTTAGCTAAGAAAGGGGCATTTGGTACTTTTAAACTGATTTTAACGGTGTAGTCATCCACTTTCTCTACTTTATCGATAATATTTTGCATATCCATACCAATAAAGTATTCATAAGTTCCACCTGACACTTTGTGATAAGGGTGATTTGGATCTAATTGGCGGTTAAAAGAGAAAACGACGTCATCCGCATTAAAATCACGTTTTGGTTTAAATTCTTTATTGCTATGGAATTTCACCCCTTTACGTAAATGGAATACATAGGTTTTGCCGTCTTCAGAGACATCCCATTTTTCTGCCAAGGCTGGAATCACATTTGTCGTGCCACGTTCAAAAGTAGTTAAGCCATTAAACATTGCCTGACCCGATGCATCAAGTGTTGCGCCATCAGTGCCCAAAACAGGACTGAGATAAGAAGGTGAGGCTTCCGAGCAATACACAAAATTTCGGACCTGCTGCAAACACAGTGGTCGATGTCATCGCTAATGCGATAAGAGAGAGTTTTGTTAATTTTTTCATTTTTCACTCCAAGATGTTGTTGGTCTAGCACAAAAGATGTACTTTTTGTTTACATAAACGTCTATGAATATGGCAAGTTTTAACCAAAATAGCAATCCCTGATGTAAATAAAATGTAAAAAATATTCACTATTTATTAAAGCTAGCATAAAAAAATCACTATATTTTTAGATTAAAAACGTTATTTTTCACTAAATATAACGAGATACTTACTTATTTTTTCTATCCATAACGCTTAATACAGTATTTTTCTCTATTTTCCACATTCATAAAAAATTTAATGTAGATCTTCCCCACTCTCACCCATTTTCTTAACATTTGTGTTTCACAACGGGCTGACATCGCTCATTGCGTAATGTAAGTAGCCGCGATATTTTCCCTGAGCGCCACTCCCTCATAGCAAATTCAAACAATAAACAACAAATTTGATTTATCATTAAACAGGTGGCTTTATTTGTACTGAGTATATGAATTCGCTATACTTTCGCCATACAAAATACTTTAGAGTAAGGACACAGTGAAAAATGAATAGAAAAGCGAAAATTGCGCTAACGTTATCAACAATTACGCTTATTTTAGGGAGCGCGGCACAATACTATACTAATCATAAAATTGATCGTGTCTTAAACAGCTTTCCCTATCATGTAAAAGATCAATTAACACTGCATGTTGTTGAAAAAAACAAAAATTTTTTTCACCGCGAACTGATTTTCAGTCTTGAAAATGACCAACAGCAAAAAACAGATATTATTTCAACAAATTTAACCGCGCTTCCTTTTACTATTCTCGCCGAATCTCATGTGCCTCCTGCGCTTATCCGCGAATTAAATAAAAAATTAAATATTACAATTGATAAAAACAGCATTAATAGTAAATTTTCTGTTGTTGGTGACTATCTGCAATCCGATATTGTGACGCAATTTAGGGATCTAGCAAATAAACCACAAGATTTACAAGTGAGTATTAACTATGCTGCCAAAACCAAAGCGATGGAGATTCAAAGCCAACTTTCCGCGTTTAACTACGACGCCAAAACGAAATTAGAGGGCATTACGGGTCAATACGTGTTCATTCCAACAGGTGAACATCATTACGATTTGGCTGAACTCGATTTAATGATTAAACGCGCGGATATCTATTTATTAAATGGTGAAAATACCAACATAAAAATTGACAACGCTAACTATCGTTTTAACAAATCGTTAATGGAACAACATTATGATCTTGAGACGTTTGTTAATGTGCAAAACGCAACAATTTCAAATAAAAATAAGACCTCAGAAAAAGATCAAATCGAGCTAAACGACGTTACCCTGACCAGTACACAACAACGTATCCCAAACAGCTTAACGATCTATCATGAGTGGGAAAACTTTATTGAACAAAATAAAACTTTACCAGATGCCATCCATTTATTGAGTCAACTGCTTTTTAACAATGACAAGGTCGAAGCAAAATTAACTGTCAACGCATTGAGTGTACCACTCCATGCCAATAGTCACCAATTCATTACTGTGCAGGATGCTGCCTTCACATTGGATTCAGATAATCAAGAGAGAACTCATGCCAATACCACCGCTACCCTCAAAATAAAACAACTGACTCAAACTGGTTCAGAAAATGAAAAATTAAATATACAAGGGCTTTTAGCAAGTCAAAAATTAAATCAATTTAACTTAAATGCACGGTTAAAGGCATTGCCTTACTATTTTGGGCGTTGGAAAAAAACCGTCACACCATCCACTTTCCCAGCAAAAGATGATCTCGAATTTATTGAAGTAGTAAAACAACTTGCCACAAATTTTGAAGAGCAACGTGAATCGACATTAACGATTGAGACATTAACTTATAAAACACCGTTGTTCGCCACGGATATTTCCTTAAACCAGTTAAACTTTACACATTTTGACGGTTGGCAAGACATGAAATATGGTTCAACGTCTTCGTTAGCAATTAAAAATATGATGCTTAATACACTGGGCATGCAATTCAATGATGTGGAATATCAAATACCATTAAGACTAACTACTCGTGCGAATCCCTCGCCATTAGACCTGTGTTATGACAATACCTATTACCATGTATGCCCATTTTATCTTTCTGAAAAAAGCTATAAAAAATGGCAAAACAGTTTTATTCAAGAGACGAAACCCACTATTGACAACGCACAATTTAAAATGGATGTAGACACCGTTCCTCATACACAAGCCTATCCTGTCAATATTGCACTTACGCTGGGACTCACACCCAAAAACAGCGAAATCATGATGCCATCTATCATGACAGGACTTCCTTATTGGATCCCATCAGATATAGATGTTAAAGTAACATTTGCCAAAGGGCTCGCTCATAATGAAAGCCATCTTGCCCAACTTACACCAGAAAAAAGGGCGGCATGGCAAACACTTTACGATATCATCAAACCCAATGCTCAATTAGCACCTTATTTTGCTGATGAGGGAGAACACTATACATTCCATCTTATTCAACAAAATCATGTGCAAACAATTAATGGTCAACCGCTTGAGGACGTCATAAAAAAACTTGTCTCTCCACCCCAATTAGACGATTCGTCTGTGCCTGCTGCAACAGAAACGTCCCAACCTGCAACTGTTGAGCAAGAGACCCCTTAAGCACAGCATACATCCAAAAGCACGATCCTGTTCAACCATGTATTCATCTAGATCGTGCTTTTTCTTCTCATTCACGCTTTCTGCTTTACAAACCCTAAAATCCCCCTACAATATTGCCCTTTAATTATTCACAACAGTGAATACCTGACTTGTAATCAGACTAACGGAAAACTTATGACAACTTTTACTCCCGAGCTATTGTCACCTGCTGGCTCATTAAAAAATATGCGTTATGCCTTTGCTTATGGTGCTGACGCCGTTTATGCAGGTCAACCTCGTTATAGCTTACGTGTGCGTAACAATGAATTTAATCATGCTAATTTAAAAATCGGTATTGATGAAGCACACGCGTTAGGCAAAAAATTCTATGTAGTGGTGAATATCGCACCGCACAACTCAAAATTAAAAACCTTTATTCGCGATTTAGAACCCGTGATTGAAATGGGACCAGATGCATTAATTATGTCGGATCCTGGCTTAATTATGTTAGTGCGTGAACATTTCCCGCACGTTGCGATCCACCTTTCAGTACAAGCGAATGCTGTAAACTGGGCATCAGTAAAATTCTGGAAACAAATGGGCTTAACTCGTGTGATTTTATCGCGTGAACTTTCATTAGATGAAATCGCAGAAATTCGCCAACAAGTGCCCGATATGGAAATTGAAGTGTTTGTACACGGTGCATTGTGCATGGCATATTCTGGTCGCTGCTTATTATCAGGCTACATTAACAAACGCGATCCAAACCAAGGAACTTGTACCAATGCGTGCCGTTGGGAATATAGCGTGACCGAAGCGAAAGAAGATGAAATCGGCAATATCGTGAATGTGGGAGAAGAAATTCCAGTAAAAAATGTGGCACCAACACTCGGTGAAGGCGATACCACCAGCAAAGTATTCTTACTTGCAGAAAGTCAACGCCCAGAAGAACAAATGTCTGCGTTTGAAGACGAACACGGCACTTACATTATGAACTCAAAAGATCTGCGTGCTGTTCAACACGTGGAAAAATTGACCGCACTTGGTGTGCATTCATTAAAAATCGAAGGTCGTACAAAATCGTTCTATTACTGTGCAAGAACGGCACAAGTGTATCGTAAAGCCATTGATGATGCCGTTGCGGGTAAACCATTTGATGAAAGTTTAATGAATACCTTGGAATCCTTAGCGCATCGTGGTTACACGGAAGGTTTCTTACGCCGCCATACACACGATGAATATCAAAATTATGACTATGGCTATTCAATCTCTGAACGCCAACAATTTGTTGGTGAGTTTACCGGTAAACGTAATGAGCAGGGTATGGCTGAAGTGGCTGTAAAAAATAAATTCTTGCTTGGTGATGAAGTGGAAATGATGACACCGAAAGGCAATATCGTGTTCAAAATCCAACATATGCTTAATCGCAAAAATGAAGAAGTGGAAGCAGGATTAGGGGATGGTCATTTCGTGTTCTTAGACGTGCCTGAAGATGTACAATTAGATTATGCATTATTAATGCGTAATTTAGTCAACACGAATACACGTCAACCTCATGCAGCTTAGTTGATTGATAAACAACTCTCCTGCATAACACATCTAGTACTTTTTTGTTAAAAAAATGTTGCATTTGTTATTTTTATGTGTATAATGCAACCCATACCCTAAAAAGTATGACTCCAAATATATTTTGCCCTTTCATTTTGAAAGGGCTTTTTTTATCTCGAATCTTACGAAATTGATTCTGATCGTAAAACCTTTGATTTTTCCTTGTGCAATGTCTGAATTCACAATAGACTTACGCCCACACTTTTTAGATAACATTCAATACTAGATTTTTTATGCGCGTTGCAGATTTTAATTTTGACTTACCTGATGAGCTCATTGCTCGTTATCCTAAAACCGATCGGACATCAAGCCGCCTTTTACAACTCAATGGTGAAAATGGTGACATTTCACACCGCACTTTTGCCGACATTCTGACACTGATTGACGCAGGAGACTTACTGATTTTTAACAATACCCGCGTTATCCCCGCACGGATGTTTGGCCGTAAAGCAAGTGGAGGGAAAGTAGAAGTATTAGTCGAACGCATTTTAACCGAAACACGTTTTCTCGCTCATATTCGTTCATCAAAAGCACCAAAAGAAAACACAACTCTCTTTTTGGGTGAAGATAAATTAGGCGAAAATCAGGGAATAAAGATGATTATGGTTGCACGCCATGACACCTTATTCGAAGTAGAAATCGCTGAAAAACAAGGCGCACTTTTAGACGTATTACAGCAAATAGGGCATATGCCATTGCCACCTTACATTGACCGTCCTGATGAAGATGCAGATAAAGAGCGTTATCAAACTGTCTATAACAAAGTCCCAGGGGCAGTTGCTGCACCAACAGCGGGCCTGCATTTTGACGATGACCTTTTGGCAAAATTAAAAGCAAAAGGGGTAAACTTTGCTTTCGTTACCTTACATGTTGGCGCGGGGACCTTCCAACCAGTGCGTGTAGAACATATTGAAGACCATAAAATGCACGCTGAATATGTTGAAGTCCCTCAAGCCGTCTGTGATGCGATCATTGCAACAAAACAA
Organism: Pasteurella sp. P03HT; assembly: GCF_054052285.1. Lineage (NCBI taxonomy): Bacteria > Pseudomonadati > Pseudomonadota > Gammaproteobacteria > Pasteurellales > Pasteurellaceae > Pasteurella > Pasteurella sp. P03HT. The sequence goes on from NZ_JBSIUM010000001.1 coordinate 76,373, forward strand.
GCTGGCAAACGTGTGATTGCGGTTGGAACAACTTCCGTGCGCTCCGTAGAAAGTGCGGCATTAGCAGCAGAAGAAAATGGCAGTGCGCAACTAATCACGCCCTATTTCTCAGATACGTCGATTTTTATTTACCCAGGTAAACCATTTCGTATTATAGACGGTTTAATTACTAACTTTCACTTACCAGAAAGTACGCTAATTATGCTAGTTTCTGCGTTTGCAGGTTATAAACACACCATGGCAGCTTATCAACAAGCGGTTGCCAATCGTTATCGCTTCTTTAGCTATGGCGATGCGATGTTTATTACCAAAAATCACCATGTAACAGGGCTTGATTGATGATTTTTGTGTTTGATATAGATGGGACAATTTGCTTCGATGGGAAACAGATCCCAATGGAAATTGAACAGGCACTGGAACAATTAATGGCATCTAGCCATCAGCTGATTTTTGCTTCTGCTCGTCCAATTCGAGACTTGCTCCCCCTGTTAAACGATCAACTAAAACAAGCGATCTTAATTGGTGGAAATGGTGCTATCACACAAATCAACCAACAGATTGAAGCCCGAACCCCTATATCAAACACAGATTTTATCTATCTACAACACTGGATTGATACTTTCGATCTCGATTATTTAGTCGATGACGTCTGGCATTACAGCAAACGAATTCGACAACCGCATCCGATTGAGCAACAAATTGATCCCGCAAAATTGGCAGAAAATAAGCCGCTCTTAGCGTTTCACACGCCAATCAAAAGTCTTTTGCTTAACTTGTCTGAAGTACAATATCGAACACTCAAACAACATCTTGAGACTCGCCCGCTCAACTTGGTGAGCTACCACGAAAAGCACCAAGGCTTTCATCTGGATATCACGGCTCAAAATATTAACAAATATCACACATTAAACGCGATAATTGGTGATCAAAAATACATTGCCTTTGGTAATGACTTAAATGATCTCATGTTATTACAACATGCACACTATTCTGTTTGTATTGGTGATGTCGCACCATTGCAGTCTGTTACAAACACCACACTTTCCTGCAATCCAGTACAGATTGCGGAAAAAATTACACAATTGATAGGATCTATTCCTTAAATTTATTAAATGGAGATTAACTTATGGATCTAATTATCGGCATCATTGCCGTCATCCTTGTAGGGTACTATATTGTTAAGGGCTACTCGGCAACAGGCGTACTCATGACGGTAGGTTTGTTATTACTTTTATGTAGTGTGTTATTAGACAAACCTATCTTACCAAGCAGTGTCAAATCAACGGGCAGTGTCTACTTGGATATTTTCGAGTATGTCAAATACTTATTGATGAACCGCGGTGGTAACCTCGGTATGTTAATTATGGTGTTATGTGGCTTTGCTGCTTATATGACACACTTAGGTGCTAATGACATGGTGGTAAAACTGGCTTCACAACCCCTCAAATATATTAAATCACCTTATTTATTAATGATCGTCGCCTATTTCCTTGCTTGTTTAATGTCTTTAGCAGTACCATCTGCAACAGGACTCGGTGTACTATTAATGGCAACGTTATTTCCTGTTATGGTCAATGTGGGAATTTCACGTGGTGCGGCAGCCTCAATTTGTGCTTCACCTGCTGCGATTATCCTTTCTCCAACGTCAGGTGACGTTGTATTAGCAGCTGAAGTTTCAAAAATGCCATTATTGGATTTTGCGTTTAATTTGACATTGCCTATTTCCATCATGGCGATCGTCTCTATTGCGATTGCACATTATTTCTGGCAACGTTATTTAGATCGTAAAGAGGGTCATGTAGCAGAAATGTTAGAAGTGGGTGAAATTAAAACCGACGCACCACGTTTCTACGCGATCCTCCCTTTTACTCCAATTATTGGTGTCTTAGTGTTTGATGGCAACATTGCACCAGAACTCCATATCATCACTATTATTGTCATTTGTTTGGTTTTAGTGGCGTTAATCGACTTCTTAAGAACCTTCAGTGCAAAAAAAATGTATGAAAATTTACACATGGCGTATCAAGGTATGGCTGATGCGTTCTCAGGTGTTGTTGTACTTCTCGTTGCCGCTGGAGTATTTGCACAAGGATTAAGTACGATCGGATTTATCCACTCTCTCATCGATTCTGTACAATCCGTTAGTACAGGTGGCTTCCTGATGATGCTCGCGTTGGCATTAATCACCGCACTTGCTGCGATTACAACTGGTTCTGGTAATGCGCCGTTTTATGCGTTTGTTGAACTGATTCCTAAGCTTGCAACACAAATGGGCATTAACCCTGCTTATTTAACCATCCCAATGTTACAAGCTTCAAATATTGGTCGTAGTTTATCACCAGTATCTGGCGTGGTCGTCGCCGTGTCAGGTATGGCAAAAATTTCACCGTTTGAAGTCGTGAAACGTATTTCCGTTCCAATGATCGTAGGTTTAATTGTCGTCATTGTAGCAACTGAAATCATGGTTGTTGCTTAAGCACACAATTTGACTTATGTGAGTTGAACCCATACAATAAAAAACTAATAGTCAAAATAAGTCTCTTAAAAGCCTGTTGAATACAGGCTTTTTTATTCAAAAACGCTTCGAACTGTTTATTCGTTGAAAGGAAATTAAATGAAATACGAACTTGATAAAACCGACGGCAACGCAAGACGTGGTCGCCTTATTTTTGAACGCCCACAAGGCACATTTACTGTGGAAACGCCTGCTTTTATGCCTGTAGGTACTTATGGCACAGTAAAAGGGATGACCCCAGAAGAAGTACGTGCAACAGGTGCAGAAATATTATTAGGTAACACCTTCCATTTATGGCTTCGCCCAGGTCAAGAAGTGATGCGTAAACACGGTGATTTGCACGATTTTATGCAATGGCATCGTCCGATTTTAACTGACTCTGGTGGCTTCCAAGTATTCAGCTTAGGCAAATTACGCAAAATTACGGAAGAAGGCGTAAAATTCCAAAACCCAATTAATGGTGAACGCATTTTCTTATCACCCGAAAAATCAATGGAAATTCAATACGATTTAGGTTCTGACGTCGTGATGATTTTCGATGAATGTACCCCTTATCCAGCCACCTTTGACTACGCCAAACAATCCATGGAAATGTCATTACGTTGGGCAAAACGCAGTCGTGACCGCTTTGATGAATTAGGCAATAAAAATGCCTTATTCGGGATTATTCAAGGCGGGGTTTACGAAGAGTTACGTAAAATTTCCGTAGAAGGCTTAGTGAAGATCGGTTTTGACGGTTATGCCGTGGGCGGTTTAGCCGTCGGTGAACCCAAAGAAGATATGCATCGTATTCTAGAGTATGTTTGCCCACAAATTCCAGCGGACAAACCACGCTATTTAATGGGTGTAGGTAAACCTGAAGATTTAGTCGAAGGTGTTCGCCGCGGTATCGATATGTTCGACTGCGTCATGCCAACTCGTAACGCACGTAACGGCCATTTATTTGTGACGAACGGCATTGTGAAAATTCGTAATGCGAAATACCGCGATGACACAACTCCACTCGATCCTGAATGTGATTGCTACACTTGCAAAAACTACACCAAAGCATACTTATATCACTTAGATAAATGTAACGAGATTTTAGGTGCAAGATTAAATACTATTCATAACTTACGTTACTATCAACGCTTAATGGCTGAAATTCGCCAAGCGATTGAGCAAGATCGCTTCGATGATTTTGTGAACGAGTTTTATGCAAGAATTGGTAAGCCAGTCCCCCCATTGCAATTAAGCGAGAAGAAGGCTTAATGTTTTCTATAAAACAGATTGTTGGCAGGATCACACATCGAAATACGCACCAGGTTCTGCTAACCATTATGCTGAAATAACAATTATGGGGCGACTAAAATAGCTGAGGTGTTACATCTCATTCTTTCATTTGCCCCATTCTACTTTTCATAACTAAAACGACTCTCTTCCCTCTCTTTGCAGGTTCATCCTACGAAGCCAAAATCAGGGTATTTTGTACAGGATGATGATGATCACTTGCTTCATCTTCAACAACTCGGTGAAATATCTTATCAACTTGCTCCGCAAAAATAATGCCAATTCCTTTCACTTCACCTGATTTTATGGTATTTTTAGCAAGCGATTTTTTCGTCAAATTTATGTTTTAATTTTACTTTCAAGAAGGGAAATAACAAATGGAAGCTCAACAAGGTAGTCCAATCTCAATGTTGTTTATTTTCGTATTGTTCGGATTGATTTTCTATTTCATGATTTATCGTCCACAAGCAAAACGTAATAAAGAACATAAAAAATTAATGTCTGAGTTAGCGAAAGGTACTGAAGTATTAATCGCAGGCGGTTTAATTGGCCGTATCACCAAAGTCTCTCCAGATAGCGATAGCATTATCATTGCATTAAATGACTCAACTGAAGTAACGATCAACCGTAACTACGTTGTTGCAGTGTTACCAAAAGGCTCATTAAAATCTTAATTTTTTCATTCCTAAAGGGACAACTATGTTAAATCGTTACCCTCTTTGGAAGAACCTAATGGTGATCCTCGTGATCGCCATTGGTGTTTTATATTCTCTTCCAAATCTTTATGGCGAAGACCCTGCCGTTCAAATTTCAGGAACACGGGGACAAGAAGCCAATACTGAACTATTTAGTGAAGTACAAACTTTATTAAATCAAAACAATCTAGAAACAAAATCCATTATCTTAGAAAACGGCTCTATTCTTGCTCGTTTTAATAATACAGATACTCAACTTCTCGCCAAAGATAAATTATCGGAAAAACTCGGTAATCATTACTCCGTGGCGCTCAACCTCGCCCCCGCTACACCAAAATGGCTCACATCAGTTGGCGCCTACCCAATGAAATGGGGACTTGATTTACGCGGTGGTGTACGTTTCTTAATGGAAGTCGATATGAATTCGGCGTTAACAAAACGCCAAGAACAGTTACAAGATACGCTCCGTACTCAATTGCGCAAAGAAAAATATCAATATACTGCGATTAAAGCAGGAGATAACTTCAGTACCTTGGTGACGCTCTTAAAACCCGAGCAATTGGAAGAAGTAGAACGTTTTTTACGTAAGCAACACCCTAATTTAGTGTTCAAAACAATAGCGGATAATACCTTTTCCCTTGAATTGTCTGAAGCGGCATTAAATGAATCGCGCGAAAGTGCCATTGAACAAAACTTAACAATTTTACGTAAACGTGTCTCTGAATTAGGTGTTTCTGAAGCCGTGATTCAACGTCAAGGAGCTGAACGGATTGTTGTTGAACTACCTGGGGTACAAGATACTGCGCGTGCAAAAGAAATCTTGGGGGCAACCGCGACATTAGAATTCCGTTTAGTCAACGAAAATGTCAACCTCGACTCAGCAACACGTGGCTTTGTCCCAAATGACTCTGAAGTCAAATTAGATCGTCACGGTCGTCCAGTGGTGCTTTACAAACGCGCCGTATTGGGTGGCGAACACATCACAAATGCAAATTCAGGTGTAGATCAGCAGACTTCTCGTCCACAAGTTAGCGTCACGCTAGACAGTGAAGGCGGTGAAATCATGTCGCAAGCAACACGTTTAAATCTCAAAAAACCCATGGCAACGTTATATGTAGAATATAAAGACAGTGGTAAAAAAGATGAAAACGGTAAAGCGATCTTAGAAAAACATGAAGAAGTGATTAACGTAGCCACCATTCAAGGTCGTTTCGGTAGCCAATTCCAAATTACAGGTATTGATAGCCCTGCTGAAGCCTTGAATCTCGCAGTACTTCTGCGTTCAGGCGCATTAATTGCCCCAATTCAAATCGTTGAGGAACGCACAATCGGTCCATCACTTGGTGCTGAAAATGTACGCCAAGGCTTAGAAGCAAGTCTCTGGGGACTGATTGCAGTCATCATCTTTATGGCATTGTACTATCGAAAATTCGGCTTAATTGCAAACGTTGCATTAGTGGCGAATATTGTACTCGTTGTAGGTTTGATGTCTCTGCTTCCTGGTGCAACACTTTCAATGCCAGGAATTGCGGGGATCGTTTTATCCGTCGGGATGTCTATTGATGCTAACGTACTAATTTTCGAGCGTATTAAAGAAGAAATTCGTAATGGTAGACCGATTCAACAAGCCATCCATGAGGGCTATTCAGGCGCATTCACCAGTATTTTTGATGCAAACTTAACCACCATTTTAACCTCTGTGATTCTTTATGCAGTTGGTGCGGGGCCAGTTAAAGGCTTTGCGATCACCCTTGCGCTTGGGGTAGGTATTTCTATGTTTACTGCTATCGTGGGTACTCGCGCGATTGTGAATGCTTTATACGGCGGCAAACGTCTCAACAAATTGTCGATTTAGCGAGGACATTGTGAGTTTATTTACAGATAAAAAAGAACCGACTGAAGTCGGAAATATCAAGTTACCCTATCGCTTAATTCGCTTTATGGATACGCGTAAATGGGGATACTTTGTTTCGGTATTTGTGATTGCTGTATCTCTCTTTTTCATTGTGACAAAAGGGTTTAACTGGGGACTTGACTTTACGGGCGGTACAGTTATTGATATGAGTTTTTCACAGCCTGCTGAATTGGATAAGGTGCGCTCTACTCTTGAGCAAAATGGTATTCAAGGTGCTGTAGTACAAAACTCTGGTAGCGTGAAAGATATCATTATCCGTTTACCTGCTGCAATAAGTGATGCAAACATTGGTAATCATATTAAAGATATGCTTGCTTCATCAGTTGATAAAAACGTCACAGTACATAGCATTGAATTCGTTGGACCTAACGTCGGTGAAGAATTAACACAATCAGCCATCTACGCCACACTTGCTACGTTATTAATGTTATTAGTGTACATTGGTATGCGTTTCGAATGGCGTTTAGCTGTGGGTGCGGTAGCGTCTTTAGCACATGACGTATTTGTCACACTCGGTTTTTTCTCTTTATTCCAAATCGAAGTGAACCTGACGTTTGTTGCGGCGATCTTAACTGTTGTGGGTTACTCATTAAACGATAGTATTGTTGTATTTGACCGCGTCAGAGAAAATATGCGTAAAATCAGACGAACAGATGTTATCGATATTATCAATATTTCCCTTTCACAAACGTTATCAAGAACATTAATGACCTCTGTCACAACAGTTATTGTGGTCATCTCTTTATTAATTTTTGGTGGCCCGAGTATCCATAGCTTCTCAGTCGCACTATTGATTGGTATTGGCTTTGGTACCTACTCTTCTATTTTCGTTGCAATCGCATTGGCCTATGATTTAGGCTTAAAACGTGAACATATGCTGCCTCCGAAAGTAGACAATGACGATCTAGATGATATTCCATAATTAACATCGTACCCAAAATAAGTAAAAGGTGAGCAAACAAGCTCACCTTTTTTGTACGTTGTACTCTCTCACGCCCTAAAAGAGCGCATAAACAACCAGAAAAACAGTATAGGTAACAAAACAATCCATATTATTCCACTAAACATGACCGCACTTTTAAATACAAGCAGTGTCGTTTTATGTCGGAAGTGCTGCATGGCTAAGTGCGTTCCAATAAATCCTCCTACAAAGCAACACAATAATAGCCAGCCTTGTGCAATACGCCATTGACCTTGAATAGCATACTGTTTATCTTTATACATCAAAAAATAAGCGGTGGCATTTGCCACCGCTAAGTAAGTGAATATCACTAACAAATAATTAAGCATAAACAGGAAGACGTTTACAAATTGCTAATACTTTTTCTTTAGTATCTGCAATCACTTGCGCTTCGTTGTCTTTACCCATTGCATCTAACACATCGCACATCCAGCCTGCGAGTTCTGCAGATTCAGCTTCTTTAAAACCACGACGTGTGATTGATGGTGTACCGACACGGATACCTGATGTCACAAATGGTTTTTGTGGATCATTTGGTACTGCATTTTTGTTTACAGTAATGTTGGCGCTACCTAATGCTGCATCAGCCGCTTTACCAGTTAAACCATGGCTCACTAAATCTACTAAGAACAAGTGGTTTTCAGTGCCGTTTGATACCACGTTGTAACCACGTTGTTTGAAGACTTCTACCATCGCTTTTGCGTTCTTAACAACTTGTTGTTGATAAACTTTGTATTCAGGCTCAAGTGCTTCTTTGAAGCAAACGGCTTTCGCTGCAATCACGTGAACTAATGGACCACCTTGGTTCGCAGGGAAGACAGAACTTTGTAATTTTTTATACAGTTCTTCATCTTTCGCAGCAGAAAGAATTAAACCACCACGTGGACCACCTAATGTTTTGTGCGTCGTCGTTGTTACAACATGAGCATGCGGTAATGGACTTGGGTAAACCCCTGCCGCAATAAGCCCCGCAACGTGCGCCATATCGACAAAAAGATAAGCGCCAACTTCATCAGCGATTTCACGCATTTTTGCCCAATCGATCACTTGAGAATACGCTGAGAACCCCGCCACAATCACTTTTGGTTTGCACGCTAGTGCTTTTTGGCGAACATCTTCATAATCGATTAAACCATCAGCAGTAATACCGTATTGAACTGCGTTATAGATTTTTCCAGAGAAGCTGACTGATGCGCCATGAGTTAAGTGACCACCATGAGCAAGGCTCATACCTAAAATTGTTTCATTCGGTTGTAATAATGCACCGTAAACAGCAGCATTTGCTTGTGAACCAGAATGAGGTTGAACGTTCACGTAGTCTGCATTAAATAATGCTTTCGCACGATCAATCGCTAATTGCTCAACGATATCCGCATACTCACAACCACCGTAATAACGTTTGCCTGGATATCCCTCTGCATATTTATTAGTAAATTGTGAACCTTGCGCTTCCATTACACGTGGGCTTGCATAGTTTTCAGATGCGATTAATTCGATATGTTCTTCTTGACGACGATTTTCGTCTTGAATTGCTTGCCATAAAACCGGATCGTAATCAGCGATGTTCATACTTCTTTTTAACATTATGATTTCCTCTTTAAGTAAAGATGATTGTGAATTCGTTTAGTGTACCTGTTTCCACAGGATTTTTTAATTAAAATCTGGTTGTTAATTTTTCATTTTCTCATGAAAAATACACCGCACTTTATTGTTGTTCTCTTGCAACCGCACGATAACCAATATCACGACGATAGAAACGGCCAGTCCATTTCACTTTTTCTGCTAACGCTAATGCTTGTTGTTGTGCATCATAAACGCTATCGCCTAAAGCAGTCACACAAACCACACGTCCGCCATTGGTCACTAATTTACCGTCTTTATTTTCCACACCTGCTAAGAAAACTTTTTGATTTTCGACCGCACTTTCAATGCCTGTAATCTCGTCACCTTTACGGTAATCACCTGGGTAACCTTCTGCCGCAAGGACAATCCCAAGTGACGCTTTCTCACACCATTGTGATTTTTTCTCATCTAATTTGCCTTCACAAGCGGCAAGGCAAAGCTCAACTAAATCTGACTCTAAACGCAACATAATTGGTTGAGTTTCAGGATCACCGAAACGACAGTTAAACTCGATCACTTTTGGTTGACCATTTGGCATAATCATCAAGCCAGCGTAAAGGAAACCTGTATACACATTGCCTTCTGCCGCCATGCCATTTACTGTTGGATAAATCACTTCTTGCATAATGCGATCGTGAATTTCAGCAGTTACCACTGGTGCTGGCGAATATGCGCCCATACCACCGGTATTTAACCCTGTATCATTTTCTCCAACACGTTTATGGTCTTGACTGGTTGCCATGGGTTCAACGTTTTTACCGTCCACCATCACGATGAAACTCGCTTCTTCACCGTCTAAAAACTCTTCAATAACAACACGGCTACCCGCTTCACCAAAAGCATTGCCTGAAAGCATATCTTTCACTGCTGCTTCTGCTTCTTCCAACGTCATCGCCACAATTACGCCTTTGCCTGCTGCTAAACCGTCTGCTTTCACTACGATTGGTGCACCTTTTTCACGTAAATACGCAAGTGCTGGCTCAACTTCAGTAAAGTTTTGATATTCTGCCGTTGGGATTTTATGACGAGCTAAGAAATCTTTAGTAAAGGCTTTTGAACCTTCTAATTGCGCAGCAGCTTTCGTTGGTCCGAAAATTTTCAAACCTGCAGCGCGGAATGCATCGACAACACCAATCACTAATGGTGCTTCAGGTCCAACAATGGTTAAACCGATTTGATTTTCTTGTGCAAACGCCACTAATTTTTCGACATCGGTCGCAGAAATTGCGACGTTTTCCACTTTATCTTCTAATGCCGTGCCAGCATTGCCTGGTGCAACAAAGACTTTATCTGCTAACGGAGATTGCGCCACCTTCCAAGCCAATGCGTGTTCACGACCGCCATTTCCGATGATGAGAATGTTCATAATGATTTTCCTGTATTATTTGAAATTGATACGCTTATTTAAAATGAAACATTTTGATTTTTATAAAACATAAAATCTTAATGTCTAAAATGACGCATTCCCGTCAACACCATCACCATATTATGCTCATCTGCAGCATCAATCACTTCTTGATCACGCATTGAACCGCCTGGGTGGATTACACATTGAATACCCACTTTCGCCGCCGCATCGATACCATCACGGAATGGGAAGAACGCATCGGATGCCATGACGCAACCTGCCACTTCTAAACCTTCATCCTGTGCTTTGATACCTGCAATTTTCGCTGAATATACGCGGCTCATTTGACCTGCACCAATACCGATAGTTTGGTTATCTTTTGCGTACACAATCGCATTGGATTTCACGAATTTCGCGACTTTCCAGCAGAATAATAAATCTTTTAATTCTTGTTCTGTTGGTTGACGTTTACTTACTACTTTTAAGTCGGCTAAATCAACCATCCCTAAATCGCTTTCTTGCACTAACAAGCCACCGTTAACACGTTTGAAATCTAAACGTTGTTCTGCTTTCGCCCATTCACCACATTCAAGCACACGCACGTTTTTCTTCGCTTTTAATAATTCTTTTGCATCTGCTGCAACAGTTGGTGCGATGATCACTTCAACGAATTGGCGATCAATAATGGTTTGTGCTGTTGTTGCGTCTAACTCACGGTTGAATGCGATAATGCCACCGAAAGCAGATGTTGGATCTGTTTGATAAGCACGATTATAGGCTTCTAAAATATCTGCACCTAACGCCACACCACAAGGGTTTGCATGCTTCACGATCACACAAGCGGGCTCATCGAAACTTTTCACACATTCAAGTGCAGCGTCAGTGTCTGCGATATTGTTATAAGAAAGGGCTTTACCTTGTAATTGTTTTGCGGTTGAAACGGAAGCTTCTTTCACTTCTTTTTCTACATAAAATGCGGCTTTTTGATGACCATTTTCACCATAACGCATGGTTTGCTTACGAATGAAGTTTAAGTTTAAAGTACGTGGGAATTGACCGCACTTCGCTTCTGCGTCTTCTTCCTCAGCCACAAAATAAGGTTTGACTAATTGACCGAAATAGTTTGCGATCATTGAGTCGTATTGAGCGGTATGCTCAAACGCTTTAATTGCAAGATCAAAACGGGTTTCTAAGGTTAAACTGTTTTGGTTTTGATCCATTTCAGCAAGAATGGCATTAAAATCGTTATTATTTACCACAATCGCCACATCTTTATGGTTTTTCGCGGCAGAACGTACCATTGTTGGACCGCCGATATCAATGTTTTCAACAGCATCTTCTAAGGTGCAGTTTGGTTTCGCCACTGTTGCAGCAAAAGGATATAAATTCACCACAACCATATCGATCCCTTCGATACCGTGTTGGTTCATCACTTCATCATCTGTGCCACGACGACCTAAAATACCGCCATGCACTTTTGGATGTAAAGTTTTGACCCGCCCATCCATCATTTCAGGGAAACCTGTATAATCAGAAACTTCTGTGACAGGTAAACCGCTATCAGCGAGTAATTTTGCTGTTCCACCAGTTGAAAGTAATTTCACACCACGTTGAACGAGGCCTTGAGCAAATTCAACGATGCCTGCTTTATCAGAAACGCTTAATAATGCTTGACGAATAGGACGATTAGGTTGCATTAAAAAATCCTTAAAATAGAGAGTTTAAAAGAAGTCATAAAATAGAAGCACGCATTATAACGCAAACGTTTGCGTTTGTGTGAAAATTTTCAATAAAAAACCGCTTATTTCCCAATAAATCAAATAAGCGGTTTTGGTACGATTTCTTGTTAAAGCGAAGATCGCATCGTTTATTCGCGATAAGTCAAATCAGTGTGTAGGTTTAATTTGTTTCAACCAATCCGTAAAAATTGGCGCTTGCATAAAACCAGTGACTCTTGAACCTTCAATTTCGTGACCTTGTTTTTCAAAGAAGATAATTGTCGGGAGCCCTATCACTTGTAGTTTTTGCATCAATTCACGATTTGCATCGCTGTTTTTTGTCATATCAACTTGCAACAGCAAAATATCTTCAAATGCTTTTTGTACTTGCTCATCGGTAAAAGTGTATTTTTCAAACTCTTTACAAGCCACACACCAATCTGCATATAAATCTAACATTGCCATGGATTTGGGGTTCGATTGCAAGGCTTGTTGCAACTCGTCATACGTTTTCACTTGCTTGAATTGTATGTGCTGTGAAATTTGTGATTTTTGTACCGCGCTTTCACCTAAAAACCATTGATGTAAAGGCGCAGAGAAAAGTTTCGCAAGAACCAAACCGATAAACACAACAAACCAAACCCACTTATCATTGCGTAACTGGAATAACAGCCACAAAGTAAAACCAATGGCTAAGATAAACCATAAATGCCCTTCAATGTCAGGGAAAACTCGTGAAACTAAAAACACAGGTAATGCCAATAATACAAACCCAAAGGCATTTTTCACTTGAATCATCCAGTTGCCTGATTTTGGTAAAATTTTATTACCAAATACGGTGATGAGGATTAATGGCGTGCCCATTCCTAACGCAAGCAGGTACAACGTAATTGCACCCGTAAATAAATCCCCGCTTTGTGCCACATAAAGCAATGCCCCTGAAAGTGGCGCGGAAGTACAAGGGGAAGCGACTAAACCTGCAATCATTCCCATTACAAAAACGCCACCAAATGCACCGCGCTTTTGTTGTTGGCTATATTGGGTTAATTTGGTTTGTAAGCTTGTTGGTAGCTGTAAGGTAAATAAACCAAACATTGATAAGGCTAAAAGGACAAAAATCACTGACAACGTGAGTAAAACATAAGGGCTTTGCAATGCCACTTGGAAAGGCAAGCCAATTGCCGCAACAATCAAGCCGAGCAAAGTGTAAGTCAGTGCCATGCCTTGCACATAAACGAAGCTCAACGTTAATGCGCGTAACGTGTTTGGTCTGGTCTGCCCACCGATAACAATAGCAGAAAGCAATGGCAACATTGGCAATACGCAAGGCGTAAAAGCTAAACCCAAGCCCAATAAAAAGAACCAAAATACAGCATATTTACTTTGAAATAGGCTTTCAGCTAAACGATCCTGTTCTGCTACCCGCAAAGAACCCGTATGGGCTTGCACTATTCTCTCTGCTACTGGTGTCACAACAGACTTAACTGGAAGAATCTTTGTTTCTGGAGGATAACAAAAGCCAATCGTACAACCTTGATAACTCACTTCAAGTGTCGCATCTGGTGCGATGTTTGATACAGGTATCTGTAAAGAAACTTCATTCCGGTAAATTTTCACTTCACCAAAAAAATCATCTTGATAGGTTTCAGCAATTGGGAAATGCCATTCGCCAATGTCTAGATTATTTGCTTTTATCTCGAAAGTGCGCTGATATAAATAATAATTCTCCGCAATTAACCAATGCAATTGCACGGTCTCCGCTTGTTGTGTACTAGAAAAAATAAATGCTTGATCCGCATTTAAAAACACAGGGCGTTTATCAAACACACCCGCTTGTGCGGCTAACGTGCTCAGGAAAAGCAACAAAAAAGATACGATTTTTCTCATAAAATACGTCATAAACTAAAATGAAAAATAATGTGCATTCTAGCACAAGGCTGTTTTTGCCCCAAATCGAAAACATGCCGTTAAAATTACACAAGAAATAAGCAACTTATTTTATTTATAAAAATAAGTTTTGCGTCAAACTTAAAAGTATTGTAGGATTCTGCTCTCAGTTATGTTTTTAACATCAGTGTATTAACTAATAACATATTAAATCCGTATTTAAACGCCGAATTGCCTTCTATTAGTTCATTTTGTATGTAGTTTAAACGAGCAAATCGCTCGACTTACACCCTCAATATCCTCTGGTTATTGAGGGATTTTTTTATGATCTAGGTCATGAAATAACAATCTAATTTAACAAAATTCACTTTTTCTATTGTTACAATTATGTTGCAACTATACAATGAGCACGTTAATTTTGCGCTAATCTTAGTAACAAAATGATTAACTTAAAAAAATTGTAATAGGAAATACAAATGGGAACGCCACAAATTTTAATTGTTGAAGACGAAGCAATCACCAGAAATACATTAAAAAGTATTTTTGAAGCTGAGGGTTATGAAGTATTTGAGGCGGCAGATGGTGCACAGATGCACCGTATTCTGTCTAATAAAGTCATTAATCTGGTCATCATGGACATTAACTTACCAGGCAAAAATGGATTGATGCTTGCACGCGAATTACGTGAAACCACCAATACCGCCTTAATGTTCTTAACGGGACGTGATAATGAAGTCGACAAAATTCTCGGTCTCGAAATTGGTGCAGATGACTATATTACCAAACCATTTAATCCAAGAGAATTAACCATTCGTGCACGCAATCTACTACAACGCACTATGCAAGAAAATACCAAAGATGCCGCACAAACTGTAGAGCACTATCGTTTCAATGGTTGGACTTTAGATCTCAATAGTCGTACGTTGATCAATCCAGAAGGCGAAGAGTACAAACTCCCACGCAGCGAATTTCGTGCAATGTTACATTTCTGTGAGAACCCAGGGAAAATTCAAACACGCGAAGAATTATTGAAAAAAATGACTGGACGAGAATTAAAACCACAAGATCGTACTGTCGATGTAACTATTCGTCGTATTCGCAAACATTTTGAAGATCACCCAAATACACCCGAAATTATCACCACCATTCATGGCGAAGGTTATCGCTTCTGCGGTGAGTTAGAATAAACAGTAAAAATTAAGCCTGTCATCATGTTGTCTGACAGGCTTTTTTATCTCTGGTTCAGAATGTTATTTATGCAGTAGTACGGTCTTCATCAAAAATCCCTAAACTGTGCCACATTTCGTCCACTCGCTTCACGACATCGGGATCTTTCTTAATTGGCACGCCCCATTCACGTTGAGTTTCGCCTGCCCATTTATTTGTGGCATCAATCCCCATCTTTGAACCTAATCCCGCCACTGGTGAGGCAAAATCCAAGTAATCGATCGGCGTATTTTCCACTAAGGTTAAATCACGTGCAGGATCACAACGTGTCGTGATTGCCCAAATCACATCTTTCCAATCACGCGCATTCACATCATCATCACACACAATCACAAACTTGGTGTACATAAATTGACGCAAGAAAGACCAGACCCCCATCATGACTCGTTTCGCATGTCCCGCATATTGTTTCTTAATCGTGACCACAGCTAAACGATACGAACACCCCTCTGGTGGTAAATAAAAGTCCACAATTTCTGGGAATTGTTTTTGTAAAATGGGAATAAAGACTTCATTTAACGCTTCGCCCAGTACCGCGGGTTCATCTGGTGGGCGCCCCGTGTAAGTTGAATGATAAATCGGATCTTTACGCATTGTGATATGCGTTACAGTAAAGACAGGAAAATATTCCTGTTCATTATAATAGCCAGTATGGTCGCCATAAGGGCCTTCAAGTGCGGTCTCATTTGGATCAATATATCCTTCCAACACAATTTCTGCGCTAGCAGGCACTTCCAAATCGTTACTCACGGATTTGACCACTGCAGTTTTTGTTCCACGTAATAGGCCTGCAAAAGCATATTCTGATAACGTATCTGGTACGGGGGTCACTGCGCCTAAAATCGTAGCTGGATCGGCGCCTAATGCAACAGACACGGGAAAAGGCTCACCTGGATGCGTTTCTTTCCATTCTTGAAAATCTAATGCCCCACCACGATGTGAAAGCCAACGCATAATCAACTTATTTTTCGCAATTAGTTGCTGACGATAAATGCCTAAATTTTGACGTTTTTTCAAAGGTCCTTTCGTAATCGTTAATCCCCATGTCACTAAAGGTGCCACATCATCTTTCCAGCATTGCATAATTGGCAATTGATATAAGTCAACCTCTTCACCTTTGAGCACAATTTGCTGACAATCTGCTTTTCCCAATACCTTAGTCGGCATATTTAAGACTTGCTTAAATTGAGGAATACTTGAAAGAAAATCTTTGAACCCTTTTGGTGGCTCTGGCTCTTTCAAAAAAGCCAGTAATTTACCAACATCACGTAAAGAAGAAACCTCTTCTTGCCCCATTCCCATTGCAACACGTTTTGGTGTCCCAAATAAATTACATAAGACGGGAATATCAAAGCCTTTTGGATTTTCAAATAATAATGCAGGGCCCCCTGCACGCAATGTGCGGTCCGCAATTTCGGTCATTTCTAAATAAGGATCCACTTCTTGTGTAATCCGTTTCAGCTCTCCTCGCTGTTCTAATAAATCTAAAAAATCACGCAAATCTTTATATTTCATTTTTATTCCTTTTTCATGCGAATACGCCACCACACACTACCTGCCAAATTCTCGCCCTGTTGTATTTAACAGGTCATCATATAACCTCGAATCCTCACACTACGCAGGCAAAAGTGGTTTGTCTTTATGCGAAGTTATATTATCTCAATCTCTCTGCTTTTGCTATCTCAACAAAGTTTAGGTAGAATTTATCAACTAATCTTGAACAAAATGGATAATCATGACAAAGAAAAAAACTAAAGTCGCGTCCAATACCATTGCTCTAAATAAACGAGCAAGACACGACTACTTTATTGAAGATGAAATTGAAGCGGGACTGTCATTGCAGGGCTGGGAAGTCAAATCGATGCGTGCAGGTAAGGCAAATATTAGCGATAGCTACATCATTTTTAAAAATGGAGAAGCCTATTTATTCGGTGCCACAATTCAACCACTTAGCCTTGCCTCAACTCACATTGTGTGTGATCCAACACGCACTCGTAAGCTATTATTAAACCAAAAAGAGTTAGCCTCTTTATTTGGCAAAGCGAATCGAGATGGTTATACCATCGTCGCTCTCTCACTTTATTGGAAAGGCGCTTGGGCAAAAATCAAGATTGGTTTAGCTAAAGGTAAAAAACAACATGATAAACGCGAAGATATCAAAGAACGCGAATGGAAAGTTACCAAAGATCGCATTATGAAAAATGCACAAATCAGATAAGATTAATCATAAAAAAAGCCTTGTATTATACAAGGCTTTTCTTTTGAAACGAGACGTGCTTATTCTACACCAACCATCACTGAGGTCGCTTTGATAATCGCATACGCTTCTTTACCTACCGCTAGTTTTAACTCTTCTGCTGAAGCGAGAGAAATCGTTGAAGTAATCACGTTACCAGCACCAATATCGATACTCACAACAGCGTTCACCGCACCTTTTTCTAAAGCGACAACTTTACCTTTTAATTGGTTTCTAGCACTAATTTTCATGTTTGCTCCTTAATTTCAATCTGTTCAATAAAACAGACTTAAGTATAACGAGAAATGAATAGAAAACAACCCTTAACTCGCAAACGTGACTACTACTTTAAAACCGGCTATCTTTCCGCTTGGCATACTCTTATTTTCCAAGTGAACTTGATAGTGGTGTAATGCAGCAATGCGATACACAATTGAGAGCCCCAAACCACTTCCTTTTTCATTTTGCCCTGCTGGTCGATAAAAACGTTGACCTAATTTAGCTAAATCTGACGCATTTACGCCTTCTCCATCATCTTCAATCACTAACTTGTCTGGATATAAACGAATCATCACGGTACTGCCATTTGGACAATATTTAATAGCATTATCAATGATGTTACGTACCATTAACGATAAAAGCAATGACTGTCCTTGCATACCAGTTGGCAGACCTACTCGCTCAAAATGTAATTCAATTTGTTTCTGTTGAGCCACAAAATAACGCTCTCCAATCAGTGAGGTGACAATCGCGTCCCAGTCGATCTCTTCGACAGTCTCTAACTGATTCAAATTATCTAAACGAGACAATGTTAATAATTGTTCAATCAATTGCGTCGCACGATCAATACCTAATGTCAAATTATGCAATGCTTCTTGACGCATCTTGTCATCATCACCAGCCAATTGGGCTACTTCACTCTGAATACGCAATGCTGCCAAAGGACTTCTCAGTTCATGTGCAGCATCAGACGTAAAACGACGTTCACGCAATAGCATGCTTGCAGTGCGGTCAAAAAATTGATTGAGATTCTGCACTAAAGGTAAAATTTCCTGCGGCAATTGTGCAGTTTCAATCAACGTATGATTATCTGGACGACGTTGCTTCAATTGCTCGCTCACTCGCCTGATACTTTGTAATTCTCGTGTCACAACCCAGACAATAATGGCTAATAAAAAAGGCAAGCTCGCAAACCAAATCCACATTTGCCCAAATACCATTTTATTGATCAAATCATTGCGATAATCTAGCTCTTGCCCAACCGCAATCACGAGACGCCCATTATTCACTGGTAACCAAAAAATACGCCACTGATCATCCTCACCCGTGATATGACTAATAGAGAATCCTTTTTGCTGAGTAAAAATAAAATTATCCCCATTATGTCCATCACTTAATACAATGCGCCCTTCTCGAGTAAAAATGGCAAAACCGAGTGCATCATCGTCAAATCCATTGCGTTTAAAACGCTCTCGTTTGTGTTTGGCATACTCAGGTCCTACCAACATATTACGTAAATCTGAAGAAGCCAAACGTTGCGCAAATAAGATTTGTTGAGCATCAAACACTTCATTCACTTCCTGACGAACCTGTACCCAAGCAACTAGCGTAGAGATAATCCAGATCATCAATGCAGTCAAAGATAAGATCCAAGTCAGACGAAAACGGAGACTTTTATTTGGACGACGTATCGCACTGAAAAAATTAGGTCGTTTCATCATTTTTCCCTAACGCATATCCCACACCATGTACAGTACGAATAAAGTGTTTGCCTAATTTCTGGCGTAAATTATAAATATGCACTTCAAGCGCGTTACTGCTCACCTCATCATCCCAAGTATAAAGTTTTTCCTCAATTAACGTTCGAGGTAATACACGCTCTTTATTCAGCATAAAGAGCTCAAGTAATTTATATTCTCTTGTCGTCAAAGACACTTCGTTTTGATCTAAAAAAACTTTCCGCTGATTTGGATCAAATGTCACTAAACTATGCTTAATAACGGGATTCGTTTGACCATGACGACGCCGAATCAACGCTTGCAAACGTGCCACCACCTCAGCTAATGCGAAGGGTTTACATAAATAATCGTCCGCTCCTCGTTGCAAACCAGTAACACGCTCATCCAGAGTATCGCGCGCAGTAAGAATTAGAACGGGAACATCTTGTTTTTCTCTACGCCAGGTTTCTAAAATAGCTAGCCCATCCATTTTAGGTAAAGTTAAATCTAACACGACCGCATCATAAGGTGCTGATTTAATCGCCTCGAGCCCCATTTTCCCGTCTCGAAACCAATCCACTGTAAAACCAGACTTAGATAAACCTGTCTGTAAACCATTACCAATCAAGCTATCATCTTCTATCAATAAAATTCGCATCTTTTACACCGCTCTTTTCAACCCATTTTTTCATTGTGACACAAACAATCAGTATAAATCCTAACCAAAGGATAACCAATAAAACTGAAGAAATACTTAATAAATACTTCTTTTCCCCACCCTTTAAACGCTCAATAAAAAAGTAACACATCACTTTTCTAGCACATTTCATATAAAAATGACGATTTTTTGAAAAAAATATGTAAGAAAAAAAACCAGACCTCCGACTAACTCCTATGAATAAGGAAATGAAATGGGTAACTAAAAAAAGCTGTAAGAAAACCATTTTTAATTCGACTAATTCAATGTAAACGGACTTATGAGGACAACATGGAAAAAAATAGCGACTATTTACAATCTGTTAGTACAGGGATTGGGCTATTAGGCTTACGCTTATTTCTTGCTAAAGAGTTTTTTGATGCAGGTTTAGAAAAGTTAAATGGAGAGAATTGGTTCATGGAAGTACAAGCAAGCTTTCCTTTCCCCTTTAATTTACTCCCAGCAGAATTAAGTTGGTTATTAGCCATGAGCGCAGAGTTAGTTCTACCGATTTTTTTAGTCCTTGGACTATTAACTCGCTTTAGCGCATTAAGTCTAGCAATTTTAACTGCTGTGGCATGGTACACCGTCCATGCAGATGCAGGTTATAACGTATGTAACAATGGTTACAAAATGGCACTCATTTATTTGGTCACACTGTTACCATTATTTACGCAAGGAGCAGGGAAATTCTCTTTAGATGCTCAATTACGAAAAAAATTTTCAACTCACTGTTGGTTGAAATTTCTTTAATTAACCCCCCACTCAACATTTTTATAGGAGATTAAACATGAAAAAATTAGCAACTTTAGCAGCATTAGCAGGCGCATTAACAATGGCAGTATCTGCACCAGTCAGCGCAGAAACTAAAATGGCAGATAAAGCTGAACAATGTGTAGAAGGTAAATGCGTCAAAACTAAAGCGGGTGAAGGCAAATGTGGCGAAGGTAAATGCGGTGCGCACGATACCAAAAAAGCAAAAGCGGCAGAGGGCAAATGCGGTGAAGGTAAATGCGGTGCACATGACACTAAAAAAGCAAAAGCTGGCGAAGGCAAATGTGGCGAAGGTAAATGCGGTGCACACGATACCAAAAAAGCAAAAGCTGGCGAAGGTAAATGTGGTGAAGGTAAATGTGGTTCTAAATAACCTCAACTTGCTGGTGTAATATACTACACCAGCCCTTTTTCAAATTAATGGAGTCAATATACTATGTTAAAAGGTGCAGGATTAGGTTATCGCCGCGATTTAGCCGATGATTTTTTATTACTTCCAACAGATAATGCCATTCAATTCATGGAGGTTGCTCCAGAAAACTGGATAAAAATGGGAGGCGCTGCACGCTATAAATTTGATCAAGCGGCAGAACGTTTTCCTCTCGCCGTGCACGGACTATCCCTCTCTTTAGGCGGTCAAGCACCGTTAGATCGCGAGTTATTAACTAGCATCAGAACCCTCATGACACAATATCATTCCGTCTTTTTTTCTGAACATTTAAGCTATTGTGAATGTGAAGGGCATCTGTATGACTTATTACCTATGCCATTCACAGAGGAAGCTGTGAAGCATGTTGCTCAACGTATCCAACAAGTACAAGATTTTTTAGGGTGCCGTATTTCATTGGAAAATACGTCTTATTACTTACATTCCCCAACCAGTACCATGAATGAAGTCGAATTTTTAAATGCTATCGCACAAGAAGCAGATTGTGGTATTCACTTAGACGTCAATAATATTTATGTGAATGGCGTCAATCATGGATTGCTTGATCCTTATGTTTTTCTAGATAATGTCGACATAAACCGAGTAAATTACATTCATATCGCAGGTCATGATGAAGAGCATGCTGCTGCTCAACCGATTCAAGAAACAGGAGAATCATTTAATAAAATAAAAGGGGAATACCGCCATTTGCCTGATTTACTCATCGATACACATGGTGAAGCGGTAAAAGGAAATGTTTGGGATTTACTTGAATATGCTTATCAACGTTTACCGCATATTCCTCCAACATTGCTTGAACGTGATTTTAACTTTCCTCCATTTGCTGAACTCTATGCTGAAGTTGAGCATATTGCTAAACTTCAACAAAAATATGCCAAACCGTTACAGGACAATCGCTATGCAGCCTAAAACCAGTCTTATTGAAGCGCAGCAGGCGCTAGCACAAGCAGTTCGCCTAGGAAATGCAGCCCCCCTAAATGATTACGCACCCAATCGTTTAGCTATTTATGCACGATTGGTCCGTAACAACACATTTAGTTTTATTGATCGCTGTTTCGTTGAGGCTCCTCGGCATATTGATGCGAAAACATGGCAACAAGTCAAAGAAACATTTATACAAGAAGGCAAAGCACATTCTCCCTATTTTCAGGACATTGCGGGAGAATTTCTCACTTTCTGCCAAACAGGGAGGTACTTTAATGCAAATGTATTGGCATTAATGGATTTTGAAAATACACAATTGCTTGCCGAAGTGGCTACAGAAAAAGTCCCTGAAACATTTGAGTGGGATAGAAACACGGTAATGCAGTTATCAAAAACTGCTTTTCTGAAATGTTACGACATAGATTTTTTATCAAGCCACTTTACTCGTTTTGAGCCAACGCCAACGCAAATCATCGTATGGAGAGATAGCGATTTTTCAGTCAATCAACAACGCCTTACTGAACTCGATTTTTGGTTACTGACTTACTTAAGTGAACAACCAACCTCCTTAGAAAATTTACTCACTGAATTAAATACACTCATTACAGATAATACAGCATTACAGCCCTTACTAGAGCAAGCTTGGGTAAATTGGGTCAATGCAGAAGTCATTTATCCAATGGAGGGGTAAATTCAGCTTAAGCTGACATTAAAAGGATTTAAAACAACAAGTGCGGTAACACATTGAAAATGTCCTACCGCACTTTTTCTGTATAGAATATCACTTAACCTTACCTTATTTTTCTTGTTTATCCGACTGATCTGCAAAATTCCGCATCATTTCACTCAAACTTTGACAATTTTTACCAAAATTATCACATTGTGGGCAAACTAAACGATGTAAACGAACTGTCACACTTTCGACAAATGAGAGCTTACGCTCATGAGATTCTGAAATTAATTTCGTTACTTTAAAACAATATTTCATTTATCTCTCCCCCATTTTCATAGTCAAACAATGCTGCAATTGCAAACGTGCACGATAAAGTAAGACATGTAAATTAGATACTGTAATTTGTTCCGATGTGCAAATATCATCTGCGGTAAATTCTAAATACTCGCGCATCATAAATACCTTTGCCTGTAAAGCAGGCAGGCGGGTTAAGCACACTTCAAATAATGCCCAAAATTGTTTTGAATACACCGTATTTTCATCTTCTTGCAAACGTGATGTGGAATAGTCTTTCTTCCAATGACCATTACGCTCAAAAAAACTGTTCTCATCATCGCCTGTTGCCAGATCACTTTCCACAATAAAACGATTATTCACACGTAAATAATCAATGATTTTATTTTTTAATATAGCAAAAATCCACGTTTTTAGCGCCGCTTGACGCTTAAAACTGTCTATATTTTTTAACGCACTGACGAATGCTTCTTGTACGATATCTTCTGCTAGAACAGGATCTTTTATTTGCAATTCAGCAAACCTTAACATTTGCGTTCGGATTGCCCCAAGTTCTTCCGATGAAATACTTTGCATACTTAATATTTATTTCCACTTTGATTAAACTCATTAAATTTTATCAAATTATCGTCATCTCACAAACTGATTTATTGAGACGCATTCAAACCAATAAAAAAGGCTAGAACCCTTCATGGTCTAGCCTTCTCATCTATTAATTTGGTGCTCTGGGCGAGACTTGAACTCGCACGTCCTATGGACACTACCCCCTCAAGATAGCGTGTCTACCAATTCCACCACCAGAGCAGATTTAGATATTTAAATTACTGAGGAATATCGCTATTTTTTGTCTCAACAGCTGGTACATCTACTTTTTGCTGTTGTTGAATTTGTTCAGCTGTTGAAGATAAATCATCGAATTGACCTTTTGTGACATTATTACGGTGCGAATTAATATTACCAATAACAATACTAATCACAAAAAAAGCCGTTGCTAAAAGCGCGGTCATTTTAGATAAAAAATTACCAGAACCTGCCGAACCAAAAATTGTACCTGACGCGCCGCCACCAAAAGACGCACCTGCATCTGCACCTTTACCTTGTTGAAGTAAGATCAGGACAATCACTGCAAGTGAAATTAATAAATAACTAATTAATAGTGCTTGATACATTATATTTTTCTCGACATTTGCAAATTAGCATTCAAAATAACGTGCGGATATTAACGAACATCAATAGATTTTGCAAGTGTTTTGATTAAAACTGACTTCGTTTGATTGTATTTTATTCAAGACGATTCTATTTCACATTTATTACCTCATGCTGAAGCAGCGATTTAATGCCTACCACCTCATTTCTAAATTTCCAGTGAATCTGTTCGTAGAATGTAAAACTGGCTTTCAGCGATGTTTATTTTGTATCATTCTTTTTTAACAACCCCAACTTTGTTTACTGGCGAGTTGTTTTTTGCTGCTTGGCAATCGTCTTTTGTTTTTTCACAGATTCAGAAGATTGTGCCAACTGACTAAATTGCTTTAATGCAGCAAAATTGACGTAACGTAATAACTCTGGCAGCGAACTGGTTAAACGAAACATAAACTGTTGGTAGCTCATTTCTTTTTGGCTAATGCTCGTTAATTGTGACTCCCAATGGGCTGTCATATCTGGCTGTGTCGCCACATCTGGCAAAGCTTGAATTAAAATCCGCCCTGCTTCTGTACTGTGGATATTACGCCCTTTTTTATATAAAAAGCCCCGTTTAAACAGCAATTCAATAATCCCCGCTCGTGTAGCTTCAGTGCCTAATCCATCGGTTTCACGTAGAATTTTTTTCAATTCTTTATCTTGTACAAAGCGTGCAATGCCTGTCATTGCCGATAACAATGTTGCATCAGTAAACGGCTTCGGTGGCTGTGTTTTTTTGCTTACGATCTCACCTTGTTTACAAAACAAGATCTGCCCCTTTTTGACTACGGGTAATAATGGCTCTTGCTGCTCTTCTTCGTCTTCTTTACCCCAAAGTTGTTTCCAACCTGCTGTTTGTAGATTTCGAGCTTGCGCAATAAAAGTTCCGCCCGCAATATTGAGAGTGATTTTACTTTTACGATATTCTGCATCTGGACAAAACTGCATTAAATATTGGCGAGCGATTAAGTGATAAATTTGCCACTCTTGTTTAGTTAAATTAACGGGTTTATTTTTTGCAGTAGGAATAATGGCGTGGTGCGCTTCCACTTTTTTATCATTCCAACAGCGATTTTTCTGCTCTGGATTCACAATGTCAGGGAGCGGTTGATAATCGCTAATATGCACCGAAATGGCATTCAGTACATTAAAACGCTCGGCAAAATGTTCTTCTGGCAGATAACGACAATCCGAACGAGGATAAGTGATCAGTCGATGCGTTTCATACAAACGCTGGCAAATATCTAATACATCTTGTGCAGATAGTCCGTAACGTTTCGCTGCATCAATCTGTAAAGCTGATAAGGAATAAGGCAACGGTGCAGTTTCTTTTTCCCGTTTATCCACGTATTCCGTCACTTCCGCAGGTTGCGAGTGAATACGTTTCGCCACATTTTCAGCTAAGCCTAACGACAACACTCGACCATCCTCATCTTGGTAGTCCTCACAAGCTTTACTCGGTTGCCACAAGGCTTTAAACACGGGGATTTGCGCTTTTTCCGCCTCTGAAAGTGCGGTCATTTTTTCAGGTGTTTCTGGCTGAACGTGCGCTAACACTTCATAGAAATCTTTCGGTTGGAAATGCTCAATTTCTAGATCACGTCGCACAATCAATCCCAACACAGGCGTTTGTACACGACCAACAGAAAGCACCCCATTGTAACCTGCTTGACGACCACGAATGGTGTAAGCTCGGGTCATATTAATGCCGTAAAGCCAGTCAGCACGCGCACGTGCAAGAGCGGAAGTTGCCAGGGGGATAAAATTACGATTTGGTTGTAATTTATTAACCGCTTTTTGTACTGCATTCGGATTGAGATCGCTAATCAAACAACGTTGAATTTGATTGAGTTTATCTACACTTAATTGGGCGTGGCTAAACACTTCATCCACTAAAAGTTGCCCTTCACGATCGGGGTCGCCTGCGTTAATCAAAATATCGGCTTGATGAATCAGCGTTTCCACTACGTTAAGCTGTTTTTGAACGTCTTTACGTGGAATGAGCTGCCATTTTTCAGGAATGATCGGTAAATGTTCTAAACGCCATTGTTTAAAACGCGGATCGTATGCATCGGGCTCGGCTTGTTCTAACAAATGACCGACACACCAAGTGACATAATCTTCGTTGCCACACTTAATAAAACCTTCACCACGCTGATGCGGTTTAGGTAACACATCGGCAATTGCTCTTGCTAGGCTTGGTTTTTCCGCAATAAAAAGGCGCATTAGAATGAATTATCCAAGTTGACGACGACCTAAAAAAGAGTGTGTTAATGTAGTACCATCGACCATTTCTAACTCACCACCAACAGGAATCCCGTGAGCAATACGTGTTACTTTGATATTCTGTTGCAAACACAATTCGGCAATGTAATTCGCCGTAGCATCGCCTTCAACTGTAGGATTAGTGGCTAAAATCACCTCATGAAAACTTTCTTCCTGCAGACGTTTTTGTAAAATATGCAAACCAATTTCTTTCGGTCCAATGCCATCGAGAGGGGATAAATGTCCCATCAACACAAAATAACGTCCTGAAAATTGACCAGTTTGTTCAATGGCTTGAATATCAGAGGGCTGCTCCACGACACAAAGCAAACCTGAGTGTTGACGGCGGGGGTTATTGCAGATCGTACACACCTCTTCTTCTGTGAAGGTTCGACACTGAGAACAATGCCCAATTTTTGACATTGCTTCTGTTAATGCACGAGCCAAATCCATACCGCCATTTCGATTACGCTGTAAAAGATGATAAGCCATTCGTTGCGCTGATTTTGGTCCCACGCCAGGAAGACAGCGTAAGTTTTCAATAAGATGTTCAAGTAATGGACTTGTTTGCATTAGTTTATTCTCTTAAGAAATCTTATAAAAACAGACCGCACTTTTCACAAGTGCGGTCAAATCTTGTTTTTAGTTACTTTTTTACACCAGTAAAAAAATCACATTTTAAAATGGCATTTTAAATCCTGGTGGTAACGACATACCAGCAGTCACTGACGCCATTTTTTCTTTTTGTAGTTCTTCCGCACGACGAACAGCGTCATTAAATGCTGCCGCGATTAAATCTTCTAACATTTCTTTATCATCCTCCATTAAAGAAGGATCAATTTCAATACGGCGGCAATTATGTGCACCATTAATAGTAATTTTCACTAACCCTGCACCAGACTCGCCTGTTACTTCTAACTGCGCAATTTCTTCTTGCATTTTTTGCATACGATCTTGCATCTGTTGCGCTTGTTTCATTAAGTTGCCTAAGCCACCTTTTCCAAACATAATTTCTTCCATTTGTTAATTAAAAAAATTGGCTGGCATTTTAACTAAAAATTACCCTATTGGGAATAAAGAAACGTGATCTAGACTGAAAATTCAACTTTTTTCTGTTGAGAGGATGATTTTTAAGTATTATTATGTTTTAACATTTTCGTAACGAAATCTTACCGCACCTACTCTAATGCGGTTTTCCTAACAGATACAAGCAAACCCGAAGAGGTAACCTATGTCTAACTTTCTACAATCTTATCAACAACATATTGATGAACGTGCGGCATTAGGCATTGTGCCGAAACCCTTAGATGCAGAACAAACTGCGCAACTCATTGAACTACTCAAAAACCCGCCTGCAGATAAAAAAGACTATTTACTCGACTTATTTGAAAATCGTATCCCTGCTGGCGTAGATGAGGCTGCCTATGTCAAAGCGGCTTTCCTTGCTGCTGTTGCTAAAAGAGAAATTACCTCTCCACTCATTTGCCCTAAAAAAGCAGTCAAATTACTGGGGACAATGCAAGGGGGTTACAACATTGAACCTTTACTTCACGCCTTAGACGATGAAGAACTTGCCCCGATTGCAGCTAAAGCATTATCTTTTACACTCCTCATGTTCGATAACTTTCATGATGTTGCAGAAAAAGCCAAACAAGGTAATCCATATGCACAGCAAGTGTTACAATCTTGGGCTGAAGCGGAATGGTACTTATCTCGTCCTAAATTAGATGAAAAAATCACGGTAACGGTTTTCAAAGTAACCGGGGAAACCAATACAGATGACTTATCACCCGCACAAGATGCCTGGTCACGTCCAGATATTCCATTACACGCGCTAGCCATGTTAAAAAATGCACGCGATGGTATTGAACCTGATGATGCGGGCAATGTTGGTCCAATCAAACAACTTGAAAAACTCAAAGAAAAAGGATTCCCTCTGGCTTATGTTGGAGATGTCGTCGGTACAGGCTCTTCACGTAAATCCGCCACTAACTCAGTGCTGTGGTTTATGGGTGAGGATATTCCTTATATTCCCAATAAACGTGCAGGCGGTGTCGTATTAGGGGGTAAAATTGCACCCATTTTCTTTAATACCATGGAAGATGCAGGATCATTACCGATTGAAGTCGACGTAAGCCAACTCAATATGGGCGATGTCATTGATATTTATCCATACGAACAAAAAATTTGTCGACATAACTCAGATGAAGTTTTAGCCGAATTTACCTTAAAAACCAATGTATTATTAGATGAAGTACGTGCAGGTGGACGTATTCCATTAATTATTGGTCGAGGTCTAACACATAAAGCACGTTGTGAACTGGGCTTACCTGAAACCGATATTTTTGCCAAACCACAAAGCACGTCAAACAGCACAAAAGGCTTTACTCTTGCACAAAAAATGGTAGGTCGTGCTTGTGGTGTTGATGGTATTCGTCCAGGTCAATATTGTGAACCACGTATGACTTCTGTCGGCTCACAAGATACCACCGGTCCAATGACACGTGATGAATTAAAAGATTTGGCGTGTTTAGGTTTCTCAGCCGATCTGGTTATGCAATCTTTCTGTCATACCGCAGCGTATCCAAAACCCGTAGACGTCGTAACGCACCATACTCTGCCTGATTTTATTATGAATCGTGGCGGTGTTTCATTACGCCCTGGCGACGGTGTGATCCACTCTTGGTTAAACCGTATGTTATTACCAGATACAGTGGGAACTGGCGGTGACTCTCATACTCGTTTCCCAATTGGTATTTCATTCCCTGCTGGTTCTGGTTTAGTGGCATTTGCGGCAGCAACAGGTGTCATGCCATTGGATATGCCTGAGTCAGTATTAGTGCGTTTCAAAGGCGAAATGCAACCTGGTATCACCTTACGTGACTTAGTTCATGCCATTCCATACTATGCGATCAAACAAGGCTTGCTCACGGTGGAGAAAAAAGGGAAGAAAAACATTTTCTCTGGTCGCATTTTAGAAATTGAAGGGTTAGAAAACTTAAAAGTGGAACAAGCCTTTGAGCTTTCTGATGCCTCAGCTGAACGCTCTGCAGCAGCTTGTACAATTAAACTCGCCAAAGAACCGATCATTGAATATTTACAATCTAATATTGTGTTATTGAAATATATGATCGCAGAAGGTTATGGCGATGCTCGCACCCTTGAACGTCGTATCAAAGGTATGGAACAATGGCTTGCAAATCCAGAATTAATGGAAGCGGACAAAGATGCTGAATATGCTGCCGTCATCGAAATTGATTTAGCTGAAATTAAAGAACCGATCTTATGTGCGCCAAATGACCCTGATGATGCTCGTTTATTATCAGAAGTACAAGGCGATAAAATTGATGAAGTATTTATCGGTTCTTGTATGACAAACATTGGTCACTTCCGCGCTGCAGGTAAATTACTCGCTAAATTCAAAGGTATGAT
This sequence comes from Pasteurella sp. P03HT, assembly GCF_054052285.1. Taxonomy (NCBI): domain Bacteria; kingdom Pseudomonadati; phylum Pseudomonadota; class Gammaproteobacteria; order Pasteurellales; family Pasteurellaceae; genus Pasteurella; species Pasteurella sp. P03HT. Next base: position 106,174 of record NZ_JBSIUM010000001.1, read on the forward strand.
TCCAACTCGCTTATGGATTGCACCACCAACCAAAATGGATGCAGCCTTATTAAGCGAAGAAGGTTATTACAGCATTTACGGTAAAAGTGGTGCGAGAATTGAAGTCCCTGGATGTTCATTATGTATGGGTAACCAAGCGCGTGTTGCAGATAAAGCAACGGTTGTCTCGACTTCAACGCGTAACTTCCCGAACCGTTTAGGTCAAGGGGCGAATGTTTATCTTGCCTCTGCGGAATTAGCTGCCGTTTCGGCGATTTTAGGTAAATTGCCAACACCAGAAGAATATTTATCATTTGCCGCAGATTTACAGCAAGATAAAGATGATACCTATCGTTACATGAATTTTGATAAGATCAGCCGTTATACGCAAAAAGCAGATCACGTTATCTTTCAAAGTGCGGTATAATTCACCAGATTTTTGCTAAAACATCCGTTGAACAAAAAGGGGGAACGCAGGTTTCCCTCTTTTTTGTTTTTCACTTAATACATATTCAGGTTATAGGTTACACTCTTGGAATTACGCCACTATATTACGTTTTTTGTTGCGATACTCGTACTCCAACTCTTTCTATTCCTCTTTAACCGTACATTAAACTGGCTTTTTGCCCCAAAACTCACGAATAAAGCCCGCAAAATTTTATTCATCTCAACTTATTTGCTAGCTAATAGTATTGTGTTATTGACGATTTTCCGTCTCTTCCCGATGTTTCGTTTAAGCGCTTTCCTGTTAGCTTTTTTATTGTTTTCTGCTTTTGTTAGTATCGGCTGTTTTCTCTGCTATCTGGTTTTGAAACCTTATGTTCCCGCAGCCAAGCTCCATCGTCTTTTACGATGTATCTACCCATTGGCATTAAGCGTTCTACTTGGGTTCAGTGTTTACAACGCGTATACACCAACGGTGATACACTATCACATCACTCTTGATAAACCCATTAAACCAATACGTATTGGCTTAGTCAGTGACTTACATTTGGGGCTATTATTTGGCAATCGCCAGCTGGACCAACTTGCGACCATCTTAGAACAACATCATGTTGATCTTATCCTAATGCCTGGCGACATTATGGACGATAATACGGAAGCGTATGTAGCAGAAAATATGCGCCCTCATTTAGCGAAACTACAGGCACCTCTAGGCGTTTATGCAACCTTAGGGAATCATGATTTTTTTGGTCATCAACAGGCAATTAAACATGAGTTAGAACAAGCGGGTATAACAGTCCTCTTCGATCAAACGAAAGTCATCGATAATGCTTTTGTTTTAGTTGAGCGTAATGATGACTTACACAAAACACGTCCGAGCACAGCGCAGCTACTCCAAGAAATCGATACGACACTGCCAGTTATTTTACTCGATCACCGCCCCACTGAAATAGAAATACATGCCACGCTACCCATTGATATTCAGGTATCTGGTCATGCTCACAGGGGGCAAATTTTTCCAGCCAATCTGATTACTGCCCTACTCTATCCTTTGGATTATGGCTATAAGAAAATCGGCAATGGACACTTTTTTGTCACGTCAGGTTATGGTTTCTGGGGGATTACAATGCGTTTAGGCTCTCAATCTGAAATCGTTATTATTGATGTTAAATAAAATTCAAAAAGGAATGCTGTAAATGAAAATTTCATTCAAATTGAGCGCACTTGGTTTAGCGCTTCCCTTACTTTTCTCGCCCAATTCACTCGCAGAAGGTAAATTAACTGTATATTGCAGTGTACAACATACGACTTGTGAAAAAATGGTACAGACATTTAGTCAGCAATATCAGGTCGAGACCAAATTCATTCGCAATAGCACAGGTGCTACATTGGCTAAACTGATTGCAGAAAAGAACAATCCTCAAGCTGATATTTGGTACGGAGGCACGATTGAGCATCACTTCCAAGCGGGTGATTTAGGCTTACTTGAAGCCTACCGTCCACCACACCAAGCCGACATCATTCCTCAATTTAAAACACTGACAGAAAAACGAGGGGAATTGACTTCGATTATTTACTTATTAGCCCTTGGTTTTGGTGTGAATACGGAAAAACTTACCCAATTAGGTATCAAAGAAGCACCTAAATGTTGGTCTGATCTCCTTGATCCACGTCTACAAGGTTATGTACAAATGCCCGATCCCCAAATTTCAGGGACCACCTATACTGCGATTGCTACACTAATTGAATTATGGGGAGAAGACAAGGCTTTTGATTATCTAAAACGACTCAATGCCAATATATCAGAATACGTTAAAAGTGCCCTTGTTACAACTAACCTCTCACGTGGTGAATCTGCTGTTGCGGTTGGTTTTGTACACAGCTATGCCACAGAAAAAGAAAAAGGCGCCCCCGTTGAAACCATCATGCCTTGTGAAGGTGACGGCTATTCTTTAGGAGGAATGAGTATTATCAAAAATGCTCGCAATCTCGCTAACGCGAAATTATTTGCCGATTGGGCACTTGGCAAAGAAGCACAAGAGTTAGTCTGGCGCGAAACAAAAGTGTATCAATTGCCAACCAATAAATATGCAGAAGCCGCCCCACAATCAGTTAATTTAACTCAGTTGAAATTAATTGATTATGACTTTGAGCGTTTTGGTAAAAGTGCCGAAGGAAAACGCCTTACAGACAAATGGGTCAAAGAAGTGAAAATGGCGAAATAAAACTAGTCCGTTGATTATTTTTATTTAAATAAAAACAGGCAACAGATAATTGTTGCCTATTTGATTAAACATAACCATCACGCATTTTCAATGCCAAATGCGATCACCTCTTTGATACTACTTGCACCGAGTGCAATCATTAATAACCGATCAACGCCCAGTGCCACACCAGAACAATTTGGCACCCCCGATTTTAATGCGGCTAACAAGCGTTTATCAATTTCACGCAGTGGTAAACCGAGTTTCTGGCGTTGTACATTATCTTGCTCAAAACGGTGTAATTGCTCATTGGAATCAGTTAACTCATGAAAACCATTCGCTAACTCTAACCCTTTATAATAAAATTCAAATCGTTCGGCGACCCGATGATCCTCTGAACTAATTTGGGCTAATGCTGCTTGTGTTGCAGGGAAATGGTACACCGCTACAGGATTATCTTTACCAATATTTGGCTCAACGACTGTACTAAACAAAAATTGTAATAACGTATCCCGATCTTCTTGCTCTGCATTCAGCAAATGATATTCTTTGGCTTTGGCAATCAACTCCGATCTTTCTGCTGAAAGTGGATCTAACCCAACATATTCTTGAAAAACAAATTGATAGCTTAAATTTTCAGTCGGTTTACACTCTAAAATTTGCTGTAACAAATCATCCACTTCATTAATCAAACGATACATATCAAAGTGCGGTCGATACCACTCTAACATTGTAAACTCTGGATTATGACGCTGCCCTGCCTCTTCATTTCTAAACACCTGACAAAGCTGAAAAATCGGTCCACTTCCTGCCGCCAACAAACGCTTCATATGATATTCAGGGCTGGTTGAGAGCCATAATGTTTTAGATTGTTGAGCAAAAGGAGCAACAAATTCTGTACTAAATGTGGATAAATGTACATCTGTGACACCAAACTCGCTTAACACAGGCGTTTGCACTTCCAATAGACCACGGTCCGTAAAAAAACGACGAATCTCGGCGATAATTTTGGCACGTGCAAGTAAATTCTCAATAGAGGCTGAAGGCTGCCATAATTCTTGTTCAAACATAATCTTGTCCATTATCAAAATGTAATGTGCTATTCTAGCGAGCTCAATGGGTTATTTCAAATTATCTCCACAAGAGGACGCCAAAAATTCCTCTCACAAATTTTCTTTCCACCACCTTCAACATACGGTCACTTTTTAAAAATATTGATAGTCGAATCACATCGAAAAACCAGGTCTTTTAGTGAAATTCAGATCATCAACAAAGCTTATAAAATAAACCATTTTTAACTTTTTTGAGGTAGATCACGAAACTGAGTTTTTATTGTAAAAAAAGATTATTAATCTTTGAAAATAATGGCAAAATGGAATGACCCTAAATTAACCAATTTTGGTTTATTTTTATTTTTTACTTTCTTGATTGGAGGAATATCGTGCAAACTGTTAATGTCGATATTGCAATTGTTGGTGCTGGCGGCGGCGGTTTACGTGCGGCTATTGCAGCAGCGGAAGCAAACCCTAACTTAAAAATTGCATTAGTTTCAAAAGTTTACCCTATGCGTAGTCATACCGTGGCAGCAGAAGGTGGCGCAGCAGCAGTAATCAAAGAAGAAGATTCTTACGATAAACATTTTCACGACACCGTAGCGGGTGGTGACTGGTTATGTGAACAAGATGTAGTGGAATACTTTGTGCAACATTCTCCAGTTGAAATGACACAATTAGAACGCTGGGGCTGTCCTTGGAGCCGTAAAACAGATGGCGACGTTAACGTACGTCGTTTTGGTGGAATGAAAATTGAACGGACATGGTTTGCGGCTGACAAAACAGGTTTCCACTTACTTCATACCTTATTTCAAACATCCATCCAATATCCGCAAATCGTGCGTTTTGATGAACACTTTGTCTTAGATATTCTCGTTGATGATGGTCATGCGCGTGGTATGGTTGCCATGAATATGATGGAAGGCACATTAGTTCAAATCAATGCCAATGCTGTTGTAATTGCAACGGGGGGTGGCTGTCGTGCGTTCCGTTTCAACACCAATGGCGGTATCGTAACTGGTGATGGACTATCAATGGCTTATCGTCACGGCGTCCCACTTCGTGATATGGAATTTGTTCAATATCACCCAACAGGCTTACCAAATACGGGGATCTTAATGACGGAAGGTTGTCGTGGTGAAGGTGGTATCTTAGTCAATAAAGACGGTTACCGTTACTTACAAGATTATGGTTTAGGACCAGAAACCCCAATCGGTAAACCAGAAAATAAATATATGGAACTGGGTCCACGCGACAAAGTATCTCAAGCATTCTGGCAAGAATTGCAAAAAGGAAATACCTTAAAAACTGCGAAAGGTGTCGATGTTGTTCACTTAGACTTACGTCACTTAGGTGAAAAATACTTACATGAACGTCTTCCATTCATTTGTGAATTAGCACAAGCGTATGAAGGCGTTGACCCAGCTAAAGCACCAATTCCAGTCCGTCCAGTTGTTCACTATACCATGGGTGGTATTGAAGTCGACTTTAACAGCGAAACTCGTATTAAAGGTTTATTCGCTGTGGGTGAATGTGCGTCTTCAGGCTTACATGGTGCCAACCGCTTAGGTTCTAACTCACTCGCTGAACTTGTCGTATTAGGTCGCGTTGCTGGGGAATATGCTGCACAACGTGCAGTGGAGGCACCGGTAGTGAATCAAACTGCCATTGATGCACAAGCACGTGATATTGTTCAACGCTTAGAAGATTTATATCACCAAGAAGGAACAGAGTCTTGGTCTGAAATCCGCGATGAAATGGGTGATGCAATGGAAGAGGGCTGCGGTATCTACCGTACTCAAGAAAGTATGCAAAAAGCCGTTGATAAAATTGCTGAACTGAAAGAACGTTATAAACGTATCCGTATTGCAGACCGCTCAAGTGTCTTTAATACCAACGTATTATATACTGTTGAGTTAGGCTACATCTTAGATGTTGCGCAATCCATTGCAAACTCAGCCATTGCACGTAAAGAATCACGTGGTGCACACCAACGTTTAGACTATACTGAGCGTGATGACGTGAACTACTTGAAACATACCCTTGCATTCTACAACGGCGATGATGCACCTCGTATTGACTATAGCGATGTGAAAATTACTAAATCACAACCAGCAAAACGCGTATACGGTGCAGAAGCTGAAGCACAAGAAGCCGCAAAAGCAACTGAAGCAAATAAGGAGAACGCAAATGGTTAATCAAGCGATCATGAACATTGAAGTATTGCGTTATAATCCAGAACAGGACAAAGAACCATACTTACGCACTTATCAAGTACCTTACGATAATCAAACTTCCTTGCTTGATGCGTTAGGTTACATTAAAGACAAACTTGAGCCAGAATTGTCTTACCGTTGGTCTTGCCGCATGGCGATCTGTGGTTCTTGCGGTATGATGGTAAACAGCAAACCAAAACTGGCGTGTAAAACTTTCTTACGTGATTACAGTGGTCATATGCGTATTGAGCCACTTGCAAACTTCCCGATTGAACGTGACTTAGTTGTTGACTTAAGCCACTTCATTGAAAGTTTAGAGGCAATCAAACCTTACATTATCGGTAACCAAGCGCCAGCACTTGATGGTAAACCTCATCCATCTTCAGAGCTAGCAAAAAGCCGTACTAAACAAACACCTGCACAATTAGAAAAATACCGTACTTTCTCAATGTGTATCAACTGCGGTCTCTGTTATGCAGCCTGCCCACAATTCGGCTTAAATCCTGAATTTGTGGGACCTGCTGCGTTAACTCTTGCTCATCGTTATAACCTTGATAATCGCGATCACGGTAAAGAAGAACGTATGAAAATTATCAATGGTAAAAACGGTGTATGGAGCTGTACTTTCGTTGGATATTGTTCAGAAGTTTGTCCAAAACATGTTGATCCAGCTTCAGCGGTAAACCAAGGTAAAGTCGAAAGTGCAAAAGACTTTGTAATTGCAATGCTTAAACCGCAAAAGTAAGGAGTGTAAAATGACTGCAACAACCAGTAAACGCAAAAAATATGTGCGTGAAATTAAACCAACTTGGTGGAAAAAGTTAGATTTTTACAAACTTTATATTGCGCGTGAAGCCACGGCGATTCCAACACTTTGGTTCTGTTTAGTATTACTTTATGGTGTAATTAGTTTAGGAAATTTAGAAACCTTTGGTGACTTTATTTCTTTCTTAAAAAATCCAATTGTTATCATTCTGAACATTATCACACTTGGTGCAATGTTATTAAATACCGTCACTTATTATGTGATGACGCCAAAAGTATTAAATATCATTGTTAAAAATGAGCGTATCAATCCAAAACTGATCACTAGCGCATTATGGGCAGTAACAGGATTAGTCAGTCTCATCATTTTAGTGTTTATGTATGTATAAGTGAGGAAAAAGATGAAAGATACACCAAAACGTTCTAATGAACCTGTTGTATGGTTATTATTCGGTGCAGGTACAACGGTAAGCGCCATGTTCTATCCTGTACTCGTATTGATTCTTGGCTTCTTGCTACCATTTGGTTTAATCAATGCTGAAAACACAATTGAACTGATTACTTTTTTACACTCAGGTCTTGGGAAATTACTCTTACTGGTCTTATTGATCTTCCCGATGTGGGGAGCAATGCACCGTATTCACCACGGCATGCATGATTTCAAAATTCATATTCCAGCAAGCGGTGTCATTTTCTATGGTTTGTCTGTACTTTATACTGTATTAGTGTTCTTTGCGGTATTCAGCTTATAGTCTCAATCTAAATAAAAAGGCGGAAGATTATCCGCCTTTTCTTTTGCTTCACGAGTGCACATTCTCTACTTCATCTCATCTGTTTTCTGAGTATCCCTTTTGCCTATCTTATCGTAACCTCAAGAGTTGAGCTGTTCTTGAAATGAAACAAGTACAAGAATTTTATGAAAAGACATGAAGATAAACACATTGAAACATAACAAAAAAACGCACGGTACTCCGTACGTTTTTTGTTATGGATAGAAATGGATTTAGGTTCGTTTCCGACTTAATAACCACCATGTAATTAATAAAAACAAAATACTTGGCATTAACGCGCCAGCAAGTGGCGTGACATTGTAAACCAAACTCAGCGGTCCAAAAATCTCATTGACGACATAGAATAAGAATCCAAAACAAATCCCCGTCACAATTCTGGCACCCGCAGTCACACTGCGTAATGGTCCAAAAATAAACGAAAGCGCTAACATCATCATGACACCAACAGAAAGTGGTTGGAACAATTTACGCCAGTAAGTCAGCTCAAATTTTTTCGACTCTTGTCCTGTTTCTTTCAAAAAAGCAATGTAATGATATAACCCAGAAATCGAAAGTGATGTTGGTCTTAAAGAAGCAATCCCCAATTTATCTGGGGTTAAGCTGGTTTTCCATTCTGCATTTAAACGGTTAATTGTTTTAATTTCATCCTCATAAATTTCTGATTCATTAAGCTGAGTAAATATCCATTTTCCTTCTTTATATGCTGCTGAATTAGCATGCTTAACACGCTGCAATTGGCGATGCTCTCCAAAGCTATAAACATAGATGTCATTTAACTCAATGTCATCAGTAATCCGTTTAATATAAATAAAATCATTTCCATCTTTTGCCCAAATACCGTTTTTAACTGAAAGTAATGAGCCACCTGAAATGGCTTTTGAACGCATATCCCGAGCAAATTGTTCTGTTTGAGGAATCCCCCATTCACCGATCAACATCGTTAATATGACTAATGGCAACGCAGTTTTCATCACTGCAAAGCCGATTTTCAAACGAGAAAAGCCCGATGCTTGCATCACCACCAATTCACTACGACTTGCCAGATTCCCCAACGCAATTAATGCGCCTAGAAGTGCCGCCATTGGAAAAAACGTTTCAATGTCTTTTGGAATCGTTAAGACGGTATAAAAAATCGCTTGCCAAATATCGTAAGTGCCCTTTCCAACACTACGAAATTGCTCAACAAATTTAATGATGCCAGACAATCCAACTAACATAATTAATGTCGCGAAAATTGCCCCTAAAATGCTTTTACCAAGATAACGGTCTAACGTATTCATCCTCTTTGATTATCCTTTTGTGGCAATTGTTTTAGAAAACCAATAACGGAGTTTATACATCGATGCGCTACTCCAGCTATTGAGGAAAAGTCCAAGCAAGAAGAAGAGCACGTTCACTAGTGGCATGAGTAAACTTCCATCTAATTTGCCTGCTGCCCAAGCGGATTTTAAAGAACTCTGTAACAAGAAATAAATTAAATATAATAATAAAGCAGGGAGGACCTTAGCAAAACGCCCTTGTCGAGGATTAACACGACTCAAAGGCACCGCTAATAATGCCATTAATGGCACGGCAAGGATCAAACTCAAACGCCAATTTAACTCTGCTTTTGCCGCTGGTGTATTTGCATTAAGTAATGCGGATAGCGTTAATTCTTCAGCATCGCGTTGATCATGATTCGTATTTTGATAACCTAAATATGCCTGATACTCATCAAAATGTGTAATCCTAAAATCAGGAAAAGCACTACTCCCTTCAACACGCTGACTATTTTCTAATTTGAGAATTTGATCGCCATTCGGTAAGGCCTTCAATTCCCCTTGCTCCGCAACTAATACAGAAGGTTTTAAATTACCTTTTTCCCGAGTTTGAAAAACATAAACATCATGAATCGTATTGTTTTCAATCTTATCGATAAATAATACAAATTCATTATTATTGGTACTGATAAATTGTCCCGATGCTAATGCTCCCATGGTTGGATTAGCTTTCGCATCCTCAAGAATTTCACCTTGCTTCTGAATCGCCCAAGGAGTAAGCCAAAATACATTATATGCAGCTAACGAGGCGGTCAGAAAGGATAAAATCAGCACAACACGCACTAAAATACGTTGTCCTACCCCGCAAGCACGCATCACAGTAATCTCACTTTCTGCATATAAACGACCAAAAGTGAGCAAAATAGCAATAAATAAGCACAATGGCAGCATCAACTGTGCCATCGTTGGCATACCTAATCCAAGCAAAGACATCACTAAGTCAGCAGGTACCTTACCACTGGCTGCGGAACCTAAAACACGAACAAGCTGTTGACAAAAGAAAATCAGGAGTAGAATGAATAAGATTGCAATCTGGCTCTTAAACACTTCTTTAGTTAAATATCGGGTTAAAATCACATTATTGCCTATATTTTTCTTGCAATTTGTATAGAATGGTCTAATTTGGCTACTTTATTGCGCGTATAATAACTTATTTTTCAACCGAAAACAGTAAAAATCTTTGTGAGGATAACATGAAATATTATGCAAAATCGACCGCACTTTTAGATATAAAAAGCAACATTATTATTGGTCTATATGAGAATGGTGAGTTTTCTTCTCCTGCAAAAAAAATCGATGAAATTTCGCAAGGTTATTTAACAAATTTAATCCAATCAGGCGAAATTACGGGTAAAGTAGGCGAAGTGTTAGTGTTGCGTCATTTACCCAATTACTACGCAGAACGTGTATTTGTGGTAGGCGCAGGTAAAAAAGGCGAAATCAACGAAAAACAATTCAAACAAATCATTCAAGAGACAATTAAAGCCGTAAAATCCACCAAAGCACAAGAAGTTATCAGCTACCTTTCTGACATCGAAATCAAAAATCGTGACCTTTATTGGAATATCCGCTTCAGCGTTGAAACTATCGAAGCAAGTTTCTACCAATTTGAGCAATTCAAAAGCAAGAAAAAAGAACAAGACGTTGCATTGACTCAATTTGTCTTTAGCGTAGAAGGCGAAGCAGCACAACAAGCGATTGAACACGCAAGTGCGGTGGCTTTAGGCGTAAAATTTGCTAAAGATGTCGCAAACTGCCCACCAAATATTTGCAATCCAGTGTATTTAGCAGAACAAGCAAAAAGCTTAGCAACTCGCTCTGATTTAATCAAAACCACCGTGTTGGGTGAAAAAGAATTAACTGAATTAAAAATGAATGCGTATTTAGCGGTTTCACAAGGTTCTGTGAATGAAGCGCAACTTTCACTGATTGAATACCGCAATCACCCAAATCCAAACGCAAAACCAATCGTGTTAGTGGGTAAAGGATTAACCTTTGATGCGGGTGGTATTTCATTAAAACCCGCGGAAGCAATGGACGAAATGAAATACGATATGGGCGGTGCAGCGTCTGTTTACGGCGTAATGAATGCGATTGCTGAATTGAAACTGCCATTAAACGTGATCGGTGTATTAGCAGGTTGTGAAAACTTACCGGACGGCAACGCTTATCGCCCAGGTGATATTCTCACCACAATGAAAGGCTTAACTGTTGAAGTACTAAATACTGACGCAGAAGGGCGTTTAGTATTATGTGATACCTTAACTTATGTTGAGCGTTTTGATCCTGAATTAGTGATCGATGTAGCGACGTTAACAGGGGCTTGTGTAGTGGCATTAGGCGCACACAACAGCGGTTTAATTTCAACAGATGATGAGCTCGCAAAAGCTTTAGAACAAGCTGCAGCAGAAACCACAGACAAAGCGTGGCGTTTACCACTAGGTGAAGAATATCAAGAGCAATTAAAATCTAACTTTGCTGATCTTGCGAACATCGGTGGCCGTTGGGGCGGTGCAATCACTGCAGGCGCATTCTTGTCTAACTTTACAGACAAATACCGTTGGGCACACTTAGATATCGCAGGAACAGCGTGGTTACAAGGTGCAAATAAAGGTGCAACAGGTCGTCCAGTGCCATTGCTAGTGCAATTCTTAATTAACCAAGCGAAAAACGCTTAATCTCAAATAAAGATCAAGCCACTGTCTTCGATTAAAAACGGTGGCTTACTAAATAAAAAAGTGCGGTAAAAATTTTCAACATTTCGACCGCACTTTTTGTTTAAATAGAATAGCTGATTACAGCTTATCTAACATGCCTAATACCATTTGCGAAGACTGTTTTGCAGCAAGTGGTAAAAACTCTTCAAATGACATACTTGCTTCGCCGTCGCCAGCATCAGAAATCGCACGCACGACAACAAACGGTACATTAAACACGTGACAAACTTGTGCAATCGCAGTGGCTTCCATTTCGACCGCCATTACTGTGGGGAAATCGGCTTTAATTTTTGCTAACGCATCGCCACCATGAATAAAGCTATCACCTGAACAAATTAAACCACGTTTTACATTATGACCTTGCGCTTGTGCAATTTGCTCCGCTAAGTCTGATAATTTCTCGTCAGAAATGAACGCTGGTGGGCAAGCGGGGAGTTGACCTTTTGCATAACCAAATGCAGTCACGTCAGCATCGTGATAAATTGTCTCACTGGAAATCACAATATCGCCCACTTTCAAGCCTTGTGCCACGCCACCAGCGGATCCTGTATTGATCACCACATCAGGTTTAGCCTGTTGTAATAAAACAGTGGTGCCAACCGCTGCAGCAACTTTGCCGATACCAGATTGCAATAACGCCACCGATTTACCTTGAATAGTCCCTTCATAGATAGTGCAGCTTGCCACTTGTGTCACCACTTTGTTTTCCATTAAATTGGCTAAAATTTCCACCTCTTGTGCCATCGCACCGACAATACCAATTTTCATTATTGTTGTTTTTCCTTTATTAATTTATGCACTAAAAAATCTAACACAGCAAAGCTGTAATCATCATTATATAACGTGCTTGCTGTCAACACATAGCGACCGTCAATCACCACATAAGGATAAGTAAATACGCCGTATTCTTCGGTCCGTTTTTCTGCTACTTCAACATGATTTGCTACATTTGCCGAGTAAAACGCCTTCGTAAAATCATCTGTATTGACTCCTTGAGCCTCTAACCATGTTCGCAACGTATTAAAACGAGAGAGCTGTAAAAAACGTTGTTTCTCTGCTGTTTCAAAGAGAAGCAACGCAGATAACTCTTCGGCATTTATCATCTTGAGCGCATAAAAAACCGAGGCGGAATAATGCGCTTTATCTGTCGCAATAGGATGCTCCACTAATGTGACTTTATCAAAGTTAATCTGAGAATACAGTTCTAAAATATCTAAAGCCGACGAGCAAACACGGCAGTCATAATCAAAAAAGAATTGAATTAAGATGGGTTCATGAGAAGTGGCACGATAAATGGGTTCTTGATAAGCAAAATAATCTCGCCCTTCAATAAATCCTTGTTGTTCTACATGGGGGGCATGGTTCACTGGCGCAGTCTGATTTGCGAATGTTATCTGAGTAAAATGGATTAATACGACAAAAAAACAAATACGCCACATTTTTATTCATGACTCACTGGTACAATATAGTCGACGAGTAATTGGACATTGCGTTGACCTCTGAACTCATTTATATCTAATTTGTATGCAAATTTTGCTGATCGCATAGACAAGTCAGGATAATAACGAGTATCAACATTAAAGGCAATGGCATCTAGTAATGGTCCGCCTTGTTGAGGTTCCACTAACATTTTTAAATGTTTTTCTCCGACTATACGCTGCTGTAAAATCTTAAATTCACCATCAAACAGCGGTTCTGGAAAAGCCTGTCCCCAAGGTCCTGCTTGTTTTAGGGTTTCCGCTATGTCGAGCGTAAGCTGCGGTGTGGCTAATTCACCGTCTGTCCAAATGATATCTTGTAATGCTTCATCCCCCAGCCATTCTGTGACGACCCGATTGAATTCCATTTGAAATGCATCAAAATATTCTTCACGAATCGTTAATCCTGCTGCCATAGCATGTCCACCGAATTTTAAAATAATCTCAGGACACTGACTATAAATACGTTCCAAGACATCACGCAAATGTAAGCCCTCAACAGAACGAGCCGATCCTTTCAACATCCCTGCTTGTTCACGAGTAAAAGCCACTACAGGACGATGAAACTGATCTTTAATTCTAGAGGCTAAAATACCAAGTACCCCTTGATGCCAATCCGCTTGGTATAACACGATCCCCTGCGGCAAGCGCTGTTGAAGTGCGGTCAAATGACGACAAATTTCCAGCGCTTCAAGTTTCATGCCTTGTTCAATCTCTTTTCGAGTTTGATTCAGACTATCGAGTTCATGCGCCAATGCCCGAGCAGTAGCCATATCTTCTGCTAATAACAGCTCAACGCCAACTGACATATTGTCTAAGCGTCCAGCCGCATTCAAACGAGGCGCAATTGAAAACCCTAAATCTGATGCAGCAAATTGACTGATGTCTCGGTTAGCGACTTCCGCTAATGCACGAATTCCACAACGACAACGTTGTGCTCGGATACGCGCTAATCCTTGATAAGCAAGAATACGATTATTTTGATCTAACGGTACCACATCAGCAATCGTTCCTAACGCGACTAAATCCAACAGTTCGCTAAAGTTGGGTTGCGTTTTTTGATCAAAAACCCCTAACTCTCGTAATTTGGTCCGCAGCGCTAACATCACATAAAACGCAACACCGACACCAGCAAGTGATTTTGAAGGAAAGGCACAACTCGCTAAATTTGGATTCACGATCGCATCAGCTTGCGGCAAAATCGCTGGTGGTAAGTGATGATCCGTGATTAACACTTTTACCCCATGTTGTTGTAAAAATGCGACGCCTTCAACGGAAGAAACGCCATTATCAACTGTGATTAATAAATCGACTTGTTGTGCTAAAGCCTGCTCTGCTACAGCGACACTCAAGCCGTAACCTTGTTCAAAGCGATTTGGTACTAAAAAAGCGATATTGCTGAACCCCAGTTGGCGAAGCGCAAGCACTGTCAAGGCGGTACTGGTCGCACCATCAGCATCAAAATCTCCGACAATAACAATTTTCTGTTGCAGTTGGTAAGCATCAACTAATAATGCGACTGCCTTTTCGATCCCTTGGAGTAACTGTGGATGCAATAATGAGGTCAATGTGCGGTCTAATTGCTGAGAATTTTGGATATGACGCGCACGATAAAGGCGGTCCAAAAGTGGATCGGAGCAAATTGCTTCACCTTGTGGTACAACGCGACGTTGAATTAACTTATTCACAAAACAATCCTACAAAATGATGAAGAGAACGTGATAAGGACGCGAAAGAGCGTCCTTATCATAGGGCATCGTGAGGCAATTAACGTGTTAATTCAGCAAGTAACGCTTTAGGCTCTAGATATCCCCCAATCACTTCGCCAGTTGATGTCACAATCGTTGGGGTCCCATTTACACCAAATTGCACACCTAGCTGATAATGTTTTTTCACAATATCAGGCGCTTTGAGTGTTGCAGGGAAACGCCCTTTTTCTGCTTCGTTTAACGCAAATTGTGGGTCTTCTGCAGTAAAAATGGCTTCCATTTGACGCGCCACTTGTGAGTGCATGCCGCCACGAGGAAACGCCAAGTAACGTACGGTAATCCCTAACTCATTGTAGCCTTTAATCTGCTCATGTAAGACTTTACAGTAATGGCAACTGGTATCCATAAATACAGTAACCACATGTTTTTCTGCTTTAGCAGGATAGACAATCATTTCTTTCTCAAATTTGCTCAGTTTTTCTAATAAAATGTTTGCAGAAACATCAGTTAACCCTTTTTCACTGAGCTCATATAATTTGCCATCTAGCACATAATTTGCATCATCCGTGATATAAAAAATACCTTGTTCAGTAATGACCGTTTTAAGTCCTTTTACAGGAGAAGGTTTAATATCCACTTCTTTTACTCCCAGATGACTAAAGCGCTTCAAAATCGCATCATTTGATGCAAAGACTTGAGCCGACAATGTGAAAGCCAAAAGTGCGGTCAACAATTTTTTCATTTTTATTCCTATTAATAATGTCGAGAACCAGAAAAGATAAACAGCAAGATTATAAAGAGATTCCATATTTGTGCAAGCAAAGAGTCTAAAAATTGCCTACCATAATGCCCCAAAATGACGTATAATTTCTGTTTAATTTTCACGATAAAAAAACCTAAAAATTGCAGTATGTTTGAAATTAATCCAATTAAAAATAAAATTTCTGATCTCGCCGAACGCGCTCAGGTGCTCAGGGGGTATCTTTGACTTCGATACTAAAGTAGAACGCTTAGAAGAAGTCAATGCGGAATTAGAACAACCTGATGTCTGGAATGAGCCAGAAAAAGCACAAGCATTAGGTAAAGAACGTGTTACCTTAGAAGCCGTTGTCGATACGATCAAAGCACTCGATCAAGGCTTAGAAGATGTCGAAGGCTTGCTTGAACTCGCAATTGAGGCAGAAGACGAAGAGACCTTTAACGAAGCCGTTAGCGAACTGGACGAATTAGAAGAAAAGCTAGCTAAATTAGAATTCCGCCGTATGTTTAGTGGACAACACGATGCGGCAGACTGCTATGTGGATCTACAAGCGGGCTCAGGAGGGACCGAAGCGCAAGACTGGACCGAAATGTTACTCCGTATGTACTTGCGTTGGGCGGAAAGCAAAGGCTTTAAAACTGAATTAATGGAAGTCTCTGACGGTGATGTCGCGGGCATTAAATCGGCAACAATTAAAGTCTCTGGCGAATATGCATTTGGTTGGTTGCGTACTGAAACAGGTATCCATCGTTTAGTGCGTAAAAGTCCATTTGACTCAAACAACCGTCGCCACACCTCGTTCAGTGCGGCTTTCGTTTATCCAGAAATTGATGATGATATTGATATTGAAATCAACCCAGCTGATTTACGTATTGACGTCTATCGTGCATCGGGTGCGGGTGGTCAGCACGTCAATAAAACAGAAAGTGCGGTGCGTATTACCCATATGCCAAGCGGTATCGTAGTTCAATGTCAGAATGATCGCTCTCAACACAAAAACAAAGATCAATGTATGAAACAGTTGAAAGCGAAGTTATATGAAATGGAATTGCAAAAGAAAAATGCCGACAAACAGGCGCTGGAAGACAGTAAATCCGATATCGGCTGGGGCAGCCAAATTCGTTCATATGTATTAGATGATTCTCGTATTAAAGATTTACGTACAGGTGTTGAAAATCGTAATACACAAGCAGTGTTAGATGGTGATTTAGATCGCTTTATCGAAGCCAGCTTAAAAGCAGGATTATAAAAATCCGGATAATATTCGTTATCCCACAAAATCTTAAAAATAAACTAGGTAATAAACATGTCAGAACAAACTCAAGAACTTGATCTTAATGGCGAAATGTTAGTTCGTCGTGAAAAATTAGCAGCATTACGTGCAAAAGGTAACCCATTTCCAAACACTTTCCGTCGTGATGCATTAGCTGCAGATTTACATACACAATACGATGCAATTGAAGGCGAAACATTAAAAGCACAAGAAGTTGAAGTGAAAGTCGCAGGTCGTATTATGACGCGTCGTGCAATGGGTAAAGCGACGTTTATCACATTACAAGATATGTCTGGTCGAATCCAACTTTACGTTGCGCGTGATAACTTACCAGAAGGCGTTTACGCAGAAGATGTGGGGACTTGGGATTTAGGTGATATCGTTGGTGTGAAAGGGACGTTATTTAAAACCAAAACGAACGAATTAACCGTACGTTGTACTGAAGTGGAATTATTAACCAAAGCACTTCGTCCATTACCAGATAAATTCCACGGTTTAAGCGACCAAGAAACGCGTTACCGTCAACGCTATTTAGATTTAATTTCGAATGAAGAATCACGCCGCACTTTCATTATTCGTTCAAAAGTGATTGCTGGTATTCGTGATTACTTTATTTCTAAAGGCTTTATGGAAGTGGAAACCCCAATGTTGCAAGTGATTCCAGGTGGGGCTTCTGCACGTCCATTTATCACTCACCACAACGCATTGGATGTGGATATGTACTTACGTATCGCACCAGAGCTTTACTTAAAACGTTTAGTCGTCGGTGGTTTTGAGCGTGTATTTGAATTAAACCGTAACTTCCGTAACGAAGGCGTCTCTGTTCGTCACAACCCAGAGTTCACCATGCTTGAATACTACCAAGCCTATGCCGACTACCACGACTTAATGGATAACACGGAAGAATTATTACGTAAACTGGCTATTGATATTTTAGGTACAACAATCGTGCCTTACGGTGAATATGAGTTTGACTTCGGTAAACCATTTGAGCGTATCACAATGCACGATGCAATCTTAAAATACGGTGCTGACAAAGGTATCGTGAAAGAAGATTTATACGACTTTGATCGTGCCGTTGCAGTAGCGAAAAAATTAGGTATCGAAGTACAAAAATCTTGGGGCTTAGGCAGCCTTGTGAACGTGATTTTTGAAGAAGTGGCTGAACATCACTTAATTCAGCCAACGTTCTTAATGGCACACCCTGCTGAAATTTCACCATTAGCACGTCGTAATGATGAAAACCCAGAAGTGACCGATCGTTTCGAATTATTTATCGGTGGTCGTGAAATTGGTAACGGTTTCTCTGAATTGAACGACGCAGAAGACCAAAATGAACGTTTTGATGCACAAGTCGCAGCGAAAGAAGCGGGCGATGATGAAGCGATGTTCAAAGATGAAGATTTTGTTACCGCACTTGAACACGGTTTACCACCAACGGCGGGGGAAGGTTTAGGAATTGACCGCTTAGCCATGTTATTTGCAAATGCAGCATCAATTCGCGATGTCATCCTCTTCCCTGCGATGAAACAAAAATAATATAATCAACTAAAAGGGCTAATCAGCCCTTTTTTCAATAGGAAACGCTTATGAAAAATATCGCTATTATTCCAGCTCGCGCTGGCTCAAAAGGAATTCCTGATAAAAATCTTCAATCTGTCGGAGGACATTCTCTGATTGGGCGTGCGATTTTAGCCGCTAAACAAGCAGACGTATTTGATCAAATTATTGTGACCTCAGATGGCGATAGCATTTTGCGAGAAGCAGAAAAATATGGCGCAACGGCGATTAAACGCCCAGCGGAATTGGCTCAAGATAACTCAAGAACAATTGATGCCATTTTACATGCACTTGAAACGCTGAATATCACTGAAGGCACTTGTACATTACTACAACCAACTAGCCCTTTGCGTGATCATTTAGATATCAAAAATGCGATGGATATGTTTGTGAATGGTCACGTCAATTCTGTAGTGTCTGCCTGTGAATGTGAGCATCATCCATACAAAGCGTTTTCTCTAGGAAAAGATCACGAAGTGTTACCTGTTCGTGAAATTGCAGACTTTGAAGCAGCTCGTCAAACCTTGCCAAAAATGTATCGTGCGAATGGTGCCATTTACATTAACGACATTGCACAGCTACTCAAAGAAAAATATTTCTTTATTCCTCCACTCAAATTCTACTTAATGCCAACTTACCGCTCAGTCGATATTGATGTGAAACAGGATTTAGAACTCGCGGAAATTTTAGCAAATAAATAACCGCACGTTGTCGTTAGTGGGCATTGTAACTGCTCAGTGCAGTGGCAATCCCGCTTTTTTATTTTTAAGTGGTTCGTAAACCTCCCACTTGAACAATGGATGTTACAAATCCTTGTTCGAAACAAAACTAGGAAAACACAATGAATATCACAAACCCAAACGGCAATCGCAAAGCGGTTGTTATTTTTTCGGGTGGACAAGATTCCACCACCTGTCTGATTCAAGCCATTCAAGAATATGGCGTTGAGAATGTTGAAGCGGTTACCTTTCAATATGGTCAACGCCATGCCATTGAACTGGAAAAAGCCCAATGGATTGCAAAAGATCTTGGGGTTAAACAAACCTTAATTGATACTTCCGTTATCAAAGCCATTACGCAAAATGCGCTAATGGACGAAAACGCAACGATTGAACAACAAGGCAGCACGCCAAATACCTTTGTTGATGGTCGCAATGCGCTATTCCTACTCTACGCTGCCATTTATGCCAAAGGTCAGGGGATCACTGACATTATTACAGGCGTATGCGAAACGGATTTCAGCGGTTATCCTGATTGTCGCGATGTGTTTATTAAATCAATGAATGTGACTTTAAATCTGGCAATGGATTATTCCTTCAATATCAAAACACCATTGATGTATCTCACCAAAGCACAAACTTGGCAATTCGCTGATGAGCTTGGCGCATTGGATTATATTCGCCAACACACGCACACCTGCTATATGGGCGTTGAGCAAGGTTGTGGCGAATGCCCAAGCTGTGTATTACGTGAAAATGGTTTAACAGAATATTTAGCAACAAAAAGAGTGGTCTAATGATGTTTAAAATTGCAAAAGAATTTCGTTTTGATATGGCACATATGCTGGATGGGCACGATGGTAAGTGCAAAAACTTACACGGTCACACTTACAAGTTACAAGTTGAACTTTGTGGTGAGTTACATCAATCTGGTCCGAAGAAAGGAATGGTCATCGACTTTTCTGATTTAAAAGCGATTGTGAAAAAACGCATTTTAGATCCCATGGATCACGCGTTTATTTACGATTGTACAAGTGAAAAAGAATCCAAAGTGGCGAATTTATTACAATCTTTGGACTCAAAAACCTTCTCTCTCTCAACTCGTACTACCGCAGAAGAAATGGCACGCTTTATTTTCAACTGTTTGAAATACGAAGAGCATTTGCCCGTATCTGCAATTCGTTTATGGGAAACGCCAACCTCATTTTGTGAATATGAGGAATAAGTGCGGTGCAAATTCGAGAAATTTTTGAACCTGAATATAACATTGTTGAAATTTTCGAAAGCCTGCAAGGCGAAGGGTTTAACACGGGTATGCCGAGCATTTTTGTGCGTTTTGGTAAATGCAACTTGGCTTGTCCTTGGTGCGATACCCATTACAATCAATACACTACGTGGTCGTTCAGCCAAATTCTACAAAAAGTGCAGTCGTTTTCAGCTAAGAATATTATTATCACTGGTGGTGAACCGACCATTGTGCCAAAGATAGAATATTTGCTAGATGCCCTCAAAGCAGAAGGTTATTTTTTAGCGATTGAAACCAATGGGTTAAAAACGATCCCGAGTCAAATTGATTATATTGCGACCAGCCCAAAACGCTTGTATCAACATAAATACCAGCAAAAATGTATTCCCTTTGCTCACGAGGTTCGTATTGTAGCAGATCAAGATGTGTTCAGCTTTTGTGAGCAAATTGAGCAACAGATACACGCAGATCATTACTATCTGTCCCCTTGTGAAATCGACGGCAGAATGAATTTACTGGAAACGATCACGCAACTTGGTCAATTAAATCAACGAGTTAATAAACCAAAATGGCAACTCAGTCTACAAACCCACAAATTAATTGGTATTGAATAAAGGTGATATCTTCACCTTTTTTTCATTTTTACACATATTTCACTTGATCATTATATAATAAAATATATAATGAAGCTGTTTTTAACTGAAGTAGTAAAAACTCGGCTAATGTGAACCCTCCCCCATAGTCTTGAAAAAGATTTTCACATTAGCCATTTTTTTCTTCTTATTCCTACACAAATCCTTTACCATTGCCTGTATATCTCATCAAACACTACTTAAATACAGACTATGAATCATCTTGAACTTGAACACATTTTAAATCAAAAACTCAACGCAACCAGCATTTCAGATTACGCCCCAAATGGTTTGCAAGTAGAAGGCAAAGCTGAAATCAAAAAAATCATCACAGGTGTGACAGCGAGCCAAGCATTAATTGACTATGCAGTAAGCCAACATGCTGATGCGCTTTTAGTGCATCACGGTTATTTTTGGAAAAGTGAAAATCCTTGTATTCGTGGCATGAAAGGAAAACGCATTAAAACCCTATTAGTCAATGACATCAATTTATACGGCTATCATTTACCTTTAGATGTGCATGCCGAGCTAGGCAATAACGCACGCCTTGCACAGTTATTAGACATTGAAAATTTACAGCCATTAGAGTCAGGTTCCGTCAGCATTCCCGTCTATGGTACATTAAAAACCCCATTAACCAGCGACGCATTGGCTGCACGCATTGAACACGTTCTCAACCGCAAACCATTAGTTTGTAGCGAAAATGCACCGCACTTAATCCGTACTGTAGGCATATGTACTGGTGGAGGACAGGGGTATATTGATTTAGCCGCAAATCAAGGCGTAGATGCCTTTATTACGGGCGAAGTGTCTGAGCAAACCATTCATTCTGCACGTGAACAAGGGATTCATTTCTTTGCTGCGGGTCACCACGCCACAGAACGTTATGGCATAAAAGCATTAGGTGAATGGTTAAGCCGAGAATATGGTCTTGATGTTGAATTTAAAGATATTGATAATCCTGCTTAAATAAGGTCCGCTTTGTATTTAGTCACATTTTCCCTTATACTAGCAACAATTTTTAACATACGAAAAGGTATTGATTATGGGTTTCTTAACAAATAAACGTATTTTAATCGCAGGTGTAGCAAGCAATCGTTCAATCGCTTACGGTATTGCACAAGCAATGAAACGCGAAGGTGCAGAATTAGCCTTTACTTATCAAAACGACAAATTAAAAAGCCGAGTAGAAGAATTTGCGAAAGAATTAGGTTCAGATATCGTGATTCCTTGTGATGTAGGTACCGATGAAAGTATTGAACAATGCTTTACTGAATTAGCAAAACACTGGGATAAATTTGATGGTTTTGTTCACTCAATCGCATTCGCGCCAGGTGATCAATTAGATGGTGACTATGTAGACGCAGTAAATCGTGAAGGTTTCCGTATCGCTCACGATGTCAGCTCATACAGCTTTGTAGCAATGGCAAAAGCCGCGCGCGGTATGTTAAATCCAAACTCTGCGTTATTGACCCTTTCTTACTTAGGTGCTGAGCGTGCAATCCCTAACTACAACGTCATGGGTTTAGCAAAAGCATCATTAGAAGCCAATACTCGCTTTATGGCAGCGTCTTTAGGTAAAGACGGTATTCGTGTAAATGCGATTTCTGCTGGTCCAATCCGCACGTTAGCCGCATCAGGTATCAAAAACTTCAAGAAAATGCTTGCTAACTTCGAACAAACTGCACCATTACGCCGTACTGTCACCATTGAAGATGTCGGTAACTCTGCTGCTTTCCTATGTTCAGACTTAGCAGCTGGTGTGACTGGTGAAGTACTACACGTCGATGCAGGCTTCAGTATTGTTGCGATGGGCGAACTTGAATAAGTTTTATGATGTATTTTAAGCGGACGATCTCGTCCGCTTTTTTGACGTTTTCACGGATAGTTTTTAATGTTCCAAAATAACCCCCTCCTTTCTCAATTAAAACAACAAATCAGAGACAGTAAACAACAAGTTGAAGGAACCGTAAAAAGTTCTGATAAAGCATTTGGCTTCCTCGAATGCGATAAAAAAAGCTACTTTATTCCTCCAGCAGCGATGAAGAAAGTCATGCATGGAGATAAAATCAAAGCCTTAATTGAAGTCATTGGTGACAAAGAACAAGCTGAGCCAGATGAATTAATTGAACCAATGCTGACACGCTTTATTGCGCGTGTGCGTTTTAATAAAGACAATAAATTACAAGTGCTTGTTGATCATCCACAAATTAATCAACCGATGGGTGCCAACCAAAGCAAATCAGTAAAAGAAACATTACAAGAGGGTGATTGGGTGGTAGCCACCTTAAAAACCCACCCATTACGCGACGATCGTTTTTTCTTTGCTCAAATCCAACAATTTATTTGCAAAGCGGATGATGAACTTGCACCTTGGTGGGTCACGTTAGCCCGTCATGAACAATCTCGCTATCCTGTAAAAGGACTAGAACATTATGAAATGCAAGATCAGCAAACTCGTGAAGATTTGACCGCACTTCATTTCGTCACTATCGACTCTGAAACCACAAAAGATATGGACGATGCGTTATACATCGAACCAATTCAACAAAAGGAACAACAAACAGGCTGGCGTTTAGTAGTCGCAATTGCTGATCCAACAGCTTACATCGCGTTAGATTCACAAATTGAAAAAGAAGCAAAACAACGTTGTTTCACCAACTATTTGCCAGGTTTCAATATCCCAATGCTACCACCAGAACTGTCTGATGAACTTTGCTCATTAATGAAAGGTGAGGTTCGTCCTGCATTGGTTTGCTATATTGAAACAGATTTAACGGGCAACATTAGTGCGAAACCACGTTTTGTCTCTGCTTATGTACAATCAAAAGCCAAATTAGTTTATGACCGTATTTCTGACTATTTAGAAAATAAAGCTGATGCTTGGCAGCCAGAAAGTGAACAAGAAAAACAACAAATTGATTGGTTACATCAATTTACGCAAGCTCGTATTGAGTGGCGTAAACAACATTCTTTATTATTTAAAGAAAAGCCAGACTACGCTTTCATTTTGGCTGAAAATGGTAAAGTGCAAGCAATCCAGACAGAATATCGTCGTAGTGCAAATCAGATTGTAGAAGAAGCGATGATCATCGCAAATATCTGTGCAGCAGACTATTTAAATGAAAAAGCACAATGCGGTATTTTTAATACTCATTCAGGTTTTGATAAGAAGTTTTTAGAAGCTGCACATCAGTTCTTACTTGCGCAATTAGCTACAGAGGAGACCTTACCTGCGCTTCGTGAACGCTATGCCATTGATAAGCTGTCTACTTTGGAAGGTTATCGCCAAATGCGTCATGATATTGAACCGCTAAATAGTGACTACCTTGAATTTCGTTTACGCCGTTTTCTCACTTTCGCTGAATTTAAATCGGAATTGGCCGCACATTTTGGATTGGGTCTAGCTGGCTATGCTACTTGGACTTCACCTATCCGTAAATATTCTGATATGGTTAACCACCGCTTAATTAAAGCCACATTAACGGATCAACCTTGCGAAAAACCACAAGAAGCCGTCTTAGTGCGTTTACAAGAAGCTCGTCGTCAAAATCGCTTAGTTGAGCGAGATATCGCTGATTGGCTATATTGCCGTTATTTAGCAAACAAAGTGACAGAAAACGTAATCTTTATGGCTGAAATTCAAGATGTGATGCGTGGCGGCTTACGTGTTCAGCTCCTCGAAAATGGCGCCTCTGTCTTTATTCCCGCATCAACTCTACATGACAATAAAGAAGAAATGCAGGTCAATACGGATGAAATCGCCCTGTATATTAAAGGAGAAAAAAGGTACCAACTCGGCGATATCATTTCAGTGAAGTTAACTGAAGTGAAAGAAGAAACTCGCAGTATCATTGGTATTATTAATGATTAATACATACTGAAAAAACAAGAGGGAAACATCTGTTTCCCTTTTTTTATCATGTTAGATTAACTTTCTTCGTTATCACTAGAAAATCGCTCGATTCTCGCCCCTAAACCACGTAATTTTTCTTCAATACGCTCATAGCCACGATCAATGTGATAAATACGATCAACAATCGTCTCACCTGTTGCAATACACCCCGCTAATACTAAACTGATCGATGCACGTAAATCTGTCGCCATCACTTCGGCACCACTTAAATGATCAACACCGTGACACACCGCCGTATTGCCCTCGATTTCTGCTTTTCCCCCCATACGAATCAGTTCAGGAATATGCATAAAACGATTTTCAAAAATAGTTTCCGTGATAATACTCGTGCCACACGCCACCATATTCAACAAAGTAAATTGCGCTTGCATATCCGTTGGGAATCCTGGATAAGGTGCAG
This sequence comes from Pasteurella sp. P03HT, assembly GCF_054052285.1. Taxonomy (NCBI): domain Bacteria; kingdom Pseudomonadati; phylum Pseudomonadota; class Gammaproteobacteria; order Pasteurellales; family Pasteurellaceae; genus Pasteurella; species Pasteurella sp. P03HT. The sequence continues at coordinate 131,354 of NZ_JBSIUM010000001.1, forward strand.
TACGAATATTCACCGCACGTGGACGATTACCCAACATATCTAAAGTGATGCTATTTTCTGTTACATCCACTTGTGCACCCGCTTCACGTAATTTATCGATAACGGCATCAAGCGTATCGGCTTTGGTATTTTTACATTGAATGCGTCCCCCAGAAACTGCTGCAGCCACTAAGAACGTTCCAGTCTCAATACGATCTGGTACAATGCTATGTTCGCATCCGCCTAGATGTTCAACCCCTTCAATAGTAATCGTATCACTTCCTGCACCTGAAATTTTTGCGCCTAATTTATTTAAGAAAAGCGCCGTATCCGTAATTTCAGGTTCACGAGCAGCATTCTCGATGGTTGTCGTTCCTTTCGCTAACGTTGCAGCCATCATAATCGATAACGTCGCACCAACACTCACTTTCTCGACAACAATACGGGTACCAATTAAGCGGTGATCCACATAGGCTTTTACATAACCGTCTTCTAACGCAATTCGTGCCCCAAGGCGCTCTAAGCCACTAATGTGTAAATCGACAGGACGCGCGCCAATTGAGCACCCGCCTGGCAGAGAGACTTGTCCTTGATTAAAACGCGCGACTAATGGTGCTAATGCCCAGATAGATGCACGCATCGTTTTCACTAATTCATAAGGTGCAACAAAATGATCAATTTTCGACGCATCCAAATGTACCGCCCCCGTTTCATCACGCTCTGCTACAACCCCTAATTTACGTAAAATTTTAAGCGTTGTTTCGATATCTTTTAATTCAGGAACATTGGTCAGTTTTACGGGTTTTTCAGCCAAAATCGCAGCAAATAAAATAGGTAAAGCGGCATTTTTTGCCCCCGAAATATTGACAGTACCTTTCAGGCAAGATTGACCATAAACACGAAATTTTTGCATAAGAATTATCCTAGCTAAGTCTTAACGAGGTTGATTAAGTAAGCGTTCACGCTTCCATTTTTCAACAGTATACGTTTTAATTGTTAATGCATGAATGGCATTACTTGAAATATGTTCCATTAATGGCGCGTAGATTAATTGTTGTTGTTTGACTCTTGATAGCCCAGCAAATTCATCACTTACTGCAATCACACCATAATGCGCATTTTCACCTTGAACATACACTTCATCTAAGTTGAGTGCTGCTTTTAAAATTCGTTCTATTTCTTGCGTTTCCATTAACTCTTTCCGTTGGATTGAACAAATGTTGCTATCCAATGAGATAGCCCAAATAAATCCGCCAATGTAAATAATTGGCTTGGCGCATTTTTTAACACAATGCGATATTCCCGTTGTACTGTCGTGTGACAAAATTGCAAAACATCACATAATAACGCAAACCCAGCCGAATCAATTCGCTTAATCTGGGATAAATCCCACTCTACGTTATACTGACTGATTTTTTCTACAGACAAAAAAGAAGCACGTTGCTCCCATAAAGGAAGCAACGTGTCACGAGATAGCTCTCCAATTAATTGGATTACTATTTTATCATCATTTTGTGTGATTACCCAAGTTAAACTTTTTTCCGTTTGCATGTGCTTATTTACTTAACGTCACAGGGGCTTTTGCCGCTTTTTCTACTTGCTCAGTCAACGCATCTAAGCCACTTTTTACGATAGTTGGAGACCATTCTTTTTCTTTGGTTTCCACCATGCTGACGCCCTCAGCACTCATATCAAACACTTGCCACTTACCCGATTTGCTATTTTTATACCAGTAAAATGTCAAGTTGACAGGGGCTTGATTACCGCTCTGAATCACTTTGACACGGATACTTGCTGTTTTATCCGCGGATTCCGCTTTAGGTTTTTCAATTTGTAGCTTTTGATCACTATACAAGGTCAAAACCTGAGCATACGTTTGTTCAATATATTGCTCAAATGCGGTAAAAAACTTTTCTCTTTGTTCTGGCGTGGTCGATTTAAAGTTTTTACCCAAAACTTTTGAGCCTGCGTATTTTACATGGACATAAGGCATTAACTCATTACGCACAATCGTTCTTAAATAATTTGGATCTTGCTTAATATTGCTTTGATTACTGGTAATGCTTTTAAATAATTTATCCGAGACTTCTACCGTTAACTCATAGGGAGTCTCTGCTGCCCAAGCCTGCACTGAAAAAAGTGCGGTTGAAATAATCATAATTTTACGAATAAGACGTTTCATTGTTGTCCACATTGTTTTCTCCTACTTTCACTTTCCTAATGAATTCACAAAGACTAATTTATTGTGCCTTTTCTGATTCTGCACTATTTTCATTCTTGTTACGATCACCATACAAGAATTGTCCGACTAAATCCTCAAGGACTAAGGCAGATTTCGTATCGACGACAAGGTCACCTTCTTTCCACATAGCAACTTCACCATCATCAAACCCGACACTTAATGCGATGTATTGTTCGCCCAGTAGACCCGATGTTTTAATCGATAAAGCACTGGTTTCTGGGATCTCATTATAACGTTCATCAATGGCAATCGTCACAACTGGTGAATAACTTTTTTCATCCAATGTAATGTCTGTGACTCGACCAATAACGACTCCGCCCACTTTTAATGGCGAACGGACTTTCAATCCCCCAATATTGTCAAATGTAGCATGAATTTTATAAGATTTCGCTTCACTAAACCCTTCTATATTTGCAACTTTGAGCCCTAAAAAAACCAGTGCACTCATTCCTAATAACAGGAACAAGCCAACCCAAAATTCATATTTCAGCGTTTGTCGCATAACATTTCCTTTACGTTCAAAATAATCAAATCAAATTTCAATTAACTCGCACCAAACATTAATGCAGTTAAAACAAAATCAAGACCCAGGACAACTAAAGATGCATGAACTACTGTTCTTGTTGTTGCTTTACTGATCCCTTCTGATGTAGGGATACAGTCATAACCGTTAAATAACGCAATCCACACTACAGCAATAGCAAAACAAAGGCTTTTAATAAAGCCGTTAAGCAAATCTTTTTCCCAAGTCACCGCATTTTGCATCACAGACCAAAAACTTCCTGCGTCCACGCCTTTCCAATCCACGCCAACAAGCGAGCCTCCCCAAATGCCAATAGCCGTAAAAATGACCGCTAAAATGGGCATGGCAATCACCCCCGCCCAAAAACGAGGTGCAATCACACGACGTAATGGATCGACCGCCATCATTTCTAAACTCGACAGCTGTTCTGTCGCTTTCATCAAACCAATTTCAGCCGTTAATGCTGAACCTGCACGCCCTGCGAATAATAGCGCTGTGACCACAGGACCTAACTCACGTAACAACGACAGTGCAACTAATTGCCCTAAACTTGTTTCTGCCGAAAAATCAACCAGAACAACATAACCCTGTAAACCAAGAACCATGCCAATAAATAAGCCTGACAGCATAATGATTAACAACGATTGCACACCCAAAACATGCAGTTGTTTGATTAATAATGGGAAATGCTTTCTCAGTTGTGGCTGTCCAACTAGCGCACCAAATAACATAAAGCCAGCACGTCCCATGGCACGACATGAACTTATCGCCTGTTGACCAAGATTTGAAATAAAATGTATCATGCGAATAATGCCTCTACGTAATCAGAAGCAGGAAAATGAAAACGTACGGGACCATCTGCTTCTCCATCAAGAAATTGACGCACTTGTGGATCGTAGCTCTGTAATAATTGTTCAGATGTGCCTTCCGCAATCACGCGCTTATCCGCAATAATATAGGCATAATCTGCAATACTTAAGACTTCTTGTACATCATGAGATACAACAATAGAAGTGAGTTGTAAAGCTTCATTTAAGCGTTTAATCAAACTTAAAATCACCCCCATACTAATAGGATCTTGTCCTGCAAAAGGTTCGTCAAACATGATTAATTCAGGATCCAGCGCAATTGCACGTGCTAATGCCGCGCGCCTTGCCATCCCACCAGATAATTCAGATGGCATTAAGTCTGCCGCACCACGTAAACCAACGGCCTCAAGTTTCATTAAAACTATTTTACGAATTAATTGTTCTGGTAGACGGGTATGTTCACGAATCGGAAACGCCACATTATCAAATGTGGAAATATCAGTAAATAATGCCCCAGATTGAAACAACATGCCCATTTTCTGCCGCACTTGATACAGCTCAGCATGAGATAATTGACAAATATCTTGTCCTTCAAACCAAATTTCACCTTTTTCTGGCTGCAACTGCCCACCAATCAACTTTAATAACGTTGTTTTACCGATACCTGATGGTCCCATAATTGCGGTAATTTTTCCTTTTGCAAATTGCAAATTCAGGTTATCGTAGATGGTACGTTCGCCTCGTTTAAATGTGAGATTTTTCACTTCAATTAAGGGATTATTCATAAAATCGCTTGTGCTAAATTGGAATACATCAAAATTAACAAGGGATATTCTATGAATTCCCCTTGAATGTCAAATTTTCATCAATATAGAATGAATTGTCTTTTGACCCGTTATCTTACAAAAAGTTTCCTATCGCAAAAATTTTCTGAAAACCCACCGCACTTTGCTTTGTTTTATCAAAATTATGCTATGATTATAGGTTAATGATTAACCCTAGTTACTTGAAAATACGCCTTATGAATATTCGTTGGAATATTGTTTTATCTGTTATTGCATTTATTTTGCTTGCTTGGTTTTATTCACTCAACCAAAGTGAACAAAATCTTGATGGGCTAATTAAGAAACCCGACAGCCCAGAATACACAGGACAACACATGCAAACGACCGTCTTTTCACCAACAGGGAAAAAACAATATCTTGCTACTTCTGACACTGTTGCTCACTTTACTACCTTTGGTGAAACACATTTTGATCAGCCCGAAGTGTATTTATTTGACATCGACAGTTCAGAGCAAAATATCAATAAAGATAAAGAAAGCTGGAAATTACGAGCAGATAAAGCTGTGCTAACAAAAGATAATATGCTGTACTTAGAAGGAAATGTGTTGGCAGAAAGTCTTTTTACCCTTTCTCGTTTACAACGTGTTGAAACTGAACGTGCTGTTATCAATTTATCAACACAAGATATTACATCCGATACTACGGTGAAGATTTATGGACAAAACTTTCACTCAACAGGTTTAAAATTAACAGGTAACTTGCAACAACAAGTGGCCACTTTAAAAGAGCAGGTAAATACGTACTATGAAATCAAAAAGTAATCACATTCTTCTTTTAGCCACATTATTTACAGTGACATTGCCTGCTTTTGCACTGAAAAGCGATTCACAACAACCGATTAATATCGTCTCTGAAAATCAGTCATTAGATATGGATAATAGTATTGTGACATTCACTGATAACGTTGTGATTACACAAGGTTCAATTTTAATTCGTGCGGCTAAAGTCATTATCAAACGCCCCGCCGAAAACTCAGGTAAAAAAGAGACCATTGAAGCCTTTGGTAAACCAGTGACTTTTTATCAAAAATTGGATGATGGTAAACCTGTTGAAGGAAAAGCCAATAACGTGCATTACGATCTTACACATGAGTTCTTAACCTTGACGGGTGATGCAGAATTGAAACAATTAGACAGTAAAATCAATAGCGACATCATTACTTATGATGTCAGTAAACAAGAATTAAACGCCAATAGTACAGGTCAATCGCGAGTCCGCACTGTACTTATTCCAGCGCAATTGAATGATAAAAATAAAAAATAAGGTTGAGTATGTCCATTCTTTATGCTGAAAACTTAGCTAAAAGCTATAAAAATCGTCAAGTTGTTTCAGATGTGAGTTTAACAGTACATTCAAATGAAATTGTTGGTTTATTAGGTCCAAATGGTGCAGGTAAAACGACGACTTTTTATATGGTGGTCGGTTTAGTCAATCATGATCAAGGTAAAATCCGCATCGATGAAGAAGATATCAGTTTACTTCCTATGCACAATCGTGCTCAACGTGGTATTGGCTACCTTCCACAAGAAGCCTCTATCTTTCGTCGTTTAAGCGTCTACGACAACTTGATGGCAGTATTGGAAATTCGTCAAGATTTGACGGCTGAACAACGCCGTGCAAGAGCAGATGAACTGATTGACGAATTTAATATTGGTCATATTCGCCATAATTTAGGGCAATCGCTTTCTGGAGGCGAACGCCGCCGAGTTGAGATTGCGCGTGCATTAGCCGCTAACCCAAAATTTATTTTACTTGATGAACCCTTTGCGGGTGTTGATCCCATTTCGGTGATTGATATTAAGAAAATCATCATGGATCTGCGTGATCGGGGATTAGGCGTACTCATCACGGATCACAATGTGCGAGAAACATTGGATGTCTGTGAACGCGCTTATATTGTGAGTGCGGGGAAAATGATTGCAACTGGTACGCCTGAAGAAATCCTTAATAATGAACAAGTGAAACGTGTGTATTTAGGCGAAGAATTTAAGCTTTAGTTATGATCAAATTTACTGAATTACTCAGACCAGAATATATTCGTCAAGGGTTGATTTGTTCGAGCAAAAAACGTTTGTTTGAAATGATTACACAAGTCATTGCTGAGCAAATTCAACTAGAAAATGCAGAACAACTGTGTTTTGACTGTTTACTCAGTCGAGAAAAAATAGGCAACTCTGGCTTAGGAAATGGCATCGCGATGCCTAAAGCACGTATCCCTGAAGGTAATGCGCCACTTGCGGTCTTTATTCACCTTGACTCGCCCGTAGATTACGAGTCAGCAGATCATCGCGACGTTGATTTAGTTCTCGCACTACTGGTACCAGAAAAAATGTGCGAACAATACATGAGTGTTTTACCTGAGCTCGCTGACAATATTTCAGATAAAACCCTTTGTAAACAACTTCGTGCTGCACAAAGTGCGAAAGAAATTTGGCATATTTTTGAGAATTTTGATCAACAACAAGAACACGAAACGCCGTTAACTTCTCTAGATGAAAAAAATATCATCGACGAGAACCATGAATCCGTTTAACAAACTAGCAACAGGTAATACTATGGAAATTATCATTGTGAGTGGACGTTCTGGCGCAGGGAAATCCGTTGCGCTACGAGCATTAGAAGATATCGGCTATTATTGTGTAGACAATTTGCCACTCGATCTATTGCCTAAATTAGCTGATATTTTATCTGCCAACCACCGCTCTGTTGCGATTAGCTTAGATATTCGTAACCTGCCGCATTCCTCAGAAACACTTGAACAATTACTCACTAAAGTACAAGCACTTCATCAGGTCAAAATCATTTTTTTAGAAACCGATCGTGGCACGCTGATCCGTCGTTATAGTGACTCACGTCGCTTACATCCTCTCTCTGTACAAGATTTATCATTAGAAGCCGCCATTGATGAAGAACAGAAATACCTAGATCCACTTATTCAACACGCGAATCTAATCATTGATACCACTCGCCTGTCGACACATGAATTAGCTGAACGTTTACGTGATTTCTTGTGCGGTAAGTCTGATAAAACCTTAAAAATAATTTTCCAATCTTTTGGTTTCAAATATGGTCTGCCATTAGATGCAGACTATGTGTTTGATGTGCGTTTTTTGCCTAATCCGCATTGGAATCCAGAGTTACGCCCTTTAACTGGCTTAGATGAACCCGTTGCAGAGTTTTTAAATAAACATAATGAAGTGAATAACTTTATTTATTTAACACGTCATTATATTGAAACCTGGCTCCCGATGTTAGAACAAAATAACCGCAGTTATCTGACAATTGCCATTGGCTGTACTGGTGGGAAGCATCGTTCAGTCTATATCACAGAACAACTTGGGCAATATTTCAAAGCGAAAGGTAAAAATGTCCAAATTCAACACAAATCACTTGCTAAACACAAAAAAACTGAAAAATGAGCCCAAAAAGGAACGATTCGTTCCTTTTTACTTTTTATGTATTGCGATAATTTCGCTGACCAACTCCCCTTGCATTAAACGCGTTTTTAACCGCTCTCCTACGCTAACCTGTGCTGTATTTGTCACAGCTTGCCCCCGTTGATTTTCGACAATAGCGTATCCTCTGGCCAATACTTTAAGTGGACTGAGTCCGTCTAACAGACCACAAGCCCGTACAAGTTGATGTTGTTTTTGAGTGAAAAGTTGACGCCATGCTCCGTTCAATCTCATATCTAATTGATAGACATAATGCTGGAGTTTCTGTATCCGTAGCGGTAAGGATGTTTTCTGTAATTGTTCATTCAGTGCGGTCAGTTTATAACGATTTTTATTGAGTTGAGCCTGCATACTTAACTGCAAACGATGAGACAATTGTTGCATATGTTGCTGTTGGATACGTAATTGAGTATGAGGATGTTGATGTTGTAAACGTAGACGCAGACGCTGTAGCTGCTGTGTTTTTTCAGCAAACACACGGTCAAGTGCCATTTCTAGACGCTGTGCAAAGTAATATAATTGTTGCAATAATTCCTGTTGGTTACGGCTCACTAATTCCGCGGCTGCAGAAGGCGTGGGAGCACGTAAATCTGCTACAAAATCAGCGATTGTCACATCCGTTTCATGTCCCACAGCACTGATCACAGGAAGCGTGGAATTAAAAATAGCACGGGCAACCTCTTCTTCATTAAAACACCACAAATCTTCTAACGATCCCCCACCCCGTCCTACAATTAAAACATCCACTTCCTGACGACGATTAGCTAACTCAACCATTTGCACAATTTCTGCAGTTGCTTCTTTACCTTGTACTGCCGTAGGATAAATCACCACTTTTAACGTTGGATCGCGACGCGCTAATATTTGCAACATATCTTGTAACGCGGCGCCTGTTTTCGAAGTGACAATCCCTACCGCTTTACTAAAAGAGGGGAGCGTTTTCTTCAAATGCTGTGCAAATAATCCTTCCGCCGCCAGTTTCATTTTCAACGCATCGAACTGCTGTTGTAATAAGCCCTCACCCGCAGGATGCATACTCTCAATAATAATTTGATAATCACCACGTGGTTCATACAAACTGACACTTGCACGAACGAGGACTTGCATGCCATTTTGTGGACGAAAAGCAACTCGCATATTTTTCATACGAAACATAGCAGCGCGTACCTGTGCTTGCTCATCTTTTAACGTTAAATACCAGTGTCCTGATACAGGCTGGCTAAAATTGGAAATTTCTCCCGTTAACCAGACTTGCCCTAGCTGATTTTCTAACATCAAGCGAACAGATTGATTCAGTTGCGAAACAGAATAAATTTGCTCAGACATAAGCGAAACCTTTATTTAAACACGCACCGTGGAGGAAAAACACAAACGGAAGCCCTTATTCTTCAAGTAATACCCAACCATCATCAAGCCAGTTACACAACGAATCAAGCAATAAATCTAACGCCATATCGGGATTTGCTTCTTGTGCGCATACCTCGTTCAAAAAAGCAAAATCGACGCGTTTGCCGTCGGCGAGGCGTTGTAATACCCTAGCCTCTACTGGATTGAGTTCATCTAACCATTCACCATTTGCATAAAGGCGTAATGGGTTTTCAAGATAGAGCAATTTACAATTGTTATCCTGTACAAGCGTGCCATGTTCTTCCAAAATAGCCCGCACTTCATCTAGATCACAATATTCTTCAGTAGCAAATAAATCATAACGTCTCGTACTCACTGTCGTCGCAACAGCATGTAGAAATAAACGGTCAAATTGCGCAGAGTCCGCTAAAGTGGTTAAAAATTGTTGTTTCATCCTTTGAATCATAGCGGGATCAAGTTTACCCGTTTCTTGTTCACTAGGACTCAAGCGCAGCGGAAGATGGAGCTCGGTCACATCAATCTCGGGTAATGCTTGGCATATGCCTTTATTGATATTCTCAAACAAATCCGCGACGTTCGGATACCGCAAACCAAATGAGAACGTTAAGCAGTCATCTTCAGCGACCCCGTAATGAGATAAACGAGAAGGCACATAAAGGATATCGCCAGGGGACAAAACTTCGTCAAAAATCAATTCGCCCATATCGTCAAAAATACGAATAGGTTGATTGGCTTTAAATGATGTACTTGGATCACACCATTTCCCTAACTGCCAACGACGGTGACCATACCCCTGCACTAAAAATACGTCGTATTCATCATAATGTTTGCCAACGGAGCCGCCCTTAGGGGCATAAGACACCATAATGTCATCTCGTTGCCATTGTGGAATAAAACCAAATGCGTTCCATAATTCCCCTAACTCCGTCGACCATTGCTCTAAATTTTGCACTAATACGGACCAATGTGGTGGTAGCGCAGCAAAATCCGCTTCACTCAACGGACTACGCGTTAATTGCCACTTGTCTGCTGAAAATTGTTTAACAAGACGCGCAGTCACGCCTTCTTGTTGAGCCAATGCAATAATCTCTTCTGGTTCAAACATCCCGACAATTTGCGGTAAGCCAGCACGAATTAAAAGCGGCTTTTTTTGCCAATAATCACGTAAAAAGATCTCTGGTGTAATGTCTTCGGGTAAACAAAATGCCATATGTTGTATCCTATTTTTGTTTTTCTTTCGCTTGAGCTGCCTGCTGTTCTGCACGTTTACGACGAATTTCTTTCGGATCGGCGAGCAACGGGCGATAAATTTCAATTCGATCTCCGTCTTTTAACAAATCAGTGAGTTTTGCAGGGCGACTAAAAATACCGACTTTATTTTCTCGTAAATCAATTTCCGTGAATTGTTGCAAAATGCCTGATTGTAAAATCGCCGTCTGAATCATTGTCCCTTCGTCTACACTAAGCTTCTTGAGATAATAACGTTCTGGATAAGCATAAACAATTTCAATATGAATTTGAGCCACCATACACCTCTTTTGCACGTTGTTTAAAGGCTGCGATCATACGTGTCGTTAAATGTGTAAAAATCTGTCCAAATGCCATCGCAATAATCGGATTTGAAAATTCAAACTCCAATGTTAAGGCAATTTTACAACAACGCTCATCTAGTGCTTCAAACGTCCATTCCCCTTGCAAAAATTGAAAGGGACCTTCCACTAACTGCATACGAATCGCACGATTTTCTAGCATGGTATTCTGGGTAGTAAATCGCTGACGAATTCCCGCTTTGGCAATCACTAACTCTGCAGTCACCACATTTGCCTGCTGAGTTAACGTTCGTCCTTCTACACATCCTGGTACAAACTCAGAATACTGCTCATAATTATTGACTAATTGATACATTTGTGCCGCACTATACGGAACTAATGCACTTTGATTAATGACTGGCATAGTATGACTACTTATTTTTCAAAACATTTTTGTGTATTATAACGGAAAAGTGCAGTCTAAATAAGCAAAGAATTGGGATAACAACAATGAATATTAAGAAACTCTTCCTTTCACTTTTACAAAATCGACAAACGCACCCTTCCCCAATTCAATTTCAACAAATCCACCGAATTCTGCTTCGCCCACTCGGTTTTGCCATTGGCGATGCAACTGTCCACACCGCTCACTTGAAACAACTCAAAGCGTTATTCCCTCAAGCAAAAATTGGTGTCGTTGTACAAGGGGCGAATAAAGCTATTTATCAAGCGTCGGGATTAGTCGATGAATATGTAGAACGTAATATTTTCAGCTACATGAAGCACGCAAAAAAATGGGATTTGCTGTTAGATTTTGAAAATAACTTTAACTCGGCCTCTTTATTCATGGATCGTATTTTGATGCCTAAATGGATCGTAATTTTCCGCAAATACAATAAAAAATATTATAACTTTGACACAATAAAAAGTTACGATGTGCATTGCCCACAACAAGAAAATGCGCGACTCAGTCATTATTTAATGCACTCGCTCTTTAGCGAACATTTTCAATTACCAGAACCCGAGAGTGAGTTACATACCACTGAAGAAAATCGAGAAAAAATATCGGCTTATTGGCAAAAAAATCAATTTCGTTTATTACTTTGTCCACAAGGCAGCAAACGCCAAATTCCTGAAACAGAACTGGCTAACTTACTGAATGCAAGTTTAACAGGGGCGCTTGCCCAACAAGTTCAATGCCTTATCGGTTATACACCGACTGCGGCAGAATATTGTGCGAAACTCAGCGCCCTATGCCCAGAACTCAATATTAGACTTTCGCCACAAACCACGTTAGACGAATATTTAGCACTCGTAGAAAGTGCAGAGCTGGTTATCGCTGTTGACGGTGGATCGTTGCATCTCGCTTGCGCCTTCAAAAAACCATTATTAAGTTTTTTTGCCAATAGTCAACCGAATCTCAGTACATGGGAACCGCTTATTCCAAGCCAAGTCCCCCATTTAAAAATTATTAGTGCTCATCCAGAAAATACCTATGCCAGTGACACGCAAGATTTTCCTTTAACGCAAGCAATTCCTTGGTTAACGGAACAGATCATGACGTTGAGTAAACCACCGTTTTCCGCTACAATACGCCACTCTTTTTTAACGTGTGGAAGAAAGTGAATGTCTGAAATCAAATTAATTGTAGGGCTCGGTAATCCAGGGGATAAATATGCGGATACACGCCACAATGCAGGCGAGTGGCTGATTGATCGTCTCGCGCGTCGTTTTAATCTGACGCTAGTCCCAGAAAACAAATATTTCGGTAAAACCGCGCGCGCCCTCATTAATGGACAGGAAATCCGCTTTCTCGTTCCAACTACGTTTATGAATTTAAGTGGAAAAGCCATCAGCGCATTAGCCAATTTCTACCGTATCAAACCTGAAGAAATCTTAGTTATTCATGATGAACTCGATTTACCGCCTGGCGTAGCAAAAATTAAACAAGGCGGGGGACACGGTGGACACAATGGTCTACGTGATACAATCGCACAATTGGCAAATAACAAAAACTTCTATCGTTTACGAATTGGAATAGGTCATCCCGGTGACAAAAATGCCGTTTCAGCTTATGTATTAGGCAAACCTTCCCCAACAGATTGGCAACGTATTGAGCGCGTCTTAGAGGAAGCCACTGACTGTGTTGAAATCTTAATAAAAGAAGGCATCACAAAAGCAACAAACCGCTTAAATAGTTTTAAAGCATAATTTTTTAAAGATAACCAAATAATGAAGGAAAGATCATGGGATTCAAATGTGGCATTGTCGGGTTACCTAACGTAGGTAAATCCACTCTTTTTAATGCATTAACTAAAGCAGGCATTGAAGCAGCAAACTACCCTTTTTGTACGATTGAACCGAATACAGGGGTAGTACCAATGCCAGATCCTCGCCTTGATGCTCTTGCTGCTATTGTCAACCCAGAACGTGTTTTACCGACCACTATGGAATTTGTAGATATCGCGGGGTTAGTTGCTGGTGCAAGTAAAGGGGAAGGTCTCGGAAATAAATTCTTAGCTAACATTCGCGAAACCGATGCCATTGGTCATGTAGTGCGTTGTTTCGAAAATGACGATATCGTACACGTAGCGGGTAAAATCGATCCTGCTGAAGATATTGATACCATTAACACAGAGCTCGCGTTGGCGGATTTAGATAGCTGTGAGCGTGCAATTCAACGTTTACAAAAACGTGCAAAAGGTGGCGATAAAGACGCAAAATTTGAGCTTGCGGTCATGGAAAAAATCTTACCCGTCCTTGAAAACGCGGGTATGATTCGCTCAATTGGATTAGATAAAGATGAGTTACAAGCAATCAAAGGCTACAATTTCTTAACGTTAAAGCCAACAATGTATATTGCTAACGTGAATGAAGATGGCTTTGAAAACAATCCTTATTTGGATCGCGTACGTGATATTGCAGAAAAAGAAGGGGCTGTTGTTGTGCCTGTTTGTGCCGCAATCGAATCTGAAATTGCAGAATTAGATGACGAAGAAAAAATCGACTTTTTACAGGATTTAGGTATCGAAGAACCTGGATTAAATCGCGTAATTCGTGCTGGCTATAAGTTACTTAACTTACAAACTTACTTTACTGCGGGCGTAAAAGAAGTTCGTGCTTGGACAATTCCCGTTGGCGCAACAGCACCAAAAGCAGCCGCTGTAATCCATACCGATTTTGAGAAAGGGTTTATTCGTGCTGAAGTCATTTCTTATGACGACTTTATTCAGTACAAAGGCGAAGCGGGTGCCAAAGATGCGGGTAAATGGCGCTTAGAGGGCAAAGACTATATTGTACAAGATGGCGATGTCATGCATTTCCGTTTCAATGTCTAAAATCCGTTAAAAAAGCACCGCACTAAAAACAATTGTGCGGTGCTTTTTTCATTCTCATTCATAATAACAATAAGAGAAGACAGTAGATGTCGAGTAAAAAAATTGGATTAGTCTCCCTTACCGCATTAGTGCTCAGCTCAATGATTGGTTCGGGGATTTTTAGCTTGCCTCAAAATATGGCAGAAGTCGCAGGGGCAGAAGCCTTAATCATTGGCTGGATGATCACAGGTATTGGGATCATTTTTCTTGGGTTATCTTTTTTCTATATCTCGCGCTTAAAACCCGATCTAGATGGTGGAATTTATACTTATGCCAGAGAAGGTTTTGGTGATTTAGTCGGTTTTTTGTCTGCTTGGGGATATTGGCTATGTGCAACGATTGGCAGTGTTGGCTATTTAGTTGTGGCATTTGAAGGAATTGGTTTATTCACGGACCATGAAAATCATATCTTATTCGGACAAGGAAATACACCTTTTGCCTTTTTAGGCGCCTCCCTCGTAGTCTGGTTAGTCCATTGGCTCATTACTCGAGGCGTCAAAGAAGCCGCATTTCTCAACTTACTCGCGACATTTGTGAAAGCATTCCCTTTAGTCTTATTCATCGTCTTAGCGGCTTGGTACTTTTCACCACAAACCTTCCAATCTGATTTGAAAGCACTCGAGTTAAATCACTCCATTTCGGAGCAAGTTAAAAATACGATGCTCATTACTCTATGGGTGTTCGTCGGAGTAGAAGGCGCTGCTGTTCTCTCTGCTCACGCGAAAAAACGCAGTGATGTTGGCTTAGCAACCGTACTGGGAATTGTCATCGCATTAGTCCTATACGTCGCCATTACTGTTTTATCCCTCGGTATTTTACCACGTGAAACGATTGCAAGCATGCCTAATCCATCTATGGCGGGTTTATTAGAAGCCATGATTGGCAGCAGTGGTAAAGTTATTATTACTGCCTGTTTAATTGTTTCTGTTCTCGCATCATATATCAGTTGGACGATGTATTCTGCGGAGGTCCCCTATCGTGGCGCAAAACATGGGGCTTTTCCAAAAATATTAAATAAAGTCAATGAGAACGATACGCCGATCAATTCACTTTGGTTTACGAATATTGTGGTGCAATTGTGCTTAGTTTTAGTCTTAATGACAGGAAAAAGCTATAACGCGTTGCTCCTTATTTCGACTTCGATGATTTTGGTACCTTACTTCTTAATTGGCGCGTATTTACTCAAACTTGCAATTCAGCGTCAAAGTGCTTGGTATATTAAATTAACAGGCTTGATGGCATCACTCTATGGGGTGTGGATCATTTATGCGGCAGGCTTAGATTACTTATTATTATCGGTTTTACTCTATATGCCTGGCATTGCAATTTACTTATATTCACGATATCAACACCAAGGTCAAGGCCTACACTTAAAAACGGGTGAAAAAATTTTCTTAGGTATGATGGCAATCGCTTTTGTCTTTGCCCTTTACAATAATCTCACTCATTTTTATTCATAAATACGTGAGCAACGTGTGCTTCGTTTTAACACACGTTGCCCTCTACCATATTTATCAAAGTCCCCCAATCACCTCTATTTCAATACCCGAGTGAATCAACGCTACATTGCTAAATCATCAATTTTCATCTCGTTATTGATCTCAACCTCACGAGGCAAGATGTCCCAAAACTTTTTATAGTCTGAACGAATGATTTGCACTAAAATGACGCAATCCACCTCGTTTATAAGGAAGAATATAATGGCGTTATCTGACCTGCTACAACGACGTCGTGCTGTACGTTACTTTGATCCTGAGCATCCCCTTGACAGCGAAAATGTCAAACAATGTTTACAACTTGCTACACTCGCCCCGACCAGTTCCAATATGCAATTGTATGAGTTTTATCATATTATAGATAAAACACTACTCGATAAATTGGCAGAAGCCTGTTTAAGCCAACAAGCTGCGACAACAGCACAACAAATGGTCGTATTTGTCACTCGTCAAGATTTATATCAACAACGTGCTCAAGCCATTTTAGCGTTTGAAATTGATAATATTAAACGTAATAGCCCACCTGAGCGCCACGCTAACCGAATAAAAGGCAAAACGGATTATTATGCGAAATTAATGCCTTTTGCCTATCGACGTTGTTTCGGTTTATTCGGTCTTATTAGAAAGCTACTCGCCAAAACTATTAGCCTATGGCGTCCTATTTATACTGAGATGTCTGAATCAGATATGCGCGTTGTCACTCATAAAAGCTGTGCATTAGTTGCTCAAACTTTTATGTTAGCGATGGCAGAACAAGGTTATGATACCTGTCCTTTGGAAGGATTCGACAGTGCTCGCGTCAAAAAGATCCTGCAGTTACCCTCTGGCGCAGAGATCAATATGATCGTCTGTTGTGGGGTACGTAAAGCAGGTAGAGGTATCTGGGGAGAACGGTATCGGGTTCCTTTTGAACAGGTTTATCGAATAAAATAATCCATCTGTCTTAACGCAATAAGAAAGGCGGGTAAATGACCCGCCTAGTGATTAATAAGTGAACCTGAGCTCAATAGAAAAAATAAAAGGAATTAGCTTATAAAAGGAATTTATCTATTTTTAATAATGAAGCGCAACACTATTTCATTATTTACTCAATTCACCTACTAATTTTATCACTTCTTGAATTTGCTGTGTTGATAGTGCTCCTTCATGAACAAATTTAACCTTGCCGCTTTTATCTAACACTACAATTAAACTTTCTTTTTCTTTCAAATTCCACGCATTTTTAACCGCACTTTGTTGATCAAGTACAACTTGACTACGTGCATTGCTTTTTTTGCCCTTTTCTGCACTACTTTTAACGAATCCACCCGTTCCAAATACAGCATCATCCGCATTAATAATCGTTGTAGTTTGGTATTTCTCTGCACTAAATTGCGCGGCTTTAATGGCTTTCATTAAGGGTTCATTCTTTTCCTTGACACTACTGCGCCCTGCAAAATGATGTAAAATACGAACCTTACCCACTAAACTTGAACTGTGCCATGGTTGGTAAGTAATTTGCTCACCTTGCAAAACTAATTCACCCTCTATAGCCACTTGGATAGCTGGCAAATTATGATTAAGTTGGAGATGATGGGCAAAAAGATGACTAGAAAAAAACAATGTGGTCAAACCAAACGCCAAAGTCATTTTTTTCATGTAATGATCCTTAATGAAATAAAAAGTTGGCTGGATTTTACAGGAAAATCAACATAAAACAAGTCAGAGGTGTTTGGCTATCTTTTTGATCACGCAACGCTTTTTCTGCTATACTTGCGCCTCATATGATTAAAGAGGAAAAAGAATGGAAACCATGCCAAATTGCCCGAAGTGTCAAAGTGAATATGTTTATCATGATTCCGTGAATTTTATCTGCCCCGATTGCAGTTATGAGTGGTCCGAACAAGATAAGGTTGAAAGTGAAGAAAACGTCGTAAAAGACAGCAATGGTAATATTTTACAAGACGGGGATTCAGTTATCTTAATTAAAGATCTTAAAGTAAAAGGCTCGTCTATTGTGTTAAAAAAAGGCACAAAAGCTAAAAATATTCGTTTAGTTGATGCGGATCATGATGTAGACTGCAAAATTGATGGGCAAAGTTTTTCACTAAAATCTGAGTTTTTGAAAAAAGCTTAATCGCAATACCTTCTACTCAAAACATCTATCCATAAAAAAACGCTGATCACACTCAGCGTTTTTGTCATAATGTCATTCAAAATCACATTAGTATTCAAGGTTAATCCCCGCACCGAATCCTGTGCGCCCACCTTTGACGAAACTCGCACTCGCTCGTGCGGCAACGTTTTCATTAAAGCGGTAACCCGTACCGACCGCGATACTTGAGCTGGAACGGTATTGTCCGACGGCAGCTGTGAGGTTAAATTTCTTCACAGAATAAGGTTGGAATAAATTCCCTACCGCCATTTGTGATGCCATCATATTGCTATATTTACGATTAATTTGGTTAATATTGTATTGCGTATGGCCACTCAAATCGTTGACATGATCAATTAAATCCAATATCGTCGCGCCATTATTCAGTGGGCTAATTATAAAGACATCTTTTTTGTTCATTGAATCTATAGCTACTTTTGATAAGTTACCTTCTAATTGTCGTTTGTTATGATCATCAGGGATAGTACTATTATTATATAAGTAATATTTCGATTTAAAGGGTTCTATTGCCATTGTTGAAGAAGCAGATACCAATGCGATACAGCCCACACCCATTAAGATAATTTTTTTCATTTTACTCTCCTCGTTTCATTAGGCACGATTGCCATATGATTGTTAGATACTCATTAAAAAATAGATAAAATAATGTCAAAAATTTAATAAAAATTTAACATTTGATCACTTTTTTATACTAAAAAATAATCTTTTGCAAATAAATTCACTGAATTATTTGATCCAGTTCACAGATCGAATAAAAGTCTTTTGCACTTTTTTTATTTACTTTTACACTAATATCACATCATCGAAACGTTTCGATTAAAAATAATGAAGACTGTAAGAGGTATGCCATGAAAAAAACGCGCCTGCTTAATGCTCCCTTATCTCACGTAATTGCAACCTTGGGACATACCGATAGCCTCACAATTTGTGATGCAGGCTTACCCATCCCAACTGATGTTGAACGCCTTGATCTCGCATTAAGTGCGGGTATACCAAGCTTCCTACAAACCGTTGATGCTGTCGTAGCAGAAATGTTTGTTGAGCGCGCACTCATTGCAGAAGAGATCAAAGAAAAAAATCCGACCATATTGACCGCACTTTTAAACCGTTTGGCACAACTTGAACAACAACAAGGGAACCAAATCGATGTGCAATATGTTAGCCATGAACAGTTCAAAATACAGACACATTCCAGCAAAGCCATTGTGCGAAGTGGAGAATGCTCCCCTTATGCCAACATCATTTTATATTCTGGCGTACCATTCTAAAGGGTGTCGATATGCAACAAAAAACCTTACTTAAAATCAATGGTGTCGATAAGTCTTTCCCTGGGGTAAAAGCCTTAAGCAATGCCTGCTTATCAGTCTATGCTGGACGTGCGATGGCACTCATGGGGGAAAACGGTGCAGGGAAATCCACGTTGATGAAAGTCCTCACGGGGATTTACAGCAAAGATACAGGCACTATTGAGTACTTAGGTCAACAAGTCGCTTTTAGTGGTCCTAAAGCATCACAAGAGGCGGGTATCAGTATCATTCACCAAGAATTGAATTTAGTCAGCAACTTAACCATTGCTGAAAATATTTTCTTAGGACGAGAATTTGTGACTCCTTGGGGCAGCATTGATTGGAAAAAAATGCACCAAGAAGCAGAAAAGTTACTTCAACGATTAGGTGTTTCGCATAGCAGCCATCAACGTTGTGGGGAGCTGTCGATTGGTGAACAACAAATGGTTGAAATTGCAAAAGCGCTCAGTTTTGAATCTCAAGTGATTATCATGGATGAACCCACTGATGCCCTCACGGATACTGAAACGGAAGCGCTGTTTAAAGTCATTCGAGAACTCAAAGCTGAGCAACGTGGCATTGTATATATTTCCCATCGAATCAAAGAAATTTTTGAGATTTGTGATGATGTGACGGTACTACGCGATGGGCAATTTATCGGGGAAAGCCGTGTTGCTGATTTGGATGAAGATCGTTTAATCGAGATGATGGTGGGACGTCGCTTAGAAGAACAATATCCTCATTTGGCACAAGAACGTGGCGAAGTCTTACTTGAAGTAGACGGGCTCACTGGAAGTGGCGTAAAAGATATCAGTTTCACTTTGCATCGGGGCGAAATACTCGGGATTTCAGGCTTAATGGGAGCTGGGCGGACAGAATTAATGAAAGTACTCTATGGAGCATTACCTCATACACAAGGCACGATCCGCTTAAATCAACAAGACATCAATCCTACTTGTCCACAAGAGGGATTAAACCACGGCATCGTCTATATTTCTGAAGATCGCAAAGGTGATGGACTCATTTTAGGCATGTCAGTAAAAGAAAATATGTCCTTAACCGCTCTCGATTATTTTTCTAAAGGCATTCAAATTGATCATCGCGCTGAAAAACTTGCTGTTGGTGATTTTATTACTATGTTCAATATTAAAACGCCAAGTCAAGAACAGCCAATTGGTCTGCTATCGGGGGGGAATCAACAAAAAGTCGCCATTGCAAAAGGACTCATGACACGTCCCAAAATACTCATCCTAGACGAGCCAACCCGAGGTGTCGATGTGGGTGCCAAAAAAGAAATTTACCAACTGATCAATGAATTTAAGAAAGAAGGATTGAGTATCATCATGGTTTCATCAGAAATGCCAGAGGTACTGGGCATGAGTGATCGTATTCTCGTGATGCACGAAGGGCGTATTCGTGCCGAATTTCAACGTGGTGAAGCCACTCAAGAAAAATTATTAGCGGCTGCAATTGGTAAAAGTGCGGTCTAAAACGTGAGGATTTATTATGACAACACAAGCAAAGCCTTTTCAACTTGGTACATTTTTAATTGAACAACGTTCAGTCATCGCCTTATTGGTGCTGATCACGATCGTGTCGATGATCAATCCTGATTTTTTCAGTGTTGATAATATCCTCAATATTTTACGTCAAACTTCTGTCAATGCGATTATTGCTGTAGGGATGACCTTTGTCATTTTAATCGCAGGGATCGACCTTTCTGTTGGTTCGGTTCTCGCACTCACTGGGGCGATTGCAGCGTCGATGGTAGGCGCAGAATTACCCATTTTATTGGTTATTCCGCTAACACTCTTGCTCGGCACTCTACTCGGTGGAATCAGCGGCGTAATTGTAGCAAAAGGCAAAGTACAAGCCTTCATCGCAACCCTGGTCACCATGACCTTATTACGCGGTGTCACGATGGTTTATACCGATGGTCGACCAATTAGCACAGGCTTTTCAGAAGGAGCCGATGCCTTTGCATTCTTAGGGACAGGCTATGTGTTTGGTATTCCTGTTCCGATTTGGATTATGGTCTGTGTATTTGCGTCCTCTTGGTATGTCTTAAAGCACACCCGTATCGGTCGCTATATCTACGCATTAGGTGGTAATGAATCTGCGACTCAACTTTCTGGAATTAACGTCAATAAAATTAAAATCTTTGTGTTTGCTGTGAGTGGTTTCTTATCTGCCCTCGCAGGCTTAATTGTCACTTCTCGTCTTTCGTCAGCTCAACCTACTGCAGGCGTGTCTTATGAACTTGATGCTATTGCGGCAGTAGTCGTTGGTGGAACCAGTTTAATGGGCGGGAAAGGACGTGTCATGGGAACCTTAATTGGCGCCCTAATTATTGGCTTTTTAAACAACGCATTAAATCTATTAGATATTTCATCTTACTATCAGATGATTGCCAAAGCCCTTGTTATTTTAGTGGCCGTACTTGCAGATAACTATTTAGGCACGAAAAAAGTTTAACCCACTCAGTCTCTAAAGGAGCATTTATTATGAAAAAACGTCACACTTTCACGACATTAGCATCCGCTTTAATCCTTAGTTTAGCCGTGAGCGGTACTGCTCTAGCAAAAGAAACCATTGCATTGGCGGTATCCACCCTAGATAACCCATTCTTTGTGACTTTAAAAGATGGTGCACAGAAAAAAGCCGATGAGTTAGGTTATAAATTAGTCGTACTGGATTCACAAAATGACCCAGCAAAAGAATTGGCTAACGTAGAAGATTTAACTGTACGCGGAGTAAAAGTCTTATTGATTAACCCAACGGATTCTGAAGCTGTTGTTAACGCTGTCAAAATGGCAAACCGCAATAATATCCCCGTGATCACCCTAGACCGTGGTGCAGTTGCAGGGAATGTAGTCAGCCATATTGCTTCAGATAACGTCGCAGGTGGTAAAATGGCAGGCGATTTTATTGCTGAAAAACTGGGTGCAGGTGCAAAAGTCATCCAATTGGAAGGCATTGCAGGTACCTCTGCCGCACGCGAACGTGGTGAAGGGTTTAAACAAGCAATTGATGCACACAAATTCGATGTACTCGCGAGCCAACCTGCTGATTTTGACCGCACAAAAGGCTTAAACGTGATGGAAAATTTATTAGCCAGTAAAGGCGATGTAAAAGCCGTCTTTGCTCAAAATGATGAAATGGCACTTGGCGCACTACGTGCGATCAAAGCTGCAAATAAACACGTGTTAGTCGTTGGATTTGATGGTACCGAAGACGGTGTAAAAGCTGTACAAACTGGTAAAATGGCAGCAACAATCGCACAACAACCTGACTTAATTGGTGCGCTCGGCGTCATCACAGCAGATAAATTGCTCAAAGGCGAAAAAGTGGACGCCAAAATCCCAGTTGATCTAAAAGTGATCAGTCAATAAACGTTTTTGTTCATTATCATATGTCGGGCAGACCATTTGGTCTGCCTGTATTTCAACGCGATGTATTGACAGAAAAGTGGAAAGAAAATGAAAAAATTAACGGTTCTTGGGAGTATCAATGCGGATCATGTTATTTCTGTACCGCACTTTGCTCAACCAGGTGAAACCTTGACAGGTCATCACTATCATATTGCTTATGGTGGCAAAGGGGCTAACCAAGCTGTTGCTGCTGCACGTTTAGGCGCAAACATTGATTTTATCGCCTGCATTGGAGACGATACCATCGGACAAGCCATGAAGCATGCTTTTACACAAGATGGCATCAATACCGAGGCAGTTATCACGATTCAAAATGAAATGACGGGTATTGCTATGATTCAAGTTGCAGATAGTGGCGAAAACAGTATCGTGATTTCTGCTGGCGCTAACGCTTGCCTCACCCCCAATATTGTGGAACAGTTTACAAGCAAAATTACCCAAGCAGACTGGCTCCTCATGCAATTAGAAACGCCACTTGATGCGGTGATCTCTGCAGCAAAATATGCAAAAGCGGCAAATACGCACGTGGTCTTAAACCCTGCACCTGCAAGAGCACTACCAGATGAACTCCTATCATTATTAGACATGATCACCCCAAATGAAACCGAAACAGAAATATTAACGGGTGTAAAAGTTACGGATGAAGACAGTGCTGCCAAAGCCGCCGCGGTATTTCATCAAAAAGGGATTAAGACAGTCTTAATTACACTAGGCGCTAAAGGTGTCTATGCCAGTCAAAAAGGACAATCTGGTGAAATCATTGCAGGCTTCCGTGTGCAAGCAAAAGACACGACTGCAGCAGGTGACACCTTTAATGGCGCACTGATGACCGCACTTTTAGAAGATAAACCGCTGGCACAAGCCATTCGCTTTGCACACGCAGCGGCGGCAATTAGTGTCACCAGACAAGGCGCACAGCCCTCTATTCCAACAAGAGAAGAGACGCTGAAATTTTTATCAGAACACTAACACACATTTCCTCGCCTAAGTTGCTAATACTACGCCAATTTTAATGGACGTAAAAAACAACACTCGCGAGGAAAAATTTGGCATAATGGATTCGTCAGCATAAAAATAGGAAAGATGTTATGGCTACAATGAAAGACATTGCAAGGATCGCCAACGTATCCACGTCAACGGTATCTCATGTTATCAATAACTCACGTTTTGTTAGCGATGAAATTCGCGATAAAGTGATGGCGGTAGTCAAAGAATTAAACTATACCCCTTCTGCGCTTGCTCGTAGCCTCAAAGTCAAAGAAACAAAAACCATTGGTTTATTAGTCACCGCAACCAATAACCCTTTTTTTACGGAAGTCGTAAGTGGCGTTGAACAATATTGCCACCAACATCACTACAATTTAATTCTCTCCAACACCGAAGGGGATACTGATCGCTTACTCAATAACTTACACACCTTGATTCAAAAGCAAGTAGATGGGCTATTGTTAATGTGTTCTGACTCACGTATTCAAATTGGGAAAGATCTCAATCTCAATTTACCCTTTGTGATCATGGACTGGTGGCCGACGGAGGAAAAAGCCGACAAAATCTTCGAAAACTCAGAATATGGCGGTTATCTTGCAACAAAAGCCTTAATTGAAAAAGGACATCGCCATATTGCAATTATTACAGGCAACCTAAAAAAATCACTCGCTCACAATCGGCTTAACGGTTATCAGCGTGCATTAGCTGAAGCCAACCTACCAATCCAACCCGCATATATTATTGAAAGCCATTTTGATTTTGAGGGGGGAATGCGAGGCATGGAAAAAGTGCTCCAGCTTCATCCTCGTCCAACCGCTGTCTTTGCTTGTAGTGATAGTATCGCTTTTGGCGCCTATCAAACAATTTGGCGACACGGATTATCGATCCCACAAGATATCTCCATTATTGGTTATGACAATATCACCCTTGCGCAATATATGTCCCCCCCACTCAGCACCATCAACCAACCTAAAGCAGAGCTGGGCAAACTTGCCGTTGAAACACTGTTACAACGCATTAAAAATCCAACCAATAGTTACCGCACATTTCTACTTGAACCCGAATTAATCTTACGGGAATCCATCAGTACCCGATAAACAATTCATACACTAATTTAGCATATCAACTGATTTCTGTTTCTATCTTAGAAAAACACGTAATCAAGATCATCTCCAAAACCACTATATGTTGGTCTATTGCTTGATAAATTATCGTAAAAGGTCGGAATTTTAGGCAAACAGTTAACCATTCCCTTTTAGAAATTGATGATCACCGTCAACTAAACTAGAATTATTTGAAATATTTGTAGTAATTTCATTAGGTTATATATTATGAAACCCACATATCAGAAAATCATTATTCCCACACTCTCTCTTATTCTTACCTCTTGTGGAGGTGGCAGTGGCGGTGAAAGCAGTACACCAACTGCTTATAATCCTGGTGTGACAAGAAACAATAGCTCTCAATCAGACAACACTGCAAACAGCCTAACTCATTCTACAGTGGATAATCATCTCACTCATAATATCAATTCATCCGACTCAGTCTCATTAAATTCTAGTATGACCTATATTGACGATGAACATGTTGTGAAAGATATTGGAGTCATCGATAGCTCTTATTATCTCAGCGATACATTTAAAGATAAAAATGGTCATCAAAGACTAAAAACAGAAAAACAATTTCCTCATTTAGACGAAATCATAGATTCCCATGGAACAAGAGTAGTCGGAGTAATTAATCGCTATAATAAAACAGCCACTATTTATGCCTATAATACATATCATGACGCAAACCATAAATTTTTAGCTAAAGCAGAAGACTACGATAAAGCCTATGCCCAAGGCGTCAGAATTTTTAATAATTCATATGGTGGGAATGCAGCACATGAGTCTCAAGCGAGAATAAATCAGAAAAATACTGTTCAATATGCAAAAAATGATAGTATTTTTGTCTGGGCTGCGGGAAATGAAAACCAAGATCATGGTACGCCTCAAGCACTCTATCCGACAGTAGATGATAATGTAAGAAACGGCTGGATAAGTGTTGCAGAAGTAGAATATGGCAATGGAGTATATGGAACAACAGAACGGAAAAAATATACAAAAAGTGCATCCAACTATATAGGAGAACAAGCAAAAAGTTGGGGAATTGCAACACAAGGAACATATTGGCTTTCATTAAAAGACAAGGATAATTTTTATAATAATATTCCAACAATAGGAACATCTTTCGCCACACCAAGAGTAACAGCTGCTGCTGCCAATGTCTGGACAAAATTTCCCTGGATGGATCATCACTTAGTCGTGGTCAGCCTCTTATCTACCGCTGATAAACCAGGTACATTCCTTCAAGGTCAAGATAATGGTTGTGAACATTCAGGAATTAAAGAATGTGGCATCCCAACAAGCGAGCCTGAATACAAATTCGGCTGGGGATTATTAAACGAAAGACGCGCCTTAAAAGGTCCTGCTCTCTTTGACAAGAGACTCCTTACGAACAAAGATGCCAAACTCTTAGATAATGATGACTTCCAAAAAGATCAAAATGTATCTGGAAAAGATAAAGCTAAAGATCTATTAGTCGTCAATTTTGATTTTAGAAATTATACTGATAAAGAAAAACTTACTTGGAGTAACGATATCAAAGGCGACGCTGGTATCTTAAAACAAGGGAGTGGGACATTATACTTAACGGGTAAAAATGCATACCAAGGTAAAACCATTGTTGATGGTGGTGTGCTAGCCATTGGGCACTCACTAACGTCCCCAGTTATCATCAAACCCAATGGCACACTTTTAACGGAATTTGATACACAAAAATATCACAACTCAGCCTCCAATGTCACATTGGGAGAAAGTGAAAATCAATCGAATACGTCTTCAAGCT
Source organism: Pasteurella sp. P03HT (assembly GCF_054052285.1). Taxonomy (NCBI): domain Bacteria; kingdom Pseudomonadati; phylum Pseudomonadota; class Gammaproteobacteria; order Pasteurellales; family Pasteurellaceae; genus Pasteurella; species Pasteurella sp. P03HT. The sequence goes on from NZ_JBSIUM010000001.1 coordinate 157,725, forward strand.
ATACAGTCAAAAACAGCGGTTCCCTCAATGTATATGGTGCAGGTTTAACCATTCATGGGGACTATAAAGGAGAAGCAAATTCAAGAATCGTCATCGATATCGATAAATCCACACTTGATGTCACAGGCACGATGGATATGGGCAATACGAGTAAAATTGTGGCTGACGTGAAAGACTTAAGTGTCAATGGTATTCCGACTCAACAAGAAAAAAATCGAACACTGATTACGGCGCATAACATTACCAATCATCAACATATCACTTACGCGAAATCAGATAACATCAATCAATACATTGATATTTCACGCTTTTCGCTCAAAGATAATAAAGAAATCAACGTAACATACAAAAGAAATTCAACACAATATGTACTAAAAAGTATTAAACATACCCCGAAAAGTGCCCTACAGACTGCCCGCAATCTGGATCCAGTGCTAGATAGCTTAGCTAATAGCACAACATATCATCAATATGCACCCAAAGCAGCGAGTTTATTCCGTGCGAAACCTGAACGCTTATCCACGATTATTGACTCTCTATCAGGCGAAATTTACGCCTCAACGCAAAGTGCAATGATCAATCAGAATTTAGTCACCAACCAAGTACTCAGCCAACGTATTATGTCCGTCACGCATGGCTCAGCAAATGGCTTTTGGGTAGAGGGTATGTATGCCAATAGCAAAATTAACCAACAGGGTTATGCGAGTGCAAACATCAAAACGACTGGCTCACAAATAGGTATTGATACACCGCTATCAGATGTGCTTTCTCTCGGTATTGCCTTTACGCAAAGTCACGCAAATGCGGAATTTAATCGCGATGCGGGTGAAAGCAAGATAAAAAATATGGGAGCGTTCGTCTACGGATCTTATCAAATGGATCAAGCTTATCTTGCTACGATTGCAGGAATCAATCATGCTAACAGCCGTGTTGCTCGGGTGATTTTTGAGGAGCAAACACAGGCTAAATTTAATAGCCAACTTTATAATTTCTATAATGAAATAGGCACGCGACTCAATCTAGATAACATCAAGATTAATCCTTTTATCGCCCATTCATTCAACCACATCAATCGTGGTGAATTTAAAGAAAAGGTTGCGTTTGGTATCAATGCTCAAAATAAGACTTATGATATCAATACCCTGATGTTAGGACTCCGATCAGATGTTGACTTAGATCAGCTCACGCTCAGCGCTAACATCACGCACGCTTACACACCACGGCACCATCAATTTGGTTTTGATGCCAAATTTACAGGGTTCGATAATCCAATACATATCAAAGGGGCGGAACACAGCAAACATCGCACGTGGTTTGGGTTGGGAGCATCTTACGAGTTAATCGATGGGTTTAATTTACAACTGAGCTATCATTTATCCACTCAACAAGGCAAAAAAGAAAATGATGCCATCAATCTAGGGGTGCTTTACCGCTTCTAATAGTGAAACTTCACCTCGTTTCAACGCAAATAAAGAGCCACATAGAATAAAATGTGGCATCTTATCCAATAAAAAAGTGCGGTCAATTTTTACAGTTTTAAAAACTTGTTTAAAATTGACCGCACTTTTATTAAACGATACGGTAAAAGATTGACTTATTCTCTCAGCCTTGTTTCCATCCACATGAAAAAATTTTCCCGTTTTGCACTATAGCATGCGCTTACTGTTCCAACTCAACAGGCTTAATAATTTCGCTTGGATAGCAACCTAATACTTTCAAATAAGTACTATATTGCGTAAGTTCATTTAATGCTTGTTGTGTTTCTGGATGATGAATGTTTGCTTCAATTTCTAAATAAAACATTTCTTCCCACGGTTTGCCATAAATTGGACGAGACTCTAATTTTGTCATGTTAATTTGATATTTTTTAAATACGAATAACGCATCGACTAATGCCCCAGCTTTTTGAGCTGTACTCATTAACAATAAAGTTTTGGTATGAATTTGTGGTGAAACATTCAACGGATTTTTCGCTACAACAATAAAACGCGTAATATTGTTCGATTGGTTAGCAATATCGGTCTTCAACACGGTCAATCCATATAATTGACCACCGTCTGCATTCCCTAACGCAGCAATATTCGGCTTATTTAAACTGGCAACGAGTTGCATAGCATGTGAACTACTTTCACAATATTCAATATGAACACGATCTAAGCCTTTAATAAATTGACTACATTGTTGAATCACTTGTGGATGGCTATATAGTGTATCAATTTTGCTCAGTTCTTCTTGACCATTGACTAATACACAATGACGAATAGGATAAGCTAACTCCCCGACTAAAACTAAATCCGTATGCTGCAACAAATCATAAACGTCATTAATAGCACCAGATGTGGTGTTCTCAAGTGGAAGCACACCATAATCTGCTTCGCCTTGACTCACTTTCTCAAAAATTTCATCAAATGAACGGCAACTGAGCTCAACTAATTTTTCCTGATAACGCGTCGCATAATTGCGTGCAGCCAGATGAGAATAAGAACCTCGTTTACCTAAAAAAGCAATGTGAATGTTTTGCTCACGTTGTGTATTTAATTTTTTTTGCAAATACACTTGCTGTGTTGCAACTGAATCTTCAATAATACGTTGAAAAATCTGAGTAATATATTGTGGCTCAAGTTGGTAATTTTGTGTTTCAGCAAATTGGATCAACTCTTGTAACAACTGCTGCTCGCGTTCTAAATCACGTAAAGGTTTTTGTGTCATCTCTTTACTACGTGCCACATCAAAGGCTAAACGATGACGTTCAGATAATAATTTCAGAAGGTTACGATCAACTTGTGTAATTTGTTGACGAATTTCACTTAAATCAAACGACATATTTCTTTCCTATCTCAAATCAACAATTAGTAAAATTTGACCGCACAGAATACAGATTACAACGCACTATATAAAATTTCTTTAACAGCCTGGCGATCTAAGTTTTGATGCTCTCCCAAGTTATAACATTGGTGCACCGCTAATCTGTCTAAAATAACAGAAAATTGGCTATCATCAATAGCGTAATCACGAAAACGTGTTTTTACTCCCATCTGTTCAAAAAACTCGCGAGTTCGTTCGATAGCCACTTGCACCGCCTCTTCTTGATCCTGTCCATCATATCCCCAAATACGCTGAGCAAATTGAACAAGTTTTTCACGTTTTTGTGCTTTTTGATGCTTCATGAGCGCAGGCACAACTAACGCCAACGTTTGAGCATGATCTAGCCCATAGATTGCCGTCATTTCGTGTCCAATGGCATGAGAAGCCCAATCTTGTGGTACGCCTACCCCCAAAAGATCATTTAGCGCCATGGTTGCAGCCCACATAATATTCGCTCTTGCATCATAGTCCATTGGGTTCTCAAGCACTTTCGGTCCTTCTTCAATTAATGTATGAAACACGCCCTCAGCAAAGCGATCTTGGATCTTCGCATTGACGGGATAAGTCATATATTGTTCGAAAGTATGTACAAATGCATCAACAACGCCGTTAGCAGTCTGTTTGGCTGGAAGTGAATATGTTGTAGTTGGATCCAAAACCGCAAAAACAGGGCGTATTAATGGTGATGAAAATGCCAGTTTTTCTGCGCGTTGTTGATGGCTAATGACTGCATAAGCATTCATTTCTGACCCTGTAGCAGATAAAGTCATAATCGTGCCAATTGGTAAAACACGTTCAACTGGGGCATGTTTCGCTAACATATCCCAAGGTTCGCCATTAAAATGAACCGCACTTGCAATAAATTTACTGCCATCTAATACAGAACCTCCACCCACTGCCAAAATAAAATCTAATTTTTCTTGTTTCACTAATGCAACAGCCTTCATTAACGTTTCATAAGTTGGGTTAGGTTCAATCCCACTAAATTCAACCCAATAGTATCCCTCTAATGCTCGCTCAACCTGTGCAAACACTCCGTTTCTTTTTACACTGCCACCTCCCGTTGTCACTAAAATACGTGAGTTTGCGGGAATATGTTCAGAAATAGACGATATCTGCCCCTGACCAAATAAGGCGATTGTCGGTAACTGAAATGAAAAGTTAAACATAATTACTCTCTTTGAATTAAAAAATAATGAGTGGATAGGGACGTAAAATTTAATTTTGTTTTAATCGTTCATCTCCGTTAAAGAGCGTGATGATCCAGTGAACGATATTCTTATAAAACAAAAAAGCTATACTTCATTACAAAGTATAGCTTTTCATCACGGTATGTGAATTAAATCAACACTTGCGTTGGTGCAACATATCCTTGTGGTACCGTTTGTTTATCTTCAAATGTAACAAACTCCCACGCATCCTGATTTGCTAACACAGCTCTTAATAATTTATTATTCAAACCATGTCCTGATTTATAGGCTTTAAAATCACCAATAATATTATAACCCGCCATGTATAAATCACCAATTGCATCTAACATTTTGTGACGAACTAATTCGTCTTTAAAACGTAAACCATCTTCATTAAGAATACGGTAGTCATCTAATACAATCGCATTATCTAAACTTCCACCTAATGCAAGCCCCTGTGATTGAAGATATTCAATATCTTTCATAAAACCAAACGTTCTTGCACGGCTAATTTGTTGTACGAATGCTTGCGCAGAAAAATCCATCACATAATTACGCACATCTTTACCAATCGCAGGATGTTCAAAATCAATAGTAAAGTCTAAACGGAAGCCATTATATGGGGTAAATTCTGCCCATTTATCTCCGTCTTCTACACGGACTTTTTGTTTAATGCGAATAAATTTCTTCGCGGCTTGTTGTTCTTCAATACCAGCATCAAGCAAAAGATAGATAAATGGACTCGCACTTCCATCCATGATCGGAATCTCTGGCGCATCGACTTCAATAATGACGTTATCAATCCCCAAACCTGCTAATGCCGCGTTTAAGTGTTCTACCGTCGAAATACGCACACCTTCTTCATTTACTAAACAAGTACAAAGCATCGTATCACGTACTGCGCTAGCATTTGCAGGAAACGTAACAGGTGGATTCAAGTCGGTACGACAATAAATCACTCCCGTGTTTGGCATCGCAGGACGTAACGTTAAGGTAACTTTATTCCCACTGTGTAACCCAACACCTGTGACTTTAATGCTCTGTTTTAATGTTCTTTGTTTAATCATATTTTTCTCTTAACTTATTGTATTGACAACAAGGTTAATTTCAAATTATTTATCTGTATTACGGATGAAATTTTGTACATTAAACAAATTTTCATCTTTTTGCAAGTTATTCGTTGGACGAGCTGTAATTGGCGTATCCAAAATACTTGTCTTCGTTAAATCAGTTGGACGTGGCGGGATATGGCTCGGTTGAGTACCATAACTTTGCGTCGCAGTTTGATTACTACTTAAGTTTGCGGGTTGTAAGGGTCTGGATTCACCCACAGTATGTTGAATTGGCTGTTGCTGACGATGCATATGTGCAACTTCTGGCGGTTCAATATCACCGATCCCCGTTGCGACAATCGTTACACGGATTTCATCAACCATCTCAGGAACTAATGTAGTACCAATAACAACTGTAGCTTCTTCTGAGGCAAATTCAGCCACAGTCTGACCCACAACATTAAATTCATCTAAACCAAGATCCATCCCTGATGTGATATTGACTAACACCCCTTTTGCACCAGAAAGATCGACACGCTCTAATAAATCACTTTTCACCGCAATACGAGTTGCTTCTTCTGCACGTCCTTCACCCGCTGAGCCTTTGCAAGAACCGAAACCAATCATGGCTTGACCCATTTCAGACATCACAGTACGTACGTCCGCAAAGTCAACGTTAATTAAACCTGGCGAGGTAATCATGTCTGAAATACCCGTTACAGAATTGCGTAATACATCATTAGCTGCAGAGAAAGCTTGGAGCAACGTTGCATTTTTCGGTAATGCTTTCGCTAATTGCTCATTTGGAATAATAATCAGAGAATCGACGTGTTTTGACAGTTCTTTAATACCCATTTCAGCAAACAACATACGTTTTTTGCCTTCAAATGAGAATGGTTTAGTGACGACTGCAACGGTTAGAATACCCAATTCTTTTGCAATTTGCGCGACAATTGGAGCAGCACCAGTTCCTGTACCACCGCCCATACCAGCTGCGATGAAAACCATATCTGCCCCTTCAAGCATTGCTCGAATCGCTTCTTGGTCATCTTCAGCCGCTTTACGTCCGACATTTGGATTAGCACCTGCACCTAAACCTTTCGTTGTTGAACCACCGATTTGTACCGTCTGTTGAACTTGGCTTTTACGTAATGCTTGAGCATCAGTATTCACCGCGTAAAAAATAATTTTACCATGCTCATCTGAGTTCATGACAGCTTCGTCTAATAGTGTGCCACCAAGATCATTTTTAACCATACTGGCGACCATATGGTTCACGGCGTTACCGCCACCGCCGCCGACACCCACTACTTTGATGAGAGCGCCGTCCATTTCACCAAGATCGTAATCTACTGGTTCAAACATATTTATTCTCCGTCAATGCTAATTCTCTGCAAGCACATTATTAAAACTTAAATATTTCTTATTGTAGATGAAAAATCGGAATTCTCAAAATTCTGAACCCACTTTCTTTGCAAATTTTTTCATTCCTGACCATAAAGAACCAAGAAATCCACTTTCATTGCTATATGCATCGTTAATTGGGCTTTCATCATTGCTACAGTATTCATATTGCAGTAAACCAAGCACCGTTGAATATTGAGGTTTTTTCTCAACTAAATGGGTGACGCCAGCAATATTCAATGGGTTGCCAATACGGACATGTAGACCAAATACATCTGTGGCACACTCTTTCAAATCTTTAATTTGTGCTCCCCCACCAGTGATCACAATCCCTGCGATCAACTCAAATTTCATTTGCTTACTTTCCATATCATATTTAAGCTGAAGCAACTCTTCTTTCACTAATCCTAGAATTTCTTTATAACGTCCAGCCGTCACCATCGACAAACGGGCTTTAGAACAGCGCTCAATCACGCTGCCATCAATACTCATTACATCAAATTGTTCCTCTGGATTTTGTCTTGGCGGACTGACAGCACTTCCGTATTTCACTTTAATGTTCTCAGCTTCAACACGTGATGTCGTTAAATCATAAGCAATGTCATCTGTGACACGATTACCCGCATAAGGAATCACTTTACTAAAACGCAACGACCCATTGGTATAAACCATGACCTCCATCGTACCCGCACCGAAGTCAATTAAACAAACACCTAAATCCTTCTCATCTTCGGTTAAAACAGAATGACTCGTCGCAATACCAGAGAAAATCACTTTATCAATTTTTAACTTACACCGTTCGACAGCCTGACGTAAATTATTTAGCCAATCTTGATGACAGGCAATTAAGTGAACATTGGAGGTTAAACGCCCACCTTGGAAACCAAGCGGATTTTTAATATTTTTTTGTTGGTCAACCGCATATTCTTGTGGCAAACGATGTAAAACAGCTAATCCCTCTGGCATTTTGATTGAGCTAGCCGTATGTAAGGCGGCATCAATATCCTCTTGTGTCACTTCACCATCTGCGATCGGCGCGGCACCACTGTCATTCCAGCTTTGAATGTGCTGTCCTGTAATCGCTAATGTCACACTAATAATTTCACAATCTGCAACGGATTCTGCGAGTTCAATCGCACGTTGAACAGAAGTGACCACGGCATTTAAGTCTGTAATATTTCCTTTATCAATCCCTTTAGCTGGGCAACTTCCCACACCAAGAATATTGACGACACCATCAGGTAAAAGTTCGCCAACTAAAGCCACGACTTTAGAGGTACCGACTTCCAATCCAACAATAATTTTCGATTCCACAATTTTTGCCATTTTTATCACTTCATATCATCTAATTAATGTGTGTCAGCATCGGCAAACCCCACTGCTGCCCCAACACGATACCTCAAATCAACATAAGATAATTTCTTATTTTCTGGGATTTCTATTTGTGGATAAATTGTTACAAAACGGTCAAGTTTTGCTTTCCACTCACCTCTGCCTAATTTTAATACAAGATCATTATCAAGTACAATTTGCCATGCACCACGATCATCGATTGCGACCGCTTTCAGTACCAGCCCTTTTTCTTTTAAATTTGCCTCGACTAATGTCCAAGCCTCAAGCACTTTCTCACTTTGATAATCAGGCCCAGATAAATGAGGTAAGTTTTTATCTTTTAACTTGTCAAAAGGTAGTTGGAAAATCACACCATCACGAGATAAAAATTCACCCTCATTCCAAATTGCTATTGGCGTATATTCTGCAAGAGCAATACTGAGTTTATCTGGCCAAATTTTACGAACGACTGCGCCTTTAATCCAAGGCATGGTTTCAATTTGTTCACGAACCAGATCAATATCTTGCCCGAAAAAACCTTTTAAATCCCCCATTTTTACGACAACATCACGAATATCGTCATAAGTAGTAAATGTTGGTGTGCCCGTTAGAATAAATGCACTGATCGGTTTATCATCTAGCTTTTCCATTAAAGTTTGCCAGTTAGCATAAGCATAAAAAAACACGGCAAAAAAACATAACGCACTCGCCAATTTAACATTCTTAATAAAAAGGTTTCGTGAGTCACTTGCTTTTTTTATGCCTTGTGTTGTTTTACGTTTTAGGCCTCTCATTCAGCACTTAACTCCAAAATTTTGACAACTAACTGCTCGAAAGAATAGCCGACTGTTGCAGCAGACTTAGGAAATAAACTGTGGCTTGTCATCCCTGGGTTAGTATTCACTTCAACTAGACGAAATTCACCTTTATCATCTTGCATCACATCAATTCGACTCCAGCCACGGCAACCCACTACATCATAAGCACGCTTTACTAATTGTTTAAGTTCTTCTTCACGTGCTGGCGTTAAGCCTGATGGACAAAAATACTGTGTATTATCTGAAAGATATTTTGCTTCATAATCATAAAACTCGCCTTCTGGTACAATACGAATAGATGGCAAAACTTCGTTATCTAATACAGGAACTGTTAATTCATCTCCCGATAGCCATTCTTCAATTAACACGGTTTCATCATATTTTAGTGCAAAATCTACCGCACTTTTGAGTTCATCAACGGTTTTTACTTTCGTTAAGCCGACGCTAGAACCTTCTAATGAAGGTTTGACCATCAATGGCAAGCCTAATTTTTCGACAACAGCGGTGGGATTAAGTTCTTCAACATTCGCTTTTGTCACAATTTCCATCTCTGCGACGGGTAAACCAAACGCTTTCCACAGCATTTTAGTCCGCATCTTATCCATTGTGAGCGCCGAAGCCATGACACCACACCCCGTATAAGGCATTCCGATTTGCTCTAATAGCCCTTGCATCGTGCCATCTTCGCCACCTCGTCCATGCAAAATATTAAAAACACGTTCAAAGCCATGTTCTTTCAAACTCGCGACTGGGAAATATTTGGGATCAATCGGATGCGCATCGAATCCCTGGCTTAATAGCGCATTTAATACCGCTTGACCTGAATTTAATGACACCTCACGCTCTGCCGAGGTTCCTCCCAATAACACCGCAATTTTTTGTTCTTTCAATGCTTTTTTCATCTTATTATCCATTATTCTGTTGTCCAACGTTCTGCTAATTGGCGAGCCACTTTACTCACATTGCCCGCGCCTTGTGCCAAAATTAAATCACCATCTTGCAATACTTGATCGAGAATCTCACCTAATTGATTTGGATCAGCCACAAAAATTGGGTCGACTTTCCCTAAATTACGAATTGAGCGACACAATGCTCGGCTATCTGCCCCTGCAATTGGTGTTTCTCCTGCCGCATACACATCGAGCATAATTAACACGTCCACTTGAGATAAGATCTGCACAAAATCATCAAAAAGATCCCGTGTTCGAGAATAACGATGTGGTTGGAAAATCATTACAATACGTTTATTTTCCCAACCTTGTCGCGCCGCTTGAATCGTCACACCGACTTCTGTTGGATGATGACCATAATCGTCAACAAGCATCACCTTACCATTTGGACGAATAAATTGCCCCAGTTGGTCAAAACGACGTCCTGCACCTTGGAAATCAGCGAGTGCTGCTAAAATCGCCTCATTAGAAATGCCTTCCTCTTTGGCAACAACGAGTGCTGCCGTAGCATTTAACGCATTATGTCTTCCTGGCACATTGAGTAAAACATCAAGGCGTTCACCTGCTGGCGTGATAACGGTATAGTGCCCTTGAAAACCAGTTTGTTGGTAATCCTCAATACGATAATCCGCTTTTGGATCAAAGCCATAAGTGATGACCTGACGCCCGACTTTAGACATCAACTCGGTCAATACCGCATCATCAGCGCATAACACAGCTAAACCATAAAACGGCAAATTATGTAGGAAATTCACATAAGTTTGCTTCATTTCTTCAAAGGAACCATGATAGGTTTCCATGTGATCAGGTTCAACATTGGTGACAACCGAAACCATCGGTTGTAAATGTAAAAAAGAGGCATCACTTTCATCGGCTTCTGCAATTAAATAGCGGCTACAACCTAAATGTGCATTGGTCCCAGCTGATTTCACTAATCCCCCATTAACAAACGTAGGATCAAGCCCTGCTTGAGCATAAATCATAGACACCATTGCAGTGGTAGTCGTTTTGCCATGTGTGCCTGCAATGGCAATACCATGACGAAAACGCATAATTTCAGCGAGCATTTGGGCACGTTGAATCACGGGAATACGTTTTTCTTTTGCCGCTAACACTTCCACATTGTCAGGTTTGATGGCACTCGACACGACAACTACACTTGCGCCCTCAATATTTTCAGCTGCATGAGTGAAGTGAATTTGGGCACCAAATGAAATTAAGCGATGAGTCACCGCACTTTCCATAATATCTGAACCTGTTACCACATAACCTTCATTCAGCAATACTTCGGCAATCCCGCCCATTCCGGCACCACCGATACCAACAAAATGAATTTGGCGTACACGCCGCATTTCTGGAATCATATCTCTGACGCGCTGTTGAAATTCTTTTCCACATTTTGATGTCATCATTTTTCTGTCCTGCTTTCTTTTAATTTGCTTCTTCAATGATTACGTCTGCTACACGTTGTGCTGCTAATGGCGTCGCCATTGCTTTGGCTTTCATCGCCATAGTCAGTAATTTTTCGCGATCGAGTTGGTTTAATAAGGCTATCAGCTTTTCAGCAGTCAGATCCTGTTGCTGAATAATTTCTGCTGCGCCGACATCCGCTAAATATTTGGCATTGAGATACTGCTGCTGGTCTTTATGTTGGAAAGGCACAAAAATTGCAGGTGTGCCAACCGCAGCCAATTCACAAACCGTCAACGCACCAGAACGACAGATCACAATATCTGCCCAAGCATACGCTTCTGCCATATCATCAATAAATTCTGTCACTACGACGGAAGCATGATGTGCATAGCGAGCCTTCACATCTGCCACAGCGCCTTTCCCAACTTGGTGGCGAACCTCTAATTTATCCTGCAAGTGTGCAACAACATCAGGTAACGTATGATTTAATACACGGGCCCCCTGGCTTCCTCCCACAACTAAGACGCGTAATTTTCCTTCTCGTTGTGCAAAACGTTGTTCTGGGCTAGGTGTTAAAAATAAATCTTGTCGTACTGGATTCCCCACCACTTCTGCCTCAGGAAATGCCGTTGGGAAAGCCTGTAATACACGTTGTGCAATTTTTGCTAACCAACTATTTGTCAAACCAGCTACCGCATTTTGCTCATGTAAAATGACAGGGACCCCGCATAATTTTGCGGCTAACCCACCAGGACCTGAAACATAGCCCCCCATCCCTAATACCGCATGTGGTTGATAGTCTTGAATAATTTTACGTGCTTGCAAAACCGCTCTAAAAATAGTAAAAGGCGCGCAAAGTAACGCTTTTATGCCTTTACCACGTAAGCCTGATATTTGAATAAATTTAATCGGAATACCATGTTTAGGTACCAGTTGGGCTTCCATACGATCTTGGGTCCCAAGCCAACAAATTTCCCAATCCTGCTGCTGTAAGCATTGCGCCACTGCAATCGCGGGGAAAACATGTCCACCAGTTCCCCCTGCCATCACTAATAATCTTTTATTCTGCTCTGTCACGTTGTTTCCTTTTACTTTTTCAATTGGCTAACTTTATGCCATAAAGTGCGGTGAGGTGTTCAAATCTTTTAATCGTCTCGCAGGCGTGCTTGCCCAATTTGCATTAAGCGATTTTCATGATCAATGCGCAATAATAAGCCGATTGTCATTGACATAATAATTAAGCTGGAGCCACCATAACTGATTAAAGGAAACGTTAATCCTTTTGTTGGTAAGAGCCCTAATGACATACCTAAGTTGACAAACCCTTGGAAAAAAATCCAAAAGCTAATTCCAAACGCCAAAAATCCCCTGAATCGCTGTTCTAATAATAATGATTCACGTCCAATTTTCATTGCTCTTAAAATCAGCAGACCCAGTAAAATCACAATGACGACAATACCAAAGAAACCGAACTCTTCTCCCACTACTGCCATTACGAAGTCAGTATGTGCTTCAGGTAAATATTCTAATTTTTGGATAGAATTCCCTAATCCTTCCCCTACCCATTCACCACGTCCAAATGCCATGAGAGAATTAGATAATTGGAAGCCAGTCCCATAAGGATCTTTGAAAGGGTCTAAAAAACCCGTAAAACGTTTTAAACGATATGCGGAAGACAAAACGAGCCAAACAAACAGTAAGCCTCCCAATGCAATTAAGCCAACAAATTGCCAGAAATTTGCGCCAACAATGAAAAGCAAACCGAATGTAATGACAAAGAGCACAACGGTACTTCCCAAGTCAGGTTGCACCAGCAGGAATCCCCCCATCAAGCCCATTAAAGCAAAAGGCTTAAATGCACTTAACTTGCGACTGCGTACTTCATCATATTTACGAGTAAAATAACTGGCAAGAAAACAGGTTAATGCCAGTTTCGCAAACTCAGCAGGTTGGAAATTGAATAATCCCATTGGAATCCAACGTCTTGCGCCATTGACTGATAAACCGATGCCTGGAATTAATACAATTAACAGTAAAAACAACGCAAATGCAAACAAACGCACATGCCATTTTTCCCATTTTTCAATAGGCACCTGTACGCATAAATAACAAGTCAGGCAAGAAAGGAAAACATAAATTGCATCGCGTTTAGCAAAATGAAAAGGATCTTTAAATAAACGTGTACCAACAGGAATCGATGCCGATGACACCGCTAACAGCCCAATTAAGAGTAATACAATAAATAACCAAAGTAACGCACGATCGTACAACAAATTGGTCGGTGTAATACGCGTCCAACGATCATATTGCTGTCTTACTTTTTCAAATAATGGCATAGAGAGCTTACCTAACTTAATTGTGCTAAACGCGTAAATTCTTCGCCTCGTTTTTCAAAACTCGGGAACTGATCGAGACTTGCACAGGCAGGAGACAGTAACACCATATCCCCTGCTTTTAATCTTGGACGCAAAGATTCGATCGCTTGTGCCATGGTCTCAAAAAGCTGACTTTGCGCTGAAAGTGCTGCCAATTGCTTGCCATCTTGTCCAAAACAATAACAATAAATATTCGGCTGATTAATTAGTGAGGCTAATTCTGAAAAATCAGCCCCTTTACCATCACCGCCGAGTAATAAATGTAAGGTGCCTGCTACATGTAATCCTGTTAAGGCCGCCACAGTACTGCCCACATTGGTGGCTTTTGAATCATTGACCCAACGTACACCATGGGCAATATGCGCTAATTGAAAACGGTGGTCTAAGCCAGAAAAATGACGTAAAGCATCACGAATCCCCACTAAGCCAATTCCAGCAGCTTGTGCTAACGCGATGGCCGCAAGGGCATTCATGTAATTATGACGTCCGACTAATTTCATTTCATCGCAGGCTAAAATACAGTCTGTATTTGCCATTAAATACGCCTTGCCTTCTTCTGTTTTTAACCAATAATCTGCATTTTTCTCACCAAAACTGACCGCACTTTTTAAGTTATCCGCACGAGTGAGAGGATCTTCTGCGTTAATGACCGCGGTTGTTGCGCCTTGATAAATTTTCAGTTTGGCTTGACGGTAGTCTTCTAGATCCACATAACGATTCATGTGATCTTCTGTCACATTCAATACCGTCGCCGCAATGGCTTGTAAACTGTATGTGGTTTCCAATTGGAAGCTAGATAATTCAAGCACATAAAGATCGTAAGATTGCGTCAACAAAGACAGGGCGGGAATTCCAATATTGCCCCCCATTCCGACATTTAATCCAGCGGCTTTAGCCATTTCACTTACCAGTGTTGTCACGGTGCTTTTCCCGTTAGAACCAGTAATCGCAATAATCGGTTTAGTAGCTTCTCGACAAAATAACTCAATGTCGCCAATCACTTCCACGCCTGCATTCAGTGCGGTTTGAATTTCAGGTGTTTTCACGGCAAGTCCAGGACTAATCACAATCATCTCTGCGTCAAGCAACCATTGCTGATTCAAACTTCCTGTATGGAGTGGCACATGTGCAGGTAATTGGTCAGCGCCCGCAGGATGTGGTCGAGTATCAATAACACAGACATCTGCTTGTTTAGCTAATAAAAAATCAACACAGGATAATCCTGTTTTTCCTAATCCAATCACACAGATTTTTTTATTTTGATAGCAAGTTTGCATGATTTCTCTTTTATCCTTTCTCTCGTTAACGCAGTTTTAGCGTTACTAATCCAATCAATACCAACATTAAAGAAATGATCCAAAAACGCACAATTACCCGTGGCTCTGGCCAGCCTTTTAATTCGAAGTGATGGTGAATTGGTGCCATGCGGAAAATACGTTGTTTACGTAGTTTATAAGAACCGACTTGCAAAATAACGGAGAGCGTTTCTACGACAAATACTCCGCCCATAATCACTAATAAAAACTCTTGGCGTACTAATACTGCAACCACCCCTAATGCGCCACCCAGCGCTAATGATCCCACATCGCCCATAAACACTTGAGCAGGATAAGTGTTAAACCAAAGAAACCCTAAACCTGCTCCGACAATCGCGGTACAGAACACAACTAACTCTGCACTAAATTTAATATAAGGAATATGCAGATATTCCGCGAAGTTAATATTACCTGTTGCCCAAGCAATTAACGCGAATGCCCCCGCAACGAGCACCGTTGGCATGATGGCTAGCCCATCTAACCCATCGGTTAAATTGACGGCATTACTGGTACCAACGATCACAAAATATGCTAATACAATATAAAATATCCCTAACTGTGGCATCACCTCTTTGAAAAAAGGTACCACTAAACGTGTTGCATCGGTGTCTTTACCTAAAGCATACATTCCGAACACAGCGACTAACGCAATGACAGACAGCCAAAAGTATTTCCAACGTGCCACTAAGCCATCGGTATTTTTACGTGTAATTTTACGATAATCATCAACAAACCCAACGGCGCCATAACCAAACAGCACGAATAAACTAAACCAAATGTAAGGGTTTGCTAAATTTGCCCATAAAAGTGTGCTTACTCCAATCGCAAAGAGGATCATAATCCCCCCCATCGTTGGTGTACCACGTTTACTAAAATGGCTCTCAGGTCCATCATTACGGACTTCTTGACCAAACTTAAGTACTTGCAGGCGACGAATGACTTTCGGTCCAATCCACAATGACAATAACAATGCCGTTAATAATGCCAAAATTGCACGTACTGTAATATAAGAAACAACGTTAAACCCGCTGTAATATTGTTGTAAAAACTCACCCAGCCAAACTAACATACAAAATTTTCCTTCAATGTATTAATGACGTCTTCCATCTTCATACGACGAGACCCTTTTGCTAACAAGACAACAGGCTGATTCTGTTCTAATTTTTCTTGAATCAATGTTGTCAACTCAGCACAAAGTCTTGTTTTATCTGTGAAATGTTGTCCTAAACAGGCACTAGAAATGACCGCACTTTCCACGCCAAAAGAAAACACAGCATCCAATCGAGCCGATTCAGCCCAGTCTGCTACCTGTTGATGACAAAACTGTGTATTTTCGCCTAATTCTGCCATGTCGCCAACTACTAAAATGCGAAAAGCTGAATATTTTTTTAGCACGTTAATTGCAGATTGCAAAGAGTCGACATTCGCATTATAGGTATCATCTAACAATAAGAGATTGTCACAAGGTTGAATAGGAAATAACCGTCCTTTCACTTGTGAACGCACTTCCAGCCCGAGTTTAACTTGAGATAAACTTGCTCCAACATTCATAGCTAATGCCGTTGCCGCCAACGCATTTTTAATATTGTGCTCGCCTAAATAAGATAAATTAATGCGAACTTGACCCGCTGGAGTATGTAAATCAAAGGTTGAACCCGTCTCGGTAAACTGCACGTTATCTGCATAAAAATCTGCATCAGGTGTTTGATAACCAAAATACTGAACTTGACGCGTACCAATTTCTGTCGCCCAGAATTTTGGGTAATAATTATGCTCTTTATTAATGATAGCAATACCATCTGAACGCAGTCCGCGGAAAATTTCCCCTTTTGCTTTTGCCACCCCCTCTATACTACCAAACCCCTCTAAATGCGCCGCAGCCACGTTATTCACAAGCGCCACATTCGGCTGAACCAAACTGGTAGTATAAGCGATTTCCCCCTGATGATTAGCGCCCAGCTCAATCACGGCAAATTGATGTTGTTCAGTTAAACGTAATAACGTCAAAGGTACCCCAATGTCATTATTAAAATTGCCCTGAGTAAATAAAACATGCTCTCTTCCTACCGCACTTTGTAAGATACTTGCCGTCATTTCCTTCACGGTTGTTTTACCCGATGATCCTGTCATTGCCACAGTTAAAGGCGCCACATGGTTTTTGACCCATTTTGCGAGAAGACCGAGTGCAAGACGAGTATCTTTCACCACTAATTGTGGTACTACAATCAAGGGATTCACTTGTTGAACAACTAATGCAACGGCGCCTTGTTCCACGGCCTGTGCTAAATAATCATGCGCATCAAAATGCTCGCCTTTTAAAGCAAAAAAGAGACTCTTCGCTACTGATTGACGAGTATCCGTATTGATAGTCTCAACAGTGACTGTTTCTGAGCCCACTAATTGTGCAGATAAAATTGTCGCTAATTGTTTTGTCGTTAATTTAAGCATGTTGATGACTCATTTCAAAATAAGTTTGAACCGTTTCTTGATCTGAAAAATGTTGCTTTTGTGTGCCAATAATCTGGTAATCTTCATGTCCTTTACCTGCAATCAAAATCACATCTTCAATGGCAGCTTGCTGCAGCGCAAAATGGATTGCCGCTGCACGATCATGAATCACATTTACCGTTGTTGGTTTCTCAAATCCTGTCAAAATATCTGCGACAATTTGTGTAGCCGATTCGGTGCGTGGATTATCATCCGTCACGATGACGTGATCTGCAAATTGCTGAGCAATCGCTGCCATAAGTGGGCGTTTCCCGCGATCGCGATCGCCACCACATCCAAACACACACCAAAGTTTACCCTGGCAATGTAAGCGAGCAGCCTGTAACGCTTTTTCTAATGCATCAGGGGTATGCGCATAATCCACAATCGCTGTCGGCTGTTTCTCTGCCATTAACATTTCCATTCGCCCACATACTCCAGTCAACTGTGCTGCCGTTTTCATTAACTGTGCTATGTCATATCCGAGAGAAAGAAGTGTCGCGAAGACTAAAAGCAAATTGCTGACATTAAAGGCCCCGATTAACTGACTTTGTAATTGTCCATTTCCCCAACTTGACTCAAATTCAATCGTTGCGCCTTTATTTGTAAAGGTAATTTGTGTTGCTTTTAACCACTTCTGCTGCGCTTGGGCAGGACAAAACTCAGCACATGAACTGACGGCAACAGCATGAGGTAATTCAGCTAACCATGCACGCCCAATCTCATCATCTGCATTAATAACTTGATGCTGAGATGTTAAATCTACAAATAAACGTTTTTTCGCTAAAGCATAATTTTCCATCGTATGATGGTAATCGAGGTGATCACGACTCAAATTAGTAAAAATCGCTACTGCAAAATGCAGCGCGTCCACACGGTGCTGCACCAAGCCATGCGATGACACTTCAATGGCAGCAAAATCCGCTCCTTTGGCTACAAAATCCGCTAATCCCGCTTGGATTTCAATAGCAGAGCCTGTTGTATTTGTTGCCTCTTTAACTTGACCAACTAATCCATTACCGATCGTTCCCATCACCGCACTCTTATGACCTAACAACGTACTCCACTGCGCTAACAACTGCGAAACCGTGGTTTTACCGTTAGTTCCTGTCACTCCAATCAACGTTAATTTTTGCGAAGGCTGTCCATAGAACACATCCGCCAATTGCGATAAATGTCGGCTAAGTTGATAAAATGAAATCACGGGTACGTCATGTTTCCACGCCACATGTAAATGTTGAGCGTCAGAATCTGCCTCTGCTAACACCGCACTTGCCCCTTTTTCAATGGCTTGTGCAATGTATTGACGACCATCAACATGGTGACCTTTTAATGCAACAAAAAGACAGCCTTGCTGTACAGCTCGACTGTCTAAAATCATTTCGGTCAGTTCAATGTTTGGGGCAAGTTCAACTTGCCCCAAAAGTGCGGTTAATTTTCGCATAATTTCTTCTTAGTTTGTTTTTGTTCCATTATCATTATTCAAACGGACAACCCGTTTTGCTATTTTATCTTGCGATACTGCGTCAGGCGGAATATTGTTTGTTCTCAAGGCATACCCCATAATAGTCGAAAACACAGGCGCAGAAATCGCACCACCATAATATTGCCCAGCTTTAGGATCATTAATCAGGACAATTAAGGCATAACGCGGATCAGAAATGGGTGCTACACCCGCAGTATAAGCAATATATTTATCCACATAACGACCATTTTCTAATTTTTTCGCTGTCCCTGTTTTAATACCGACACGATAACCCTCAACCATCGCTTTTTTATTCTTAATCGCCACTTTCTCCATCATATTCACGACTTCACGCGTAATTTTTTCAGGATAAACTCGTTCACCGATCACAGGTGGATCCACTTTTGTGATTGATAGCGGTCGATAAATCCCAAAACTGCCTAACGTCACGTAGGCACGTGCAATTTGTAGTGGTGTTGCATTAATCCCATAGCCATAAGCAACGTTAGCTCGCTCAATATCAGACCAACGTTTACGATTCGCATTCAAGAGACCAGACTGTTCGCCAATTAAACCTAAATCCGTTGGTTTACCCAGCCCAGCATTCATATAGGTTTCCATCAATGCGCTCGGAGGCATACGTAAAGCCAAACGGCTCACCCCACGGTTACTTGAATGCTCTAAAATACCATCTAACGTGAGCTGATCACGTGGTGCCACATCGCGCACTTCATGTCCATTTAACACTAATGGTCCTGTATTAATCACTTCATTGCGTTTAACCGCCCCACGTTGTAATGCAGCAAGGACAACAAAGGGTTTCACTGTTGAACCAGGCTCAAAAGTATCCGTAATAGCACGGTTACGCATTAAATCTGCCTTCACTCCCACACGATTATTCGGATTATAAGACGGGGCATTCGCCATTGCTAACACCTCACCAGTGCGAACATCCACAAGCACGGCAGTCCCTGATTCTGCTTTATTTTCGGCTACGGCTTTTTTAATTTCGCGATATACCATGGATTGCAGTTTTTCATCAATACTTAACGTCACATCTTGTGCGTCATATTTTTTAACATCTGCAATGTTTTCAACAATATTACCAAACTTGTCTTTACGATAAGTCCGTGAGCCTGATTTACCAATGAGTAGGGAATTAAAACTCTTTTCAATTCCCTCAATTCCCTCACCATCAATATTGGTATACCCAATCAAATGCGCAACTTCTTCTACACGAGGATAAAAACGGCGTGCTTCATT
Source organism: Pasteurella sp. P03HT (assembly GCF_054052285.1). Taxonomy (NCBI): domain Bacteria; kingdom Pseudomonadati; phylum Pseudomonadota; class Gammaproteobacteria; order Pasteurellales; family Pasteurellaceae; genus Pasteurella; species Pasteurella sp. P03HT. The sequence continues at coordinate 177,655 of NZ_JBSIUM010000001.1, forward strand.
TTTTAGCACAATACCTTGTAATTTCAGTGCTTTCACATAGTCTGCAACAGTAGGAGAAACTTGGCGTGAAATATAGACAAAACGAGACTGCGGATTTTTTTCAATGCGCTTCATCATCTCGTTATATGACATGCCTACTGCATCTGCTAAGGCTTTCCAACGCGCTTTATCAACAAGGGAATTTTTCTCAAAAATATCTTTAGGATCTGCCACGATAGAATACATCGGTACACTGACAGAAAGTAACTGACCATGACGATCTAAAATAGAACCTCGTACTGATTGGATTTCTTGTGTACGCAAAGAACGTTTATCCGCCTCATCCATTAGCGAGTCAGAATTAATGATTTGCACATTTGCCGCTTTACCAATTAATACGACTAAACAACTCATAATGACGGCGAGCGAAACAAAATAACGCCATTTTAAAAAACTGTTTTCATACACCACTTTCGGTTTATTCAGTTTAATCGCGTCATTTTTAGCAACAGTAATGGGTTTTGCTCGTTTAATTTTCTTTGTCGTATTAAATTTCACCATTTTGTCATCCCCAAAGGTCACTCTAGGATCAAGACTTCTTGTTCAGGCTGAACGCGTTTCATACCAAATTGATGGGCAATTGCTTCGATACGAGTATTATCACTTTGCGTTGCTTCTTCTAGTTTCAAATTCAAATATTCATTTTCAAGCGCTTGATGTTCAATCACTAATTGCCCTTTTTCTGCTACAAGAATACGGGTTTGATGTGTCATCCAAATCGTTGCTAATGCAGTAATCACAATAGATAATAACAACGCCATAATCGTTTTATTCGCATGAAAAAGATCTTCTACAATAATATGATGTAATGGATAACGCTCATTGCTATCTAACATTAGATTTTCTCCGCAACACGTAATACCGCACTTCTTGAGCGAGGATTCAACGCTTGCTCTTGTTCACTTGGCATAATCGCTTTACCAATCGTTTTTAATGTTTGTGTTTTTTGAATTTGGTCCTCGCGTAATGGCAAACCTTTAGGAAGGCTTTCTCCTTTGCTTTGCTTACGCATAAAATGTTTCACCATGCGATCTTCTAATGAGTGAAAACTAATAATAGATAAACGTCCTTTTTCAGCTAAAACTGTTAATGCGGACTGCAACACACTTTCCAATTCCTCTAATTCTGAGTTAATGAAAATACGAATTGCTTGGAAAGTACGAGTAGCAGGGTGTTTATGTTTATCTTTAAAAGGGATTGCACTTGCGACTAATTCTGCAAGTTGGTGTGTTCGAGTCAGTGGCTCAGTACCATTTTGGCGTGCGGCTTGATTATAATTCACAATAGCAGTGGCAATACGTTTTGCAAAGCGTTCTTCACCGAATGTTTTTAACACCCACGTTAAATCTTGTTCGGAAACCTGTTGTAGCCATTCGCTTGCAGAAAGACCTTGAGTCGTATCCATACGCATATCTAACGGACCATCTTTCATAAAACTAAAACCACGCTCAGCTTCATCTAACTGAGGAGAAGAGACTCCTAGATCTAATAAAATACCGTCAATTTTACCCGTCAAACCTAGCTTTTCACAAATTTCAGGAATCGCAGAGAAACTGTTGTGTTCAATATGGAAACGGGGATCTTGAATTTTATTTGCTTCAGCAATCGCACGCGGATCGCGATCAATCGCGATAAGACGACCATTATCGGTCAATTGAGAAAGGATCAAACGAGAATGCCCACCTCGCCCGAAAGTACCATCAATATAAATCCCTTTTTCTTTCAATGCCAAGCCTTCAACCGCTTCATGTAATAAAACGGTGATATGATCAGGCGACGAAAAAGTATTCTGTATATTCATAGCAATTACCAATGGTACAAAATAAAGGAAATAAAATATTAAGAGTAAGATAAGGCGGTGCGACTGCACCGCTTATCCTTTGCTAGTGCTGCTGTTCTGTTGTGAGAAAGTAAACCTTTCTTTATAATGACAGCATTTTTAATTCTTCAGATAGTGCAAATTGACCACTTGCACCGAGTGCCATATCACGTTCAATCTGGGCTTGCCATTCTGCATCGCTCCAAATTTCGAACTTATTTAATTGCCCAACTAACATCAGGCTTTTTTCTAATTTAGCATGTTGGCGCAATGGCCCACTGATTAAAATACGTCCTGCACTATCTAGCTCACATTCAGTGGCATAACCTAGCATCACACGCTGTAAGCTACGTTGCGTTGGCTCGAAATTTGATAAGGCTAAAAGTTTTTGTTCAATTAATTCCCATTCTTTTAATGGATAAAGTAACAAACAAGGCTGACGAATATCGACAGTACACACCATTTGACCTGCGCTTTGTTCAAGAATTTCAGCACGATAACGAGTCGGGATCGCAATACGACCTTTCGAATCTAAATTAACTGCTGATGCGCCACGAAACATGGTTGTTTCCCTTTGTGATTGTTACAAGATGAAATTTAGGAATTTTTTGCCCACTTTTACCACAAAACTCCACTTATTACCACTTTTCTTAAGTGTAGTATTACTTTGATTAACTTGCAAGCAATTTCATGGTTTCAGAAGTAAAGTTTTGTATATTTTTGACGATGAAAGAAAAGGGGAAAATCACATCATGTTGGACATGAGAAAAAGCAAAAAAACACCCTACCAAGTGCACTTGATAGGGTGTAATAGAAAATAGCAATCTATGAATTATTGTTTAACTAAATCATCCACCAACGAATCAGGATCACCTTTTGCAATTGGTTTCAATAAAGTAAAGAACAATACGCTACAGAATACGGTTAAACCTAAACCAATATACACAGAAAGTTGGTAATCTAAGTTGAAACCGATTTTGTTGTACGCTAAGTAGGTGAAACATACTGCACTGATAAACATCGCTGGTAAGGTACATACCCAGTGGAATTTACCATAGCGGAATAAGTAAGCTGCTGCAGTCCATAACATCACCATTGCAGTGGTTTGGTTCGCCCAGCTGAAATAACGCCATAATACGCTGAAGTCAATTTTCGAAACGATAAAGCCTAATACGAATAATGGCACAGCAATCACAAGACGTTTAGCTAATGTTTTTTGTTCGAATTTAAAGAACTCAGCGATGATTAAACGCGCAGCACGGAAGGCAGTATCTCCAGATGTAATTGGAAGAACAACTACACCAAGAATAGCAAATACCCCACCTACTGCACCTAAGAAGTAGATTGAAGAATCATAAACCACTTTTGATGGAGAACCTGCTGCGATAGCTGCTTGTAATTCATTTGGATCTTGGTAGAAACTTAATCCAACTGCACACCAAACTAATGCAATCACACCTTCTGCAATCATTGCACCGTAGAAAATGAAACGACCTTCTTTTTCATTTTGTGCACAACGCGCCATTAATGGAGATTGTGTCGCATGGAAACCTGATAATGCACCACAAGAAATAGTTAAGAATAGTAATGGCCAAATTGGTAAATCACCTTTTGGTTGTAAGTTTTGGAAGAATTTCTCAAAATCTAATCCACCAACAGTACGGAAAAACTCAATTGGCTCAGCAGTATTTAAGTGGCTGCTAACTAAGCCATACATCATACCGAAAGTCATGAAGAGTAATAACGCACCAAATAATGGATAGATACGACCAATGATTTTATCAATTGGTAGTAACGTTGCGACGATATAGTAAACGAAAATAATAGTAGTCCAGATCACTAATACAGTAGCAGCATCATAACCAAAGACAGTTGCTGCAGCACCAGTGCTTTCAACGACACCGAAGCTATCCATTGTAATCGTACTTAATAGTTTTGCAGGGCTCGCAACGAATACCACACCAACTAAAAGCAATAGCACAACGGCTAGCATGTTGATGAATGCTTTAACAGGCGCACCTAAATAACGACCCGCTAACGTTGGCATTGATGCACCACCGTTACGTACACTTAACATACCACAGAAATAATCGTGTACTGCACCAGCAAAAATACAACCTACTACGATCCATAACATCGCAACAGGTCCATATAATGCCCCAAGGATAGGACCAAAAATTGGACCTGTACCTGCAATATTTAATAGCTGAATCAACCAAATCTTTTTAGTTGACATAGGCATATAGTCAACACCATCATTCATTGTGTAAGCTGGCGTTGCTTTTTTCGGGTTGATCACGAAGATCTTTTCGATAATTTTACCGTATACAAAATAGCCGATCACTAATATTGCAACGCAAAAGAAGAACCATAACATAATAAATTACCTATCTTAAGTAGATTAATATTTAAACAACTTTTCTTATAAAAAGCCCTGCGTATTTTATTTCAGTTGTTACAACCAAGTAAACTATAGAATAAATCTACATCACAAGATATTTACAACTTTGTGATAACTATCACGCTTTAACCACACTTTTCTCTTCTGACATCATCAATATACTCAAATAACAGGGTCGATTTTGTTTAAAATTTGTGAAAAAATGACTGCTCTTTTATACACATTTATCTCCGTCAAGCAATCATAAGTTAAATAAGAGAGGAAAAATGGCATTACATCGTTGTCCAGAATGTCGACGTAAAGTCAGTGAAAGCGCCATAACATGTCCAAATTGTGGCTTCTCCTTTAAAGAAGAAGATTTAGCCATCTATCGACAAAAACTAGAAGAACGGCGTTTACATAATCAAGCAATAAATAAACAAAGCGCTAAATTACATTTAGTCTGGTTTGTTATTTTTGCCTTAGTGATTGGTATCGCTAGCTGGATTGTCAATTAACAAAAAAAGCGAATTTTATTAAAATTCGCTTTTTTTAACCGCACTTTGCTCATATTGCTAAGATTTATCAACTTCTAGACGTTCAAATGACAAGACTTTTGTTTCTAATCTGCGTAATAGCAAAGTAGCAATTCCTGTGATCACTAAATAAATCCCACCCGCAATACTGTAAATCGTCAGCGCATCGTACTCGGTACCATATAGCTGTCTCGCATAGCCCATGATATCCATAAGGGTAATGGTCGAAGCTAATGCGGTGCCTTTAAAGACCAAAATAATTTCATTGCTATAAGAGGGCAATGCACGTTTTAACGCATAAGGAATCAAAATCTTTAATGTTTCTAAGCGAGTAAAACCTAGAGCCGCACAACTCTCCCACTGTCCTTTACTAATCGCTTTCACTGCGCCATAAAACAATTGTGTAGAATACGCACCACTGTTTAATGCAAGTGTCAACATCGCACAAAACCACGCATCTGATAAGAGCGGCCAAAGTGAACTCTCTACGATCCATTGGAATTGTCCTGGTCCAGCATAAATAAGGAAAAACTGCACTAATAAAGGCGTCCCCGTAAATAACGTCAAATACACATTAATACCACATTTGACCAGCTTATTGCCCATGGCTAGACCAAATGTAAAAGCAATTGCTAAAATAAAGGCGACACTCAGTGAGACGACAGTGAGTAATAAGCTCGTTGGAATCCCTTGTGCAATCACCATAAAATAATCTTGAAACATCATTTCACTCCTCTTTCAAAGCGAGTAAAACGCCATTCCAATTTACGAATAATAACTTGGCTCACTAAAGTAATCGCAAGATATAATAGTGCGGCTATGCCATACCAAGTAAAAGGCTGATGTGTCACTGTATTAACTAATTCTGCTTGACGCATTAAATCTTCTACTCCAATTAAAGACACTAGAGCGGTATCTTTCAATAACACTAACCATTGATTACTTAATCCTGGCAATGCATGACGCCAAACTTGCGGCATGATAATGTGGATAAAAGTATAACTTCGACTTAATCCTAACGCCGCCCCAGATTCCCATTGTCCAAGTGGGATCGCTTGAATTGCACCACGTAACGACTGAGAAGCATAAGCCGCAAAAATAATAGAAAGTGCGAAAACACCACAACTAAATGCACTAAATTGAATGAATTCACCCGTAATCATTTCTACAACTTCTGTCGAGCCAAAATAAATGAGCAAAACGACAAGAATTTCGGGTAAACCACGTAAGAGTGTAACAAGAACAGAAGTTGGTTTACGTACACATGACCATTTACTTGTTTCTAATACAACAAATAAAATTGATAAAATTAAACCAACAATCAACGAACAAACCGCTAACCCTAAGGTCATTAGGGTTGCGGTGTACATCAAAGAAAGATAATCAAAAAACATAATCGATTATTTTGTCATCCATTTATCATAAATTTTTTGGTATTCACCACTGGTTTTGATTGCCGCTAACCCTTTATTCAAATCATCTAATAATGCTTTGCTGGCTTTATTAACCGCAATACCAAGTCCATTACCAAAATACTTTTTATTTGTCACTTTATCGCCAACGAAACCTAGACTCTCTTCTTTCTGTAACATATCAACGAGTACCGCGGTATCACCAAAAATCACATCAATTCGACCATTTTTCAAATCAAGAATTGCGCTTTGCAAGCTTGCATAAGGCACAGGCTGATATTGTTTTGCTTCCGCCACAACATATTGTTGGAAAGTAGTACCATTTTGCACGCCAACTTTTTTCGCATTTGCTAAGTCTGCTTTGCCTTTTACGGCAATAAAGCTAGCTGAACTATCGTAATAAGGGTCGCTAAAACTCACTTGTTTTGCACGAGCTTCTGTAATATCAATAGCGGAAATGGCTGCATCAAAATGTTTAGAACGTAACCCCGTAATCAAACTGTCAAATGCTTGTCCTTTGAAATGACATGTTGCTTGAATTTCTTGACAAATTGCCTTCGCAATATCCACATCAAAACCGATGATTTCCCCTTTCTCATTTGTTAATTCAAAAGGAGGATAACTCGGCTCCATCGCGAATGTAATATCTTTCGCATTGGCGGCAAAGGCAGTACTTGCTAAAAGTGCGGTTAAAAGTAATTTTTTCATGTTGTGTCCTTATTTTAGTGTGATAAATATTGTTTAAATTGCTCTGTTTTTGGCGATTCAAAACAGCTCGCATCGCCCATTTCGATAATATGTCCTTGTTCCATATACACGACTTTGGTTGCCACTTTTTTTGCAACAGCGACCTCATGAGTGACAATCACTTGAGTAATACCCGTTTGTTGTAATTCTTTAATAATATCAACTACCTGTGCAGTAATTTCAGGATCCAACGCAGCAGTGGGTTCATCAAATAATAAAACTTGTGGTTTCATCATCAGCGCTCTAGCAATCGCGACACGTTGTTGCTGTCCTCCAGACAGATGTAATGGAAAACGCGTAGCAAATTGCTCTAAACGTAAGCGTTTTAATAATTCCAAGGCGTGTGCGCGAGCGGTTTCATCATCTAATTTCAATACTTTTTTAGGGGCTTCAATTAAATTTTCCATCACCGTTAAATGAGGCCATAAATTATACTGTTGAAAAACCATACCCACATCTTGACGTAATCGGCAAATTTGTTTTGGATTTGCAGTAGTTGCAGAAAGATCAAAACGATTATTTGCAATCACTAACTCACCCGATGTTGGAACTTCCAATAAGTTCAACGTGCGAATCAAAGTGCTTTTGCCCGCCCCACTTGGTCCTAACAAAACAACAGTATCCCCTTCCTCTGCATGTAAGCTAATATCAAACAGCGCTTGTGAAGTACCATAAAAAAAGTTTAAATTTTTAACACTAATTGCCATTGTTCAAAAAATCTCTACAATTTAAAACTGCAATAATATTAATATTTATTGCATAATTATGCAAACAAATTTTGTATAAAAAATGTTACAAATAAAAAATCCTCTCTCATAACATGAAAGAGGATTGTTTCATCTAAAAAAGCAAAGAAATCAACCGCACTTTACTTATGTTCAAATTCGCGATTATTGTACTTTTGCCATCTCAAATTCAATTAGCATCATTAAAATATGAATCACTTTAATGTGAATCTCTTGGATACGATCAGCATAACCAAAATGTGGCACACGAATTTCCACATCGGCTAACCCTGCCATTTTTCCACCATCTTTACCCGTCATCGCAATAACCTTCATGCCTTTCTCTTTAGCAGCTTGAATCGCATTAAGGATATTTTTAGAGTTACCTGACGTTGACAAACCAAACAAAACATCGCCTTTTTGTCCCACAGCCTCAACATAACGTGAGAACACATATTCATAGCCAAAATCATTACTCACACAACTTAAATGACTGACATCTGAAATGGCAATCGCAGGATAGCCAGGGCGATTTTCACGATAACGCCCTGTCAATTCTTCAGCAAAGTGCATGGCATCACAGTGTGACCCCCCATTACCACAAGATAACACTTTTCCACCTTGCTTAAAGCTATCCGAAATTAATAGCGCGGCTTGCTGAATTAGCTTGATGTTATTTTCATCCTTTATGAATGTATTTAACACGTCTGCCGCTTCATTCAGTTCTGCTTTAATTTGATCAAAATACATAACTTCTCCTTTTAACGCTAAAAACGACCTTATTCTTCTAGCACAACATGACCGATGTAACCTAAATTACGATAACGTTGCGCATAATCAATACCGTAACCTACCACAAATTCGTCAGGGATAGTAAAGCCAACCCACTCAACTGGCACATCGACTTCACGGCGAGAGGGTTTATCTAGCAATGTACAAATGGTTAATGACGCTGGATCGCGTAATTTTAAGATCTCGCGGACTTTTTGCAGTGTATACCCTGTATCAATGATGTCTTCAACAATTAAGACATGCTCATCTTTAATATCGCCATCGAGATCTTTGCTAATTTTTACATCATGATTTGTCGTCATACCACTGCCATAACTTGATGTTGTCATAAATTCAATTTCAACAGGCAAGTTAATCTCACGGACAAGATCCGCCATAAACATAAATGAACCACGTAACAGTCCAACCACAATCACTTTTTCTACTGCTTTTTGTTGGTAATACTGCGTAATTTCACGACCGAGTTCTTGAATGCGAGCACGAACTTTTTCTTCCGAGATTAAAATACCAACATGATGTTTTTTCATTTTGTTTACCTTGTATTTAGGAGGGATGATAAAAGCTCATTCTACAAAAAAAAGGCTGAAGTTTAAACCTTCAGCCTATAAATACCCTAACGAATTTACTTTCTACTCTACCTGTTTGGAGTATGACCCTGACTGAAAATGATCTACTCTATCATTTTCAATTGAATCTCTAACAGATGTGTGTATCTTAGCAAATTATTTTCTCTTGTCAATAAGAATTATTATCATTTTCAAAAATTAATTTCCTGATACTTTTAATGTATCGAGTAAAATTGCTCCCGTCTGAATATTCGAACGATGCTCAATGTCATCAGACACCGCCACGATATGACGTAACATCTCTTTTAACTGACCGGCAATTGTAATTTCTGCTACAGGATATTGGATTTCACCGTTTTCTACCCAAAATCCTGCTGCGCCACGTGAATAATCCCCCGTCACTAAATTTACGCCTTGCCCCATTAAATCGGTGACCAATAGGCCTGTCCCCATTTCTCGTAGCAATGCAGGTAATCCACCTGTCATATTGGGCTTGACGAACCAGTTATGGATGCCGCCTGCATGCCCTGTACTTTGCATCCCCAATTTTTTACCGCTATAACTAGTTAAAAGGTAAGTTTGCAAAATACCTTGTTCAATGATCTCTCGGTTTTGTGTACGCACCCCTTCGCTATCGAAAGGAGAAGAAGCAAGTTGACCGATTAAGTGTGGGCGTTCACTAATCTGAAACCATTCGGGTAATACGCGTTTACCTAAGTGATCAAGTAAAAAACTTGCTTTGCGGTATAAACTGCCACCACTAATTGCCGCAGTTAAATGACTAATTAATCCCGTCGCTACATCATTGGCAAAAATTACGGGAACATGTTGTGTAGCTAATTTACGTGGTTGCAAACGTGATAATGTTTTCTTTGCACAATTTTCCCCCACCCATGTGGCGCTTTCGAGCTGGTTCAGATTACGTGAAATAGTATATTCATAATCACGTTCTAACTGTTCATCTATCCCACCTATCACAGAACAAGAGAGTGAATAACGGCTAGATAAGTAGCTTTGTAGCATACCATAGCTGTTACCATAGACACGTACACCAGTATGTGAATTAAACGCAGCTCCTTCGCTATTTACAATACGTTTATCATATGACAATGCGGCTTGCTCTGCTGCAAGTGCCAGTGTTAATGCACGATCCACATCCATCTCGGCAGCATGATACAAATCTAAATCAGGGGCATCAAACGCCATTAATTCACGTTCTGCTAGCCCCGCACAATCATCGGCTGACGTATACTTTGCAATCGCTAATGCCGCCTCGACAGCATTCTTAATTGCCCCATGACTTAAGTCAGAAGTAGACGCATTCCCCTTTTGCTGACCTAAATACACAGAAATGCCCAAAGCACCATCATTATTAAATTCAACATTCTCAACTTCTTGTAAACGTGTAGAAACGGATAAGCCACTCACTTTGGTGACCGCCACTTCCGCTGTTGCACCTGCTTTTTGTGCCACGTCAACCGCATAACTGACCGCATCACGTAACGCTTGTTCTTGCTGCATTAAAAGTGCGGTGGATTGTTCAGTATTTTTCATCTTACTTCCTTCAAACAAATTTGGGGCATTTTATCCTATTTTAAAATTTCATGCTAAAATGTTCGCTGAATTTTGTAAGATTAAAGGAAAGAAAATGGCAAAGCGTGGCAAAAATAGCATTGATTGGGATAACACCAATTGGGATGCAGAAGAGCAAGAAGAAATTATTTGGGTAAGTAAAAGTGAAATCAAACGCGATGCCGAAGCATTAAAAAAACTCGGGGAAAAACTGGTCAACCTCAATAAAGCCAAGTTAGACAAAATCCCACTTGATGAGAAATTACTTGAAGCAATTGAGCTCGCACAACGATTACAAAAAGAAGCGAAGCGTCGCCAATTACAATACATTGGAAAGTTATTACGTAATATAGAGGCAGAACCTATTCAAGATGCCCTAGAAAAGCTAGAAAATAAACATAACCAGCAGCAAGCTATGTTACACAAACTGGAAATGCTACGTGATACATTAATTGCTGATAATGAGGTATTAACTCAATTTTTAGCCGAACATCCTGACGCGGATCGCCAGCATTTACGCAATTTAATCCGTGCCGCACAAAAAGAAAAAGAACAAAATAAACCACCTAAGGCTTATCGAGACATCTTTCAATATTTAAAAACCATAATGTTAGATGCGTCATCATGACAATAAAAAAGCGTGAGTATTTTTCTCACGCTTTTTTATTTATGACCCGATTACTTCGTAGGAGCCTGCATAAAGCGGAAGAACTCACTATCTGGTTTTAAAATCATCATATTTTCTGAATTTGCAAAGCTGCTTTCGTAAGCCTTTAAACTTCTCAAGAAACTATAAAATTGTGGTTCTTGCGAAAAAGCGTCAGAAAACACTTTAGCTGCGGTCGCATCACCAGAGCCTCGTAACTCTTGCGCGGCACGGTTTGCATTCGCTAAAATTAACGTGACTTTACGATCCACATCCGCTTGAATAAATGCGGCTTTCTCACGACCTTGTGAACGGTGTTCACGTGCAACAGCATCTCGCTCAGCACGCATACGCTGATAAATTGATGAGGATACTTCATCTGGTAAATTGATTTGTTTTACTCGTACATCAACCACTTCAATTCCCAGTTCAGCGGTACTATCCGCGCCCGTATTTAAAGCTTTACGTGCCCCATCCATTAATTCACCACGTGTACCAGAAACAATGTCTTTAATCGTACGTGAACCAATTTCTGAACGTAAACGGTCATTCACTTTACGGCGCAACAAGTTAGAAGCTTGAGCATAATCACCGCCCCCTGTTGCAGTATAAAAACGCCCGAAATCACTAATACGCCACTTCACATAAGAATCCACAAGTAAGTCTTTTTTCTCAACCGTCACAAAACGATCAGCTTGACCATCGAGTGTACGAATACGAGCATCTAAAATTTTGATAGAGTCGATAAAAGGAATCTTGAAATGTAAGCCTGGATTATACACGACCACTTTGTTATCAGCGTCACGGTGGACTTTGCTAAAACGCAACATAATGCCACGCGTTCCTTCTGATACAATGACCACACTCGAATATAAAACAGCAGCAATAACAAGAATCGCTGGGGTTAAAAACTTACGCATTAATTAAATCTCCCTTGACGAACTGTCTCTTGTCTTGTTGAAGGTAATGAAGTCGATGGCGCCGACGGTGTTTCAACACGAATAACAGGAACTGGACGCGACTCCTCTACAGGATTTTGTGCAGCATGAGTTTTGCTCGCTTGTCCTTTTAAAATTTGTTCAAGTGGTAAAACCGTTAGGTTATTGCCACTATTTGCATCTAACATTACTTTAGGGGTAGACGCCATTACTTTTTCCATTGTTTGAATATACAAACGCTCACGTAATAGCTCTGGTGCGGCTTTAAATTCTGGTAATAAACGCTCAAAACGCTCTACTTCCCCTTTGGCATCTAATACGACACGATCTTTATACGCCGTTGCTTCTTCTAAAATACGTTGTGCATCACCACGCGCAATTGGTTCACGTTCACGTGCATAAGCTTCAGCTTCACGAATATAACGTTGTTCATCTTCTTGTGCTTTAATAGCATCATCAAATGCATCTTTCACTTCTTCTGGCGGACGAGCTGATTGGAAGTTTACATCAACTACTTCAAGGCCCATATTGTAAGGTTCAATGATATTATTTAAGGTTTTCCACGTATTTTCACGTACCACTGAACGCCCTGTCGTCAGAATATCATCCATCGACATATGACCAATGACATAACGTAATGCGCTGTCAGTCGCCTGATTCAAACTGTCATCCGCATTGGTTACACTAAATAAATATTTTGCTGGATCATGAACGCGGTATTGTACTGTCATTTCTACTTTTACCATGTTCTCATCTTGGGTTAACATCGAACCTTGCGTTCTCAACTCTTTCACTTGTTCCACGTTAACTGGAATCACACGATCAATAAAAGTCGGTTTCCAGTTTAAACCTGGTTGTACAATTGAGTGCAACTCACCAAAACGCATAACTACGCCGCGCTCAGCCTCTTTCACTGTGTAGAAACCACTGACTCCCCACACAATCGCGCCAATCACCGCTGCGATTGGTAATAATTTACCGAAATTAAACGAACCGCCTGAATTTGAACGACCGCGTTTATTTCCATTCCCCCCTAATTTTTTCAACAGATTATTAAACATCTCTTCAATATCAGGAGGAGATTGCTCTTGATTGCCTTTTCTACCATGCGAATGATCATTCCAACTCGGCTGTTCTCCCTCGTTGTGATCAGGACGATGATTTTCAGGCTTTTTTTGTCCTGGCTTACCCCAAGGATCTTGATCTGAACCGTTCAATGACATTACGTTCTCCATTTGTCAAAAAATTGTTACTTGCTTAAACAAATTTTAACAGTCTAAACAAAATATGTTGTGAAGTCTAACGAAACCCACTACTAAATGGGGATATTTTTTATGATTTAAAGTGCGTAAGAGAAAATCATCTACATCACCTTGCCAATATGCATGTTTTACTAACCGTCATCATTATTGTTAGCATGGGTTAACCACATAGTGCACGGTTTGGTGTAATGACACAGGCTTAAACCCTTGTTCATGCCACACCATACATTGATAGCTGATTGGCGTTTCGCTGTTAACAAAAAAAGCCAAATAAAAAGGGAGTGCCTGCGTAAACACTAATTGACCTGCAGGGCAATACGTTGAGTGAATCTGACGTAAAATGGGATCGTGCTTCACTTCGGCTAATTTCACGATTCCTATCCCTTGTGATTTCAACACAGCCTCACGCAAACACCAGGTCAAATAAAAAGCATCCTGAGGAGAAGCTTGCTGTAAAAACCAAGCTTGTTCAGCTTTGGGAGCAAAATGAGCTAATAACGCCGAAAAATCACGCGGTTTGTTCGGACACTCAATATCAATCCCAACAGCACTTCGTCCTTCTGCATTCACATTCAAAATCACTGCCACCCAATCCCCCGAATGACTAATGTTAAAGTCAATCTCTTCCACCGGCAACTGCGGGCGCCCACTTTCACTGTAATCAATATGTTTCAAAAGTGCGGTAGGTTTTTCTGACATTTTGAGGAGTTGCCACAATAAAAAATGTGCGACCCAACGACAACGATGGCGAATCTTCACACGCGTGTTCAGGCTTTTAATAGGCTGACGTAATTTTTCCGTCAATAATTCTGGCGGGATGGTGTCTAAAGGATAGGGTTGATGAATATTACCGTAGGCAATGAATGTGGTCATGTAACAATCTCTAGCGCGTTTGTAATAAAACAGGCTGTCATTTTGCAATATTACACCGCCCATTACTATCTCTGAAGAGAAAAATGACCTCTCCTGTCACATACTACAGGAGAGGTGAGCCTATTATCCAAGCAAATAGCGTCTTAATTGAGTAAAATCATTTTCCATCACATCAGAAAGTAATGGCAATACAGCGTGTTTTGCTAACGCTTCTGGCAGGTCTAATTCAAGATCCAAAATGCGTTCTACACTTTCTTTAAATTTCGCAGGGTGTGCAGTGCAAAGGAATAAACCTGTTTCGCCCGCTTGAAGATCTTGTTTTAATACACGATAAGCAACCGCACCATGTGGCTCACATAAATACCCTTTTTCGTGCATTTGTTTTAAAGTTTCTTCCGTTTCACTGTCATTGACGGCATCTGAATGTAAGTCTGACAATGCCCAACCGTTACGCTTAAATAATTCTTCAACACGTGGCCAGTTATTTGGACGGCTTACGTCCATTGCATTAGATAAGGTCGCAACAGTGTCATTTGGTTGCCAATTTCCACTGCGTAAATAGCGAGGAACCGTATCATTCACGTTGGTTGAAGCCACAAAACGCTTAATTGGTAAACCCAGTGATTTAGCAATTAAACCGGCTGTTAAGTTACCAAAGTTACCACTTGGTACAGACACTACTACATTGTCACGAGCGTCTTTCGGCAATTGTGCTACTGCTTCAAAGTAATAACAAACTTGCGCTAACAAACGGCTGATATTAATTGAGTTTGCCGAGTTTAACCCAATCGCTTGACGTAATTCTGCATCATCAAATGCTTGTTTTACTAAAGCTTGGCAATCATCAAAATCCCCTTTAATTGCCACAGTGCGAATATTGCCGCCTAATGTACAGAATAATTTTTCTTGTAGTGGGCTGATTTTTCCTTGTGGGTATAAAATCACCACGTCGATATTTTCTAAGCCATAAAATGCGTGTGCAACTGCTGCACCTGTGTCACCAGAAGTTGCAGTTAGGATCGTGATTTTACCGTCACCACGCACAGTCGCTAACGCTTGCGCCATAAAGCGCCCACCAAAGTCTTTAAAAGCTAACGTTGGACCGTGAAATAACTCAAGTGCATAAACCCCCTCTTCTACTTTTACCACTGGCGCGGGGAACGTAAACGCATTTTTCACCATTTGTGCTAATTGACTTTCCGCAATTTCATCTCCAATTAATGCACCAAGAATTTTTTGGCTACGCTCAACTAATGGCAATGCAAGTAAGCTGTCAATGTCATCAAAGTGCGGTATGTTTTCAGGGAAAAATAAGCCTTGGTTCTTACCCAAACCTTGACGGACAGCTTGTGCAAAATTCACTTGTTCTTCAGGGTGTTTGATGTTGTATAAATTCATATTGTTTTCCGTTTTTCAATTAATCGAGCGCTCTCGCACCTTGGTTGTCCACTTTACAAATATGCACAAAGCCTTCATTGTTTTGCAAGTAATGATGTTCTAAATAGGTTGATAATTTCATTGCAGTGGCTAAATCTGGTGCAATGGCAAAAATCGTCGGGCCTGAGCCTGAAATCCCCGTTGCTAACGCGCCTAAATCACGAGTTGCTTGTTTCACGTCGGCAAAATTTGGTAATAACGCTTCACGATAAGGTTCAGCAATTACGTCTTTCATCATTAAGGCAGAAAGTTGTGCTTGTTTAGTATGGCAGGCGTGAACAAAGCTCCCTAAATGGCGCGCTTGTGCAATCACATCTTGACGAGTATAGCTTTTCGGTAAAATAGCGCGCGCTTCTGCCGTTGACACTTCAATCCCAGGGTAAGCCAACACCCAATACCATTCATCAAAAAATGGTAGTGTTTGACAAATATTGCCCAGTGATTGCACCATTAATTGCACGCCACCTAAATAGCAAGGCGCTACGTTATCATAGTGAATTGACCCCGAAATACGCCCTTCTAACTCGCCCATCATCTCTAACAATTCCATTTTAGAAAATGGTTCTTGATGGAATTGATTTAACGCTACTAACGCCGCCACGATAGAACACGCACTGGATCCTAAACCAGAACCAATCGGCATATTTTTTTCTAAGGTTAAACGCAATGGACGCACTTGCGTACCACGTAATTTTAAACGCTCGCTAAATAAAACATATGCCTGATAAACAATGTTTTTTTGTGGTTCTTTTGGCAATTTACGCACAAAATAACCCGCACTTTCTAGCTCGAATCCACTTGGAATAGATTCAATTTGCACCACATCACCTAGCAATGAGCCATCAATTGGGGACACTGCCGCCCCCAATGTATCAAAGCCCACACTTAAATTTGCACTGGATGCTGGTGCATAAATTCTAAGCATCTTATTTTCCATTTGATTAATAACCGATTAGTTTTGTAATGTTCTTAAAATGTCGGCAAAAATACCTGCTGCAGTTACTGCATTACCCGCACCGTATCCACGTAAAAGCAATGGTGCGGGTTGATAATAACGCGTATAGAACGCTAACGCATTTTCACCATTTTTCACTTTATACAGCGGATCCTCTTCTTCAACTTCTCGAATCGATACCTGACATTTTCCGTTTTCAATTTGTCCAACATAACGTAACACACAGCCTTTCGCTTTTGCTTGAGCAACACGTTGTGCAAATTGTGCATCTAATTCTGGCAACATTGCCATAAATTCTGCGGTAGATTTCCCTTCTGCAAAGCCAGCAGGTAAAACACTTTCTACCTCAACATCAGCCAGTTCAAGTTGTAATCCTGTTTCACGCGCCAAAATCAATAATTTCCGTGCCACATCTTGTCCTGATAAATCATCACGAGGGTCAGGCTCAGTAAAGCCTTTTTCACGCGCAAGTGCGGTCGCTTCGGATAAAGAAAGACCATTTTCTAACTCACCAAAAATAAAAGAAAGCGAGCCAGATAAGATCCCGTTAAATTTAACGACTTCATCGCCTGCAGCTAACAAATTCTGCAAGTTTTCAATCACTGGTAAACCTGCCCCTACGTTAGTGTCATACAGGAATTTGCGTTGGTTATTACGCGCTTGCTCACGTAATGCATTGTAATACGCCATCTCTCGTGTATTCGCTTTTTTATTTGGCGTCACTACATGAAATCCCTCCGACAGCGCTCTCACATACAAACCTGACACAGATTCTGCCGACGTACAATCCACAAAAACAGGATTCACAACATGATGTAATTTAATAAATGACAATAACACATCAAAATCAGACGGCTGAGTCGCATTTTCTAAATCCGTTTGCCAATTTTCTAAACATAAACCATCTGCTTTCAACAACATTTTATTGGAATTAGCAATCGCACAAACACGAATTTCAATGTCTTTTTTGGCTAAATAAGCTTTCTGACTTTTAATTTGCTCAATCAGCTGACCTCCGACACCACCCACGCCGACCAAAAAAACGTCAACAACCTTTTTATTATTAAATAATGCTTGATGCGTCGCTTTCACCGCTTCGATCGCTTTATTTAACGAAACTACCGCAGAAATAGAACGCTCAGAAGACCCTTGTGCGATAGCCACAATACTAATATTGGCTTGAGCAAGTGCTGAGAAGAAACGCGCTGCGATGCCTTTCGCTTGCTTCATGCCATCACCTACCACTGAAATAATCGATAAATCGCGAATCACCTCAATTGGCTCCAGCGCATTTACTCTTAATTCTTGTTCAAATTCTTTTTCTAACGTCAGTTTTGCCACCTCAACCGATTTGGCTGGCACACAAAAACTGATACTGTATTCTGATGAGGATTGCGTAATTAAAATGACAGAGACTCCCGCATTTGACATCGCAGAGAAAACACGCGAAGCCATACCAACCATACCTTGCATACCAGGACCTGACACGTTGAACATCGCAACATTATCCAAATTCGTAATACCTTTGACTTGCAGTTGCTCCGATGTCACATTGCCATCGATAATCGAGCCTGGCGCAGAAGGGTTGCCTGTATTTTTAATTAAACAAGGAATATTTTTTTGCACCAAAGGACCAATTGTACGTGGATGAATCACTTTTGCGCCGAAATAAGAGAGCTCCATCGCTTCACGATAAGAAAGGCTTGGTAATAAACGTGCATCAGGTACTAAACGTGGATCACAAGTAAACACGCCATCTACATCAGTCCAGATCTCACATGCGCTCGCCCCCAAGCAAGCCGCTAAACATGCCGCAGAATAATCCGACCCATTACGTCCCAGTAAAACCAATTCCCCTTTCTCATTCCCTGCTGTAAAGCCTGCCATTAATACTACATTTTTAGTAGGGATTGATTTTGCATCGACACGTTTTTCTGAGGCATCAAGATCAACGGAAGACTCTAAATAACCGCCATGCGCTAAAAGTTTTTCGACGGGGTTTATCACCGTTACATCATAACCACGCGCTTCAAACCACGCTTTCATCATCGCAATTGATAATTTTTCGCCACGACAATCAATCGTCGCTTTCACAGCATCTGACACAGAACCTTGTTGGCGAATTTGTTCTAAAACCTCTTTGATTTGTGCAAATTCTGCCTCAATTAATGCTTTTGTCCCTTCAAGATCAAAATGATTATTTTCTTCATATAAACCATGAATAATGTTATAGAAAATATCTAACGCTTCATTGAAATGAGAATCGGTGGGTTGATTTAAACTGGCTTTTTCAGAAAGGGCGACAAGATGATTCGTAATTTTGGCTGGAGCAGATAACACGCCGGCGGCTTGTTCTTCAAAATGGGCTTTTTCGATAAGTTGTGCCGCCTGCGAAAAACGCGCTGGATTCGCTAACGACGTTCCCCCGAACTTTAATACACGCATAATAAACTCTCCTCGATGTTGTGAATTTTAAAAATATGGTAAAAATTTCATAAAAAAACCCGCACTTTTTACTGAGTACGGGTTTGGTGTAATGTGATCTATTTTCTACGCACTAACCCGCACCATTAATCGTAATAATGGTGGTAGTCATCATAATCATCGTTACAGTAGTGCGTTTATTCATCATATTGGTTAAAAATAAAAAAGAATGCGTAAGAAATACCGAAATTTACTGAGGTTGTCAAACAGAAAATGAAAAAAAACAGTAAATTTTTAAAATCCCTCAAGTTCTTGTAATATAGCGGATATTTTTTACAGAAAAACATATTGCAAACGATGACTTAGCAGGACAGTTTTCCATGACAATTCAACAAAACTTGACCCAAATTCGAACTCAAATCAGCCAATGTGCTGTCCAAATAAACCGCCCTGAAAGTGCGGTCAAATTATTAGCCGTTTCGAAAACAAAACCTGTCGAAGCTATCTATCAAGCCTATCAAGCTGGACAAACGGCTTTCGGCGAAAATTATGTGCAAGAAGGCGTGGAAAAAATTCAATACTTCGAGAAACAAAACATCACACTCGAGTGGCATTTCATCGGCCCACTACAATCCAATAAAACAAAATTAGTGGCTGAAAACTTTGACTGGATGCAAACTATCGACCGCAAAAAAATTGCCGACCGCTTAAACGAACAACGTCCACACTACAAAAAGCCCTTGAATGTGTTAATCCAAATTAACATCAGCGACGAAGAAAGCAAATCGGGCATTCAACCAGAAGAAATGCTAGACCTTGCAAAACACATTCAAAACCTACCGCACTTATGCCTCCGCGGCTTAATGGCGATCCCAGCCCCAACAGACGATCTTGCCAAACAAGAACAAGCCTTCACTCAAATGAACACGTTATTTGAACAACTCAAACAAACATTACCAGAAGCACAAATTGATACGCTTTCAATGGGAATGACTGATGATATGCCAAGTGCGATTAAATGTGGCTCAACAATGGTGAGAATTGGGACGGCGATTTTTGGGGCGAGGGATTATGCTAAGTAAATAGAAAATAAGCCTCACATTAATAAAAAAATTGATAAAAGTATCTAAAAATGAACACCGAATTAAAACAAGATCTTTCCGAACTTTTACGCTTATCACTCGTAGATGATGAGTTTATCGAACAATATATAGACGACATTGCAGCCCTTTTTGAAGCACAAGGTGAATGGGCTGATGGGTATTTATATTGGCAAGAAAAAGGGATTTTGCCAGCAGATCCTGAGCACGCACATTATGATGAATATTTCGACTGGGATGAAAATGCGTTTGTTGTGGACAGTCAACTCTATCCGAGCCTAAGTTTGGCGGATATTCTCGAACAACAAGCCCTTTCTAAATTGACCGATTGGAAATTTGATGCGGAAGAATTGGAAGATGCTGTCAATAGTATGTTGACCAATAAAATCAAACTCGAATGCCCTGAAGAAACCTATAATGATGCACTCTACCCTTACGTTCAACAAGCACTTGCTCAACAAAATTACACTCTTTGTAACTATTGGAACGGCAATGACAGTTGCTTGTTTATGATTTTCTCTTTTGAAGGATATGAATGTATTCGAGAAATTGCTCGTAAGTGGAATATTTCTATTTGTGCGGTTGATGAGGGATAGTAAAGTTTACAATTTCATCTATGATACTAGTCTGCGTGACCAAGACCAAGCGTTAGACTACGCCAAAGGCAAAGGTTGGGATGAAGTGACAATGCGCAAATGGTTGAGTGTGGCGATGAAGTAGGATATGAAACCTCAGACTGAAAAAACCTAATGTAATGGCGGGTTTTAACCCGCCTTATCTTTTATTTGACTACTCAGTTTCATTTATATATGAATCTAATATTTTCTTCAATTCTTCAATTAGATCCTTAATTAGGATATTAATGTCTTCTTTACTAAGGTAATCTTGTTTTTTGTTGTCATATATCCAATTTATGAGATTCTCAGAGCTATCAAAGAATTTTTCATCAGTAATATCATTTTTAAAATCAATAGGTAAGATCAAAAAATCATCTTTATATGAAATATATCTAAATATATCACCATAATGAAAACCTTCAGAGTTTATAGATAATGCCCTATATTTTCCCCAGGCCGGAAAAAACAATCTACATCCAAGTCTGTTAGATTTTTTCTTTTCTTTAATAATTTCTACCAAATATTTTTCTGACACAGGGAGAAGATCATTTTCATCAAAACTATATGTAAATTTATCAACATATTCAACATTAGATCCATAATCCTTCTCGATTTTTTCTTTATCAATAGAATAAAAAATATTTGATTTTGTAATACTCAAAAGCAGAAAGTGTAATAAATTTCTCCTTGTATAATTTCTTATGGTCTGCTCTTCAAGAAATTCATTATGATAATCTCCATCTATAAAAACAATATTTTCCTCACACGGATTCTGCTTAATTTTATTTATCAGTTCTTCTAGATTATATGAATCTTGAATATCAACATCATTGATCTTATTAATGATGCTTGATTCTGGAATTTCCATTTCATCAGAGATACAATAATAACTGAGAGCTGCAAAAGGTTTTTTATCATCTGGAATTTTATCAAAATTTCTCATAATATAGTTTTTAATAACTTTATGAATTTTCTTAACTGCACTAGAGCGACTAGTGGATAAAATTTTCTCTCTATTATAACTAAGAAAATTATCCGCAGTCTCGGAATAAATATCCACTCCACAATACACACACGGAACAGATATTGAAAAATCTGAAAATTTCTGTCCTCTAAAAAATGTATCTACACGAGGCACATAGAAGTCTCCGAATGAAATATTAAATAACATAATATTTTCCTTTTCATCCCAATAGGAAGAATCTATATTTTTATTTAAAACCTCATTCTTATAAGTAAGCAGCTCTATTTTAACAGGAGAATTACGACTAAATTCTATTATTTGGCCTAGAATAGACATAGTCTCAACGAAATCCAATCTAAACTCAGAATTGGTAATATCATATTTATTGAGCCTACTACTAATCTCTGCATACATTTCATTCTGATGAGAATAGCTATAGCTTTTAGGAAGTTTTTCTACTTTAATATCTATCTTGAACTCACACCCAAAAGAATTAAACTCAGAATACTCTATCTCCTTAATGCTAATGCCTTGATATTTATGAAAGTGTATTTCAAAACATCTTCTATCAATCATAGATGTACTTGTAATATGAAATTCATCAGCTAATAAAAATGCACTTTGTAGTCCAATACCAAAAGCACCAGATGGTCTAAACCACATTGGCATTTCATTTAATCTTTTTTGTTTCTCACTATTATATTTTGTACTACCAATATCTAACATAAATCTTAAATCATTAAGACTAACACCTATACCTTTATCTTTAACGGTTAAAACCCATATATCATCATTAAGTTTTTTGGGTTCAAAATTAACTTGAATTTTATATTTCTCTATGAGTTTAAGATAATTTTCATCAATTGGTGAAAGATTAGAAAAATCATATATATTTTTATTTTCAATCCAAATACGGTGAAGAGTTGAATCAACCGCATTTTGTAATATTTCTCGGATACTGTCAAAACGAGAACTATATAAACCAGAACCTCTGACTAAATTTAGTATGCTTTCTTTATTAAGCTGAAAAGATGGTTTTTTTCCTTCTTCAATAATGATATATGGGTGCTGAATAGTTACTTTAGGACTCATTAAGGTTGGAAGCCTGCCAAGCTGTTTACTCGGTACTATTTGATCCCAATGTTGAGTTTGATTGTGGTATTCTATTTTTAACCATTTGAACCAATCAAACGCAGCTTCATAAGATTCTGGAGTTGGACAAGCACATTCAACTTCAATGCGTTCTGAATCTAGGCGAAAGTGTTGAACTGAAAGATGTTTATCCCGATGCGCTTGGCTTAATGAAGGTAAATTATGGCTACACATCGCTATCATAACAGGGCAGAATCGGTTATCATCAATATCAAGTAGATCCCCCATTCTAAGTAGACATGCAACATATAATGGATGGCAATCTTCCGTTCCTAACCCTGCTTCTGCCTTAGGAAGCTCTTTTAGCATTTGCACAAAACTATCTCCGTGAGCTTTACAAATTTTAGCTAAAATATTAAACAAACGTTTTGGAATAAGTTCATTTCTTGAAGAGTCTAATCCTATTTCTTCCCACGGGTTTCTAACAATATTTGCTGAATTTATAGGGTGTTTACGACGATACCATTCTGCTAATAGCTGAATATATTGCTGGAAAAAGTCATGTGCTTTTGCTTTTTGTGGTAGAACTGCTTCATCTTTTATCCATTTTTTTGCAAAAGAAGATAATTCATTCTTTTCATCTAACGCTAATTTCTGAACAAAATCATTGAATGCAGGAGAATTCATATCTTCAATTTGTTTTTGAGTAATAACCATTCCTATATCATGTGAATATGCTGCTTCAAGTATCAACCACATATCTGTGGCTGTTAAATATTGAATTTTATCTCCTAATAATCGTTCAATATTGATAATAATCTGCTTTGAATGTGATACATCATGACGACTATAATGTGGGAAAATATGACCTACATTTTGAAGAGCTTTACTAATTAACTCTTTATCAAACCCCCATTGTGAACGGAGATATTGCAGTTGTGGATGTTGATCACAAGCCTGCTCAAAGTATTGTTCTAGGCTATTTAATATAGTGTTCATATATTACTCCAAAAGAGATATTAACAACTTGAATTTTAAAGCAAGTTTAGACGAGACTATTTGTCGATGTCAATTTAAGGAATAAAAACAAGCGCTCACTTCCCGATAAAATTTAGCAAATCTTATCAATAATCTAACCTCTTGCCTTTTTCTGATTTCGCCCTAAACTTATTCCATTTCTCACTTTGTAACAAAACCAAATGCACAATCCCCATATTTACATAGGCACTGGTGGTTATAGCGATACGGATTTAATCGGTACGCTTTATCCCTTTGGTGCGGACAAAACTGAATTTTTGACGATTTATAGTCAGCATTATGATGCGATTGAAATCAATAGCACGTTTCACGCACCGATAGGGGTAAAGGCGTTGCAAGGGATGGTGGAAAAGGCGCAAGGGCGATTACAGTTTTCGGTGAAATTGCATCAGGATTTTAGCCATAAACGTATTGCAACGAGAGAAAATGCAGAAACTTTTTTAGCTACGTTGCAGCCTTTAAAAGATCAGCATTGTTTGGCAAATTTATTTGTTCAATTTCCGACAAGTTTTGAGCGCACTCACGCCAATCGTTATTACCTTGCTGAGCTAGTTTCGTGGTTTAAAGATCATATTTTGGCTATTGAATTTCGCCATCCGAGCTGGCATTGCCAATCTGTGTTGGACTATTTTGGTGGTAAAGGCAATCTGATTTGGTGCAATGTGGATTATCCGCAAAATATCGGTTTGCCTGCTTTTCAATTTTATGCCAATCAACGTACTGCTTATTTACGCTTACACGGACGCAATCCTAATTGGTGGCAAGCCCAATCAGCACAAGAGCGCCACGATTACCGTTACAACGATGTGGAATTGCAGAATTTGGCAAAACGGCTCAATCAACATAGAAACGAATTTGATCGCCTGTATCTCTATTTTCAAAATACAACGAAAAGCCATTCGTTCTACAATATTGAGCGTTTAAAAGCGTATTTGGCGGAATATGGATTTGAGGTAAAAGCAAAGCCCGAGTTTTTAATCGGGCAGCAGAGTTTGTTTTAGGTAAAAATATCAATGAGCTTAGATAGATTATGCATTCAATTCTTAAGTTTTTTAAAATTGCCTTAAATTCTTAGTATCCACCTCAAAGTTATCAACTCCTAGCTTTTCCATTATGACTGGAAGAACTTGATGAATTAAACGCATTCCCACTAATAACTCATTCATATAAATATCTGGGTGTAATTTATTATCATTAAATCCTAAACTTTCTGCTTCAGCCTCCATTTCTAAAGCAATATAAGACTCATCAACTAAATGCATTAATTCAGCTCGTAATGGGACATTTGCTTTAAATGCTTTCAGCTTAATAAGCTTAAGCCATTTTTGGTAATCTCTTTCTATAGAGAGCTTAAACTCTCTAAATTTCAATAATGAACTTAATGGAGTATCAGCTTTCGTAATTGCTAAATCTAGCAATCCATTTTCGATTTCTAGCATAACGTTAAACCATTCGGTATCCTCAACATAAACATCCACTAATTCATCAATATAGGCGATGTAGAAACTATAAACCCCCGCAAATGATATAAAGATTTGATAAACCATTGAACAAAATTCATTTGAGTGTACATCATCAATAAATTCATCTGACCACATATCTTTTTCATTCAAATACTTTTTCAGGGAGGCTGGCAATGTTGTAGGGATGGAATAATCAATCTGTGTTAAACTCCTTAACAGCTGAGAAATTATCAAATCTGTCTCATCAGAGAGAGGGCTTATACAGAATCCCGACTCAGCATTTTCACTTGCTAATTCAGCAATATATTCAATAATTTTTTTCCATTGAGTCGCATTTTCAGTGGAACCAAAAGCTAACACTATATTTGGCTCTAAATCCCCTATATCTAGTAAAGTTCTAATTTTATCTTCCATGTCAAAAGACATATGCTCGCCCTTTTTCCATTTTGTAATTTGAGTAGGAGATACTGAAAGTTTTTGGGCAAGTTCTTTTTGTGAACAAGATAATGTTCTCAGTGTAAGTTTAATGAGTTCTGACTGCATTGTGATTTCCCCTTATTTGACACCAAAAAAATTTACTAAATTATACATAAAAATTTAGTAAATTAAAGGTAGGGGTATCAATAGAATAAACTCATCTAAATAAAGTTCACTCAAACATCTAGCATCTAGCATCTAGCATCTAGCTTTCATACTGAAAAAATTCAATATATTCAACAATTACGATATCCAACATGACTTTTACATTACTAATGTAGGTTACTATACACCATCCAAGCTAATAACATATAGAATAACTAGAAATACTAGCTCAAAAACATCAATGGATATAATATATACAAAATAATTAACCCAAGGGATTCTTCTAATAAGTCAGAAACTCTTAGAAAACTAAGTAACCAATAATATAGAGGATCTATGAAAGTTTTATCTGCAAAAATTAAAAATTTTAGATTACTATCTGACATTGAACTTAATCTTGAAGAACAAACTACTGTCATTGTAGGAAGAAATAATAGTGGGAAAACATCTTTAACTGAGATAATAAAACGCTTTCTAGGAGAAAAACAACCATCATTTAGATTGGAGGATTTTTCAGTCGGATGTTATCAACAATTTTTAGCATTATTTCAACAACAATTATCTTGTGAAAATGCTTGTCATCAGGATATAGAAACAAACGCAAGAACCCGACTACCAGCAATAGAGCTGAGCTTAATAATTGAATATGACAGAGAACTCAAAAATTTTGGTGTCTTATCCCCTTTTGTAATTGATTTAAATGAAGATTGTTTAAAAACAATTATTGTTATCCGGTACGAATTACAAGATGGAAAATTAGAAGAGTTCTTTTCAAAAGATATTGATTTAAAAGAAAAAAATATTTTTAGACAAGAATTAAAAAATAGGATATCAAAGTTCTTCACCACTAAAGTATGGGCTCAAGATCCCAACGATGATAAAAACCAAAGAGAATTATCATTAAATGAAGTAAAAAAACTCATAAAAGTTGATTTTATTCATGCACAAAGAGGTTTAGAAGACATAACTATAAAAGAACCTAGACCTTTAGGTAAACTTCTTGAAGACTTCTTTAAATCCACATCTGTATCAAGGAGTGACCAAGATAAGTCTATAATCAAAGATCTAGAAGATGCTGTATATAGCATACAAAATAATATTCAGAACGACTTTACGGATAAGTTAACAAATCTCCTTCCCCCATTAGAATTATTTGGTTATCCCGGATTAGGAACTCAAACATTTAAAACAGAAGTCATTTTAGATGTTGAAAAAATTTTATCTAATTTTACACATGTTTATTATCCAGGTGACGAAATTAACTTACCCGAGTCTTACAATGGACTAGGAACTAGAAATCTACTGGTCATATTATTTCAATTGGCTAAGTTTTATAAAGAATTTTCAATCCCACAAAATAGCACACAGATCCATCTCATTTTTATTGAAGAACCAGAAGCACACTTACATCCTCAAATGCAAGAAATATTTATTAAACAAATTTCTGAAGCAATAAAAAAACTAGCTGAGAATCAAGTAGATTGGTCTCCTCAATGCATTATTTCAACACATTCATCACATATATCTCATGCTGCTTGCTTTGAACATATACGCTATTTTTTACAAGATGATGAAAATCGGAAAACCAAAGTCAAAGATCTTCGAAAAGATTTCTCAGATACTCAAGAAAACAAAGATTTTATTCATAAATATATGACATTAACAAAATCTGACTTATTTTTTGCAGATAAAGCCATTTTAATCGAAGGTATGACAGAACGTTTGATGTTGCCAATAATGATTGAAAAATTAGATCTAGATAACAAGACAAAACTAAAAAACAAGTATCTTACTTTATTAGAGGTAGGTGGAGCTTACGCCCATAACTTTATACCATTATTAAAATTCTTAGAACTAAAAACATTGATTATTACAGATTTAGATTCTGTTGATAAATCTGCCAAAGGGCAAGCATGTGAGGTACATAACGGTGTTTCGACTAGTAATGCATGCATTAAATCTTGGTTTAATGATGAAAAAGATCTTTCTGTTATTTCACAAAAAACAGATTTAGATAAAGTTAAAGGAAAAATTTGTATAGCTTATCAATGTCCAGAAAAGGAAAATTCAGCTTGTGGACGTTCATTTGAGGATGCTTTCATACTTGCTAATTTGGTTCTCTTTAATCTTAAAGAGACAAAGAAGAATAAAATTGAAACAGAAGCTTATACTCAAGCCAAAGGAATAAATAAAAAATCCGATTTTGCAATTAAATATGCCATAAATCAAACTACTTGGAATACCCCAAAATATATTAAGGATGGCTTAGTTTGGTTAGCGAAGGAGAATGATATATGAAAAAAACATCAGCTGAAGTGGCTAGTCAAGAAGCATTAACTAGTCTATTTGAATGTATCAAGAATAAACAACATTTTCGCTTGGAAGCTGGTGCTGGTGCTGGAAAAACTTATTCTCTAATAAAAGTATTAGAAGAGCTTATAAAAGAAAATAAAGAGTTATATTTAAAACAAGGCAAGAAAATCGCTTGTATTACATACACAAATGTAGCTAAAGATAATATTATTGCAAGAACAGATAGAAATCCAATTGTTTTTTGTGAAACAAACCACGCTTTCTGCTGGAGTTTAATTAGCCAATTCCAAAAAGCCTTAAGAGAGCAAATTCCTCAATTACAGAATTGGAAAGATAAATTAGAGAAAGAGTCAGGGGATATTCAAGGTAAACAAATAGTCTATGAATTAGGGTATCGTTCAATAAAAGATGGAAAATTATCACTACACCATGATGATATTATTGATCTAACCATAAAATTATTGGGAGAACATAAATTTCGTCAAATACTTATTGAAAAATTCCCAATAATCTTAATTGATGAATATCAAGATACTGATAAAAAATGGATTGATGCTATTAAAACACTTTTTCTAGATCGAGCTGAGTCTCCATTATTTGGCTTTTTTGGTGATCATTGGCAAAAAATCTATGGTGATGGATGCGGACTAATTGAACATTCTAAAATCAAAGAAATAAATAAAAATGCGAACTTTCGTTCAAATAAACTCATTGTATCTGCACTAAATAAAATAAGAAAAGAATTGCCTCAATATGCAAAAGATGAGTTACCTGATAGCAATATTCATATATTTCATACTAATAGCTGGAAAGTAACTAGACGAACATCATCACACTGGAAAGGGGATTTAGAAAAAGAAGATGCACATAAGGCTATAAATAAAGTCAAAGAATATTTAAAGGATCAAGGATGGGATTTTTCTCTAAATAAAACAAAGATTTTAATGTTAACACATAAATTGTTGGCTAATGCACAAGGATATTCAGGTATCGCCAATGCATTCAAACATAATGAATCTTTTGTAAAAAAAGAAAATAAATACATTGCATTCTTCATTGACCAACTCGAGCCTATTGTAGAAGCATTTATTAATAAAAAATATGGGCTAATGTTTAATATTTTAGAACAAAGAATTCCTCTATTAAATAACCATTCAGATAAATTATTATGGAAGTCAAAAATGTCTGAATTGATTGAATTAAGAGAGAAAGGAAAAATTAAAGAAATCATCCAATTATTACAAAAAGAAGACTCTAAGATTAAATTACCTGAGTCTATACTCAAGATAGAAAAAGAATTATCAAAATCAAACAATACAGAAGAACAGAATTTATCATCTCAATTAAAAGAATCTAAAGCTTTGCATGACATTTCGTATTCAGAAATCATTGCTCTTAAAAAAGCTCTAGATGAAAATTCACCATTTCAAACTCAACACGGTGTAAAAGGTGCTGAATTTGAAAATGTTCTTATTGTCATAGGTAGAGGTTGGAATCAATACAATTTTGGTGAAATGCTGAAATGGGTAGAAACAGGGATCCCCAATGGGAAAGAAGAAAATTTTGAAAGAAATAGAAATCTATTCTATGTATCTTGCTCAAGAGCAAAAAAAAGATTAGCAATTTTATTTACTCAAGAACTGGAAGAAATGGCAATTGAAACACTAAATAAATGGTTTGACCCAAATAACATAATTGATTTACCACAATAATAAATACTTAATACATTTAATTTACTCAAGTTAGCCATTCTTACATTGTAATATATTGAATAAAAATAAAATTTTTCTGCATAACTACAACATACATTGACTCTATAGAGTAGAATAAGACAAAAATGGACGCACTACCCAAAAGTGCGGTCTATTTTGAAAAAGTTTTAGTCAGGCTGGTAGTCAACATCATCCAACGTTGGGTTTTCTGCCCCAGCTTTGGCAAGTGTATCGCAGATTTCGTTTTCAACATGACCAGAATGGCCTTTGACCCATTGCCAATTGATGTTATGACGTTGGATCGCTTGATCAAGTGCTATCCATAAATCTTGATTTTTAACTGGCTTGCCTGTGCTAGCTTTCCAATTATTCTTTTTCCAATTGAAAATCCACTTGGTGATGCCATTTTTCATATATTGGCTGTCGCTATGCAATGTCACTGAGCAAGGCTCTTTCAGAGCGTTTAAGGCTTCAATCACTGCACGCAATTCCATACGGTTATTAGTTGTTAAAAAATAGCCTTTTGAAATTTGTTTCTCATGTTGTCTATAGCGCAAAAGTACTCCGATCCCCCCCGCGCCAGGATTGCCTAAACAAGAACCATCCGTAAAAATTTCAATTTGTTTTCTCATAATCTTTGTTACAATTTAACATTAAGTCAGGATCATAACCGAAATTAACTGAAAGAGATAGAAAGAAAATGACACCCTCTGTCCAACCTACTCGCCAAATTGTGCTGGATACCGAAACGACGGGTATGAATCAATTTGGAGCACATTACGAAGGTCATTGCATCATTGAAATTGGTGCAGTAGAAATGATCAATCGTCGCCTCACGGGTAACAATTTCCACATTTATATTAAACCCGATCGTCCTGTCGATCCTGATGCGATTAAAGTTCACGGCATCACTGATGAAATGTTGGCAGATAAACCCATGTTTCATGATGTGGCACAACAGTTTATTGACTATATCAAAGGTGCTGAATTGTTGATCCATAATGCTCCCTTCGATGTGGGATTCATGGATTATGAATTTAGAAAACTCAACTTAACGATTAAAACAGATGAGATATGTGTTGTAACCGATACTTTGCAAATAGCACGTCAAATGTATCCTGGAAAGCGGAATAGCTTAGATGCACTTTGTGATCGTTTAGGGATTGATAACAGTAAACGTACGCTCCACGGCGCATTACTGGATGCGGAAATTCTGGCAGATGTTTACTTAACAATGACGGGGGGGCAAACAAGCTTATTTGATGAAAGTGAGCCAGAAGTCGTTGTTGCGGCGGTACAAGAACAGATACAACACGCGGTCACGTTTTCACAAGATTTAAAACGCCTCCAGCCGAATGAAGCTGAATTGCAAGCACATCTAGATTACCTTCAATTGTTGCACAAGAAAAGTAAAGGAAATTGCTTGTGGCAAAAACGGCAAGAAGAGCAAAATACACACTAAGCATATCGCTCACTGATTAATCAAGTAACGGTAAAGATGAAAAAAAAAGTTGACGAAAACGCTGTTCATCATTAATATACGCGTCACCTGTGCGGAGTGGTAGTTCAGCTGGTTAGAATACCTGCCTGTCACGCAGGGGGTCGCGGGTTCGAGTCCCGTCCATTCCGCCAATTTTATTCTACTACGGAGCGGTAGTTCAGCTGGTTAGAATACCTGCCTGTCACGCAGGGGGTCGCGGGTTCGAGTCCCGTCCGTTCCGCCAAGTTTTATCATTAAAAAGCCATCTTACAAAAGATGGCTTTTTAGTTTTGTCGGTATCTATTTTTATCTATCTCGTTTTTCAAGTAATACCTCATTTCGTTAAATTATTTGATCTCCTTCTCAATTCTTCAATTTAAATATGTCAAAAAAACTTGATTAGTATAAAATCCATCTCGTTTTTTTATAAAAAACAGACAATTTAACTTAACATCAGATATCACAAGGGTCTAATTATGAAAATATTCACTTGGCCTGTGGTTGCAGGTGCTGCACTTGGTATCGTTGCTCCACTTCTAACCTACAATGGCAATCCTGGCAATATGGGCTTTTGCGCAGCTTGTTTCTTACGAGACACGGCTGGTGCAATTGGGCTACATCAAGCCGCTCCACTACAATACATCCGTCCTGAACTGATTGGATTGATTTTTGGTGCCTTAATCAGCGCACTGTTCAGCAAAGAGTTTCGTCCTCGGGGAGGCTCAAGCCCATTTATTCGAATGATTTTGGGTTTCTTTGCTATGCTAGGTGCATTAACTTTTTTAGGTTGCCCTTGGCGAGCTTACTTACGTCTAGGCGGTGGTGATTTAACTAGCATTGCGGGGATTGTGGGCTTATTTGCTGGGGTATTAGGTGGTATCTTTTTTGCTAAACGCGACTTTTCTTTAGGTAAAGCCGTTGAACAAAATAAATACACAACGTTTATCGCTTTCGGTGTCACGCTCATTCTTTTCCTCTTTCTGATCACCCGATTTAGCTTTGGTGAAGGGTTACCTATTTTCTTCTCTGAAAAAGGACCAGGAGCACAACATGCTAACCTTTGGTTATCACTTGGTGCAGGCGCGTTCATTGGTATTCTCATGCAACGGTCACGTTTCTGTTCAATCGGCGCATTCCGTAATTTTATCCTGTTCCGTGATAACAGCTTATTGAATGGTATCATTGCCTTAGTGTTATTTGCGATGGTGACAAATGCTTTACTTGGTCAATTTCATTTAGGCTTTGAAAAACAACCGATTGCCCACAATCAATACTTATGGAACTTCTTAGGTATGGCATTATGTGGATTATGTTTTGCGTTAGGTGGAGGATGCCCAGGTAAGCAGTTAGTTCAAGTTGGCGAAGGGAACAACGATGCGACTTACTTTATTGTGGGTATGTTGTTTGGCGCAGCTGCCGCACACAACTGGACTCTGGCGGCATCAGGTGCAGGCATTTCACCTTACACCCCTTATGCTTTATTAGCTGGTTTTGTGTTCTGTATCTATATTGGTTTTACACGTAAAGCAACTGCTTAAAACACGTTCCTAAACAAGAGTGCGATCAAGAGATCGCACTTTTTGAATATGTAAACGACTGACGTCGACTTGTTGTGCTTCTATGTCTCTCCCTCTCCCACCATCTGTACATTTCTCATCTCGCATAAAATCCGCTATAATGGCACAATTTTGACTGTGCTATGAATCCATAGCCAGAAATGTAAATGAAGAGGTTTTTATGACAACGCCTGTAGTTGCCCTTGTTGGTCGCCCAAATGTTGGGAAATCAACCCTATTTAATCGTTTAACGCGTACACGTGATGCGTTGGTTGCCGACTTTCCTGGCTTAACGCGTGACCGTAAATATGGTCAAGCGAACATTGCAGGGTATGATTTCATCGTGATCGATACGGGGGGAATTGACGGTACAGAAGAAGGCGTAGAAGAAAAAATGGCAGAACAATCGTTACTAGCCATTGAAGAAGCTGATGTCGTGTTATTTTTAGTCGATGCACGTGCGGGGTTAACCTCAGCAGATATCGGCATCGCAAACTATTTACGCCAACGCCAAAATAAAATTACGGTTGTCGTTGCCAACAAAACAGATGGTATCGATGCCGATTCTCATTGCGCAGAATTTTATCAACTTGGTTTAGGGGAAGTAGAACAAATTGCTGCATCGCAAGGGCGTGGTGTTTCAGCCTTAATGGAACAAGTACTTGCACCAATTGCAGAGCAAATGAATGCAGAGTCAGGTGACCAAAGTGCGGTCGACAATTCAGACGTTTCGCAAGATGACGGCCAAGACGAATGGGATCACGATTTTGACTTTTCTAATGAAGAAGACACCGCACTTTTAGATGATGCCCTTGCAGAAGAAGCGGAAGAAGAACAAGATCAAAATATTAAAATTGCGATTGTTGGCCGTCCAAATGTAGGGAAATCAACTTTAACTAACCGTATTCTAGGTGAAGATCGTGTTGTGGTCTATGACTTACCCGGTACAACGCGTGACAGTATCTACATTCCAATGGAACGTGATGGACAGCAGTATACGATTATTGACACCGCAGGTGTACGTAAGCGTGGTAAAGTGCATTTAGCAGTAGAAAAATTCTCTGTAATCAAAACCTTACAAGCAATTCAAGATGCGAATGTCGTGTTATTAACCATTGATGCGCGCGAAGGGGTTTCAGATCAAGATCTTTCTTTACTCGGCTTTATTTTAAATGCTGGTCGTTCGTTAGTGATTGTCGTAAACAAATGGGACGGTCTCAATCAAGATATCAAAGATCAAGTGAAATCAGAACTGGATCGCCGTTTAGATTTCATTGATTTTGCGCGTGTGCATTTTATTTCTGCCCTACACGGCAGTGGCGTGGGTAATTTATTTGACTCAATCAAAGAAGCTTATGCCTGTGCAACACAAAAAATGACCACTTCAATGTTGACCCGTATTTTACAAATGGCAACAGATGAGCACCAACCGCCAATGATGAGTGGTCGTCGTATTAAATTAAAATACGCTCACCCAGGTGGTTATAACCCACCAATTATTGTGGTGCACGGCAATCAAATGGATAAATTACCAGATTCATATAAGCGTTATTTATCGAATTATTATCGTCGTAGTTTGAAAATCATTGGTTCACCAATTCGTTTACTTTTCCAAGAAGGAAACAACCCATTTGCAGGCAAACGTAACAAATTGACACCAAATCAATTACGTAAACGTAAACGTTTGATGAAATTTATCAAAAAAGCAAAACGTTAATCAATTTTGTGGTGTGGCGACATTCTCTCATGCCGACGCCACAATCCTCATAAAATGAGAACAACAATTATGGAAAACAAAAAAACACTCATCATCTTTCCACTCTTAACCCAGTGCCTTTTTTCACTCGTTTTACCGTTTTTTCATGCATTTAACTTAGAAAGTGTTGGCTATGTTTTCCTGTTAGCCACTCTCCCAGCTTTCTTATTCTCACTCGTGTGTGTGCGCTATCAATATCATCAACGTAATCTTGTGCAAATTGCATTTTTCTCTGGAGTGATCAGTTTCTTTTACTCACTCATCGTTTTATCTTTGCTTATTTGGCAAGAACCTACAGAACAGATGCCCACTTTTGCACTATGGGAACAAAGTTTAGCTATATTATTTTATGCTGTCATGTTCGCATTACCCGCTATGATGTATGCGATGGTCGTACTCCGCTTATTTTTGAAAAAAGCGCCGTAATCGTTTCTGAAAATCAAAAGCTCAAATCAGATAATTTGAGCTTTTGATTTTCTTTACTGGACAACTAATAATCTAATACAACCTTTATCCGCCAACATCAAATTGGACGACCCAAAGATAAAAGGATGATTATTGGAGGACATATTGTCAAATCTCATTAAGATTTGTACTTTACCAGTCAGCCACAGACTGTCTTTCCACGCCATCTCATGCTCTGCTAAAGGCTGGTCATTAATGCTTTCTATGACAAACTTTGCTCCTTGAATACGAAATCCCATCGGGCTTGATGAGGTCAAAATCCAACGTTCTGTCGTACCCAGTTTAGCATTTGTCACGCGTCTTGGATCAAAATGTTTATCATTCACCATCCCCGTATTGACATCAAAATGGAAATGACGTGTTTGAGCAACGTGATGAGATAAACTTTCTGCCGCATCTGTCTTAAATTGTAAATCTGCCTGTTTTGAAAACACCGATGCTAATCCTTCAGGATGCAAGGTTAAAACAGTGTTATCAATTAATTCATTTTCTCCCGCGAACAGTGTCGTGAATTGATGGAGAAAATTGCGTTTTTCTCCTGCTATCACACTGACACTTTCCCCTTCATTCAGATCGATTAACAGTTCAAGACGTTCACTTGGTGCCAGTAAAACAGATTTTACGATTTTAGGTCGGGGCAAAAATCCCTGATCTTGCGCGATAACATGCATATCACGTTGATCATCACAGCGTAATTCATATGCTCGTGAAAGAGAAGCATTGACTAATCGTAAACGAACCCACCCACGAGGAACCGTTAAATAAGGGGCCTCTTGTCCATTCACGAGTAAACGATTCCCGAGCAATGTCGCTTCATTTTGCTGAAAAAGCTGTAAACCACTGCTATTTAAACGTATATCTTGCAAAATAAGAGGAATGTCATTAACACCGTATTTTTGTGGTAATTGTGGATGTCGACTTGTCTCATCTTCAATGATCCACAGTCCCACTAAACCACGATAAGTTTGATAAGCAGAATTGGCTAAAGTAACCGCATGATACCAGCATGTTGCCGCTGGCTGTGATATAGGAATAATGGGTGACCAAGTTTCTTTCGGTTGTAAAACACGCCCTATTCCCCCCAACAATTCGCCAGAGGCTTGCAAACCTTGAATGTGTAATGCGACACCTTGCGACAAATTATTGCGATAGTTGACTTTCGCAAAGTCCCCTTTACGAATTTTAATCGTAGGACCTAAGTATTGCCCGTTGAACCCCCACACTTCAACTGTTTTGCCAGCATCAAGTTGATAATCCGTAGGCTGCATCGTCAAAAAAATAGGGCGACCACGTCGGGTTTCCATCAAAGGCGGAATACGCAAAGGTTGACGGGTTGCCGCCAATAACGGAGGAGGCAACGTAGAAAGTGCGGTTGCAATAAAACTGGTTTTAAAAAATTGGCGGCGAGAAAAAGTTGGCATCATTGCTTAGCTCTGTTGTGCGATTTCTGCATCAAGTTCTGCAATTCGTTTTTCCATTATGTCATGACAACGTATTGCTAATTCGCGCACATGTTCTTTATCGTAACCTGACACATCAATTGGCGCTAACATCTCACAAATAACTTTACCATTATTCCAACGATTTAAATCGACTTTATTATGAGTCGTCGAACACACAACAGGCACAATCGGAACGCCTGCGGCAATCGCGGCATAAAATGCGCCTGTTTTAAACGGTAATAAACCACGTCCACGGCTACGCGTACCTTCAGGGAACATCCATACGGATAAATTATCATCATGAATACGACGTGCAACTTCATTCATCGTACCATGTGCTTTTGTTCGATTCTCACGATCAATTAAAATATTTCCCGTAACCCAATAGAGAAGACCAAAAAAAGGAATCCAAATCAAGCTCTTTTTGCCCACACTAACAGTTCGCGGCATGACCATAGATGAAATCGTGACCATATCATAATTATTTTGGTGATTACCAATATAAATACAACGCCCTATTTTCTCTGCATTCTCGGCGAAACG
Organism: Pasteurella sp. P03HT; assembly: GCF_054052285.1. NCBI lineage: Bacteria > Pseudomonadati > Pseudomonadota > Gammaproteobacteria > Pasteurellales > Pasteurellaceae > Pasteurella > Pasteurella sp. P03HT. The sequence continues at coordinate 214,901 of NZ_JBSIUM010000001.1, forward strand.
GCGTTCTACTTTTAAACCAAAAAGCGGATGCAAACGCCCAAACCAGCGAGCCATAATACCAACGTTACTTGGATTTTTAAAACGGATAAAAGAGTAAATTGAACCCAATACACAAATCAAAATACAACAAAAAACAACCAATATCGTGCGGAGTAATTTTAGCATAAGTCTATTCCTTTAAAAATTTGGCTCAGTATAGCGAAATTGCCAGAATATGTGTACAAATCGACATAAAAAATGTGCTACTCTACACAAAAAATCACAATCAAAAGCCTATGAAGAAAACCTATTTTATTGCAGATCTCCATCTCAGCGAAAAGAGACCGCACTTAACACAACTTTTCTGCGATTTTATGCACAAACAAGCTCCTCAAGCTGAGTCGCTTTATATTCTAGGCGATCTGTTTGATTTCTGGATTGGCGATGATGAAACGTCCCCGCTGATTGAGAAAGTGAAAGGAGAACTGACACATCTCTCAGCACAAGGCGTAAAGGTTTACTTTCAACATGGTAACCGTGACTTTCTAATTGGGGCAAAATTTGCGCAAGATTGCCATCTGACATTACTACCCACATATCAGCTTATCACGTTATATGATGAAAAGATCTTGCTGTGTCATGGTGATACGCTCTGCATTGACGATGTGGCATATCAGCGTTATCGCCAAAAAGTGCATCAAAAATGGCGCCAATGGCTATTTTTATGTTTACCGCTCAAGTTGCGTTTACGTATTGCTGAGAAAATTCGGGCGAAAAGCCAAACAGATAAAAAAAGTAAATCTCAAGAAATCATGGATGTTAACCCAGAATTTGTACGACAGACGTTTACACAATTTGAAGTAAAAAAAATGATTCATGGACATACCCATCGACAAAATATTCATCACATCCCACCGCACTTTACTCGCATTGTATTAGGCGATTGGGGAGAAACTGCCTCGATTCTTGAAATAAACCAACTTGGACAACTGCAATTTTTAACTGGTAAGGAATAACATATGGCCGATCCACATATTCACTCTCCAATGGATTTTTGGGACTACCTCACGGTGATCCTATATCGCTCTGGTTTTGTGTTAGCAGGTTGCATGACATTATTGTATCCCTATTATCCTAATCTTGCTCATATAGGCATCTTAGTAGCAGCAACACTTTGTGCCTCAAGCTTACATATTTACATGAAATCCTTTCGCTTGATTTTACAAATGGCCACCTGGGTAGGTTTGCTGTGCTACATAACAGGATTTGAACATTTAGGATTAGGAGCGGCGTTAATTACTTTGGGCGGACTATGTTACAAAGAGTACTTCTGTTTCCGTATCTTTTTACTCAACGCACAACCGCTTTTTGTAGCGCTTTTTTGGTGTGCAATCCAGCTCAATCAAAGTCTCGCAATACAAATTATGTCACTCATCACCTCCGTGTTATTCTTGCTACTTGCAGTCAAAAAATGGCAAATGCCATTACATTTTGATATTGGTGATAAAAGTAAGTACCAAATTTAACACTGCTCATTAAACTCACAGACAATAAAAAAGCAGGTGATGAGCCTGCTTTTTTAGTCAACTAGATTTAAATTTCGGGAAACAACATGTTGATTACATCTTGAGTTAACCGACGCGATTTTCCAGCATAAGGGAAAATATGCATCATCATCATTGGATTAAAGTTTGCTTCAATCACGCCCCAAGAGGTTAAATGCGGTTCAGCTGGTTGCGTTAAATCAGGAATGATTAAATCCACACCGCACACTGCCGCTCCCATGGCTTGAGTAATGCCTACTGCCAATCGTTTGTAACTTTCGTGCATTTCATCTGTCATATCAATGGAGTCGCCTCCGGTGCTGATATTCGAATTTGCACGCAATTGTACCCGCTGATCTTTAGCGGGAATCGCATCGATCGTCAAACCTTGCTCTTTCAATTGTAATTGTTCAATGTCTCCTAGCGCAATTTTCTTCAACGGAGTACGACTGCCATCACCACGTAAAGGATGCGCATTTTTCATTGCCACTAATTCAGCAACCGTATGCTGCCCATCACCGATCACGTTGGCTGGAACACGTAGTAACACCGCAAGAGTTTTCTCCCCTAATACAAAAAAACGATATTCGGTACCGACTAAATAATCTTCCACCATGATCTCACGGTCTTCTCGGAAAGCAATCTCAACCGCTTGTGCGAAGTCATCACGATTTTGTACACCCTGTTGAAAAATTGTGATACCTAACCCGTAATTTGTTGATTTGGGTTTAATCACTACCGCTCTATTTTCAAACAATGCATAACTTGCGACCGCTTTTTCAACAGAAGTGAACTCCACACTTTGTGGGACGTTAAAGCCAGCTTTCTGTAACACTTTCTTTGTCACCACTTTGTTTTCCATAATTAAGGGCGAAATATACTTGTCGTGTGAAGTCATATTGCCATTTTTGACATACTCAATGTGATCACCGTGGCGTAAACACAAGAATTGATCATTCTCATCTAAAATTTCAGTTTGAATCCCTTTTTGAATCAAATCAAATAATAACACTTGAGTAGAAAGCTCCATATTGTCAAATGCAGACAACGCATAGAATCGTTCAAAAGCTTGTGATTTGTATTGTTGTGCCAAGGTTGCGCCCAACTGTTGATAGCCACCCGTTTGCTCAATCGCCTGTACAAGACGCCCGCCGATAGTTTTGCTTGGTTCTGCAAACTGGCTTAATTTATCCTGCACAATCTCAATGAGTGCAGAATCAGCACCAATTTGCTCTAACATCTTTTGCATTTCCAATAAGAGCAATTCACCTTCTACCGCATACGCAGTTTGATCTAGTGGATGCTCAAACGCCACTTCAGCTAAACGTGCTTTCCCTAATTCAATGGCATCCTGATCCGCAGTTTCATCGAGCCAAATCATCAATAACGCAAAAAGATGAATAAATTTTGCATCTGCTAGATTGATACCATATGGTTCAAATGGGTTTAAATCGAATAAGCGAAACTCCAGATATTGAATCCCGTTTTGTAGCAATTCACGTGCTTTCTTCGCACCACGCAAACGTACGTTAGAATAAAACTCCTTCTCTGCAATCAGCTTGCCGCTATCCACCCAATGCTCTAATGTTTCAACATATTGTTGTAATGTATCAAATGATACTTTGATTTCAGGATCATTCACATAACCATATTGACTAGAACGCAAGCTACGAACATATTGTCCCGCTTTCAATGGTGAGCCATTTTTAAAATAATTTGAATCAACCGTCGGTGTCGCAGCAAGTAAATATAATAACACCCATTGGTAACGTAAAAAGTTTTTCGCCATTTTCAGATATAAATCATTCTGAAAATCAACCGCACTTTTATAGGTCTCTTGCAAAGTAAAAAGCGTTTGAATTAATTCTGGTGACAACTGAAAATTATAGTGAATGCCACTCACCATTTGTTTATTTTTACCATACACTTTTACTAAATATTCACGATACGCCACATCTGTTGGGTTATCCAGTTGAGCGACCTTGATCGCTTCTTCATCTGGTAAACCCGCTGGCATACTCAGCGGAAAAATATATTCATTCTCAGCCAGAGAACGTTGAACCACTTCATGAATAGCCGATAACCATCGATACGTATCTTCTAATGTTTTATTAGGTGGAGTAATTAACTCTAACTGGCTTTCTGCAAAATCTGTTTGAATGTAGGGATGATAGGAACGATTACCAAATACCTGAGGGTGAGCAGTGGTCACAACTGAACCATCTGCGTAAACACGCTGACTCTCTTTTTCTAACCCAAATGAGCCTTGCTGAAATAGTAAACCTAATTGGTTTTCTTTAATCATGTGTTGAATTTTCATTCGCTTTCCTTGTAGTTCAAAGAACAAGATGTTCTACATTATTAAAATTAATCAACAAAATGCAACAAGAAATCTCTCATTACCTTATTTTTACGCGACCTCATAAACTAAACTTAGACGCATCATGTCATCCATTCCTTACTGCATTTTGCTTTTTTAAACAACACACACAACCTAACATCACGAATAATGCCCCAATACTTTGCGACAACGTTATCCCTTCACCTAATGTCATATAACCAACCAGTGCAGTCGAAATTGGTACCAACAGTTGAATCACATTAAACGTAATGATGCCTTGTGTTTTGACAATAAAAAATGCCATCAACATCCCCGTCATCATGCCATAAACACCCGCAAGTCCTAACCCAATAATTGCACTTATACTCACATCGGCTAATGTGAAAATCACCGTACTGTGCCATGCCCACATTAAATAGATTAACCCAGATAAGAACGCTGTAAATGTGCTGATAATAATCACATTTAATTGGCAAGCCACATGCTTAACCACAAGATTCTGAATAGACTGGATAAAAATAGCGATCGTTAGGAAAAAAGCTCCTAACACAAAATCTGTGTCAGAAGCGCTCTGTTGACCATAAAAAACAAACACAAAGGAACCAATTATTAACATCACACTACCGATCAAAAATCGAATAGTCATAATTTTTTGTCGTTCATCTGCATAAAAGAGAGCAGCCATCAAGACCGATAACGGCATAGCCAGCACACCGAAAATGCTTCCAGAAATGGCTGAAGTATATTTCATCCCATTAATAAAGAAATACATGTTTGCCGTCATAAAACAAGCAAGAAACAATAATTTCAACAGTGTTCTGTAATCAAGCAAAACCCGTTTAAATTCGCCTCTAAAGCGCCACAGACAGATCAAAAGAAAAACGCTGCCACCTGATAAAAAGCGAACAGCGTTATTATTTAATGTTTCAAAATGAATACTCATATAGCGCATAATGGGAAATCCTAATCCCATTAAGGCAATATAACTGAAACGAACAAACCATTCATTACGCAAACTGAGCGTACTCATGCAGCGATTATCTCGCTAAAAGGTTCTGCAATGCTTGGTACACCGCCTGTGCAGAAGAACTTGTCAGTGCTTTCCCGTCTTCATCTGTGATCACAACCGTACTTTGCTTACCCACCGCACTTAATTGCATGAAGTAAGTTCCTCTTTCGAGACCCGTTGTTGTATTTGCTGAACCAAATGGCCACCACCAACTTCTTGCGCCTGCAGGACTGTATTTTAATTCACGTGCCCCACGCCCGACCATTTCATCTTTAATCGTAAAATCAAGTTGTGGTAAAACTTGACCCAGTTTTGTCCAAGCATGATTAAACGGGGCATTTAACACTAATGCATCTCGTCTATTACTATCCGTTCCTATCACGGCTTGAATAGGAGCAAACCCCGCATTATTGAGATCTTGAAGCTGTTTCACATAAGCAGTGTTTAATTCACCAACCAACTGATTCAAACGATCAGAGCTATAACGTTTTTTATCTGCAATGTTTGGAGTAAAAACGACATCATCACGCTTCATCTGTAAAGCAGAAACTAATAACGCACTATACCCCCCTGAGCTGACTTGCTCAATTTCATAGCGAATCTGTGTCTTGCCCAGATCATCAGCTCTCCCTGTTGAAGTCCAGTCGGTAATAATTTTGTTCCCATCTAATTGATATGTGACACCCTGCTCTTTTAATAAACGCTGAATCTGTGTCACACTGTAAACCTGCTGTTTGTCCGCGGGATAAGCGATCAAGGCACGCTCACCATCAAATTGAGCAATCGAATTTTGGATAATCGCTAATGGATTTTGAGGTGGGCGAATATCCACATGTTGTGCTTTTTGGCGAGATAGTTGTGGTAATTGATAAGTGGCGTCTTGCTTTGGCAGATTCACCCCCCCACTGGCTAAGGGTAAAAAGGCAGGTAATGCCTCATCTGACTTTTGATAGGTATCATTTGCTTGCTGCTTACTTTCATTACTCGCGGAACAAGCCGCAAGCGTTGTAATCAGGGCAAAAGAGAATAACCACTTTTTCATAACATTTTTCCTTTATGCTAAGTTTTATTAAAAATTACCACATTTTGACAATGAAATTACTTAAAAGTTTAGGGTCTGTGTATTGGAATACAGACCCTAATGCTAACTCACTACTTATAAGAGTCCCGCTATGTTTAATGCATCTTCCACTTTCGGTTGCAACGTTTCACTGAGTGTTGTCAAAGGTAAACGTAAGGTTGATGTTTCAATTAACCCTAAACGATAGGCCGCCCATTTAACTGGGATTGGGTTGGATTCAAGAAATAAATTTTTATGCAGTGCCATCAAGCGCTCATTAATACGTTCCGCTTCATCAAATTGTCCTTTTAATGCTAAATGACACATTTTCGCCATGTCTGCTGCGGCTACATTATTTGTCACAGAAATGATGCCTTGTCCCCCCAATTTCATAGAGGCTAATCCCGTCGCATCGTCACCACTCAAGAAAATAAAATCGTCACCCGCAAGTTGCTTAATTTTTTTCACACGTGTTAAATCACCCGTTGCTTCTTTTATACCGACAATATTTTTAATTTGAGCTAAACGCCCTACTGTTTCAGGCAACATGTCACTGCCTGTACGTCCTGGCACATTATATAAAATTTGTGGTAAATCAGTGCATTCCGCGATTGCTTTGAAATGCTGATACATCCCTTCTTGTGTCGGCTTGTTATAATATGGCACAACAGACAAACAGCCCGCCACACCACTATCATGTAACAGCTTTGTCATCACAATGGCTTCACTGGTCGCATTTGCCCCTGCGCCTGCGATAACAGGAATACGCCCATCGGCAAATTCAACGGTTTTTAAAATAGTTTTGACATTTTCATCAATACTTAATGTGGCGGCTTCCCCTGTTGTTCCCACTGACACAATCGCATCTGTACCTGCCGCGATGTGATATTCAACCAGTTTTTTGAGCGAAACAAAATCAATTTCGCCTGAGCTATCCATGGGAGTGACGATAGCAACGATGCTACCAGAAAAGAGATAATTATTTGCTGACATAACGCCTCCTGAGCATATTTATTATGTTTAAATTGTTATCATTTTTGACGTGATTGATTGTTGAGTTTGCTTGTAAATTTCAGTTTAAGATCGCTAAAATAGCTTGAATTTGCAAGTCATTTTTTTAATTTTTTATCTAAACTTATTACTTAAAGGGAGATTTTAATGGAAATCCTACAGATTGGTGCTTTAGCACCGCAATTTACGTTATTAAATCAATACAATGACCCAGTATCCCTCAATCAATTCGCAGGGAAAAAAGTCCTGATTTATTTTTATCCCAAAGCACTTACTCCAGGATGCAACACACAAGCCTGCGGATTAAGAGACACGAAAACAGAATTGGAAAAACGAGGGGTCGTAATTTTAGGAATTAGTCCCGACTCACCAGAAAAATTAGCGAAATTTACAGAGAAAAAATCCTTAAACTTCTTTTTGTTAGCCGATCAAGATCATCAGGTTGCAGAACAATTTGGTGTGTGGGGGAAGAAAAAATTCTTAGGCAAAACATACGATGGGATTCATCGCATCAGTTTTTTAATTGATGAGCAAGGTAAAGTGGAACAGGTGTTTACGCAATTTAAAACCTCAACGCATCATCAAGTCGTATTAGACTATCTAACTCAATAAATAGAATAAAAAAGACCGCACTGCATGACAAGTGCGGTCTTTTTTTCTGACACTTTTTGATTAAAGTGTAATATCTAATTTTGCATAAGCACGACGCGCTTTTTCCAACGCCTCTTCAACAGAGTGATCTCTTGCTAGGATAACGCCCATACGACGATGACCATTCACCTCACCTTTTCCAAACAAACGCAAGTTCGTATTCGGTTCGGCAAGCACTTCAACTAAATTACCAAATTCTACTTGATTCGATTTGCCTTCCACTACAATCGCCTTTGACGCAGATGGGCTAATTAAATGAATATCTGGAATCGGTAACCCTAAAATTGCACGTGCATGCAGCGCAAATTCAGATAACTCTTGAGAAATTAATGTCACCATCCCAGTGTCATGTGGACGCGGTGAGACTTCATTGAAAATCACGTCATCGCCACATACAAACATCTCTACACCAAAAATACCTCGACCGCCTAATGCCGTCGTAATTTTCTCAGCAATAGCCTGCGCTTTTTGCAACGCTACCTCTGACATAGCTTGTGGCTGCCATGATTCACGATAATCTCCATCGATTTGAATATGTCCAATTGGTGCTAAGAATGATGTGCCATGAATGTGGCGTACAGTTAACAATGTAATCTCATAATCAAACTTCACAAAGCCTTCTACAATGACACGTCCACCACCTGCACGCCCCCCTTGTTGAGCATAATCCCAAGCTTTTTGCATTTCGTTGGCAGACTTCAAAATACTTTGCCCATGACCAGATGAAGACATAATCGGTTTAACAACGCAAGGGAGCCCAATTTTTTCCACGGCAGATTTAAAATCATCAAAATTATCTACAAATTGATAGTTTGATGTCGGCAAACCAAGCTCTTCTGCTGCCAAACGACGAATGCCCTCGCGATTCATCGTCAATTGTGTCGCCTTTGCAGTGGGAATAACATGAAACCCAGCTTGTTCTAATTCCACTAAAGTCGCCGTCGCAATTGCTTCCACTTCTGGCACGATATAATCAGGTTTTTCTTTTTCAACTAAAGCCTTTAACGCAGCACCATCAAGCATTGAAATCGTATAAGCACGATGTGCAACTTGTTGAGCAGGCGCATTGTCATAACGGTCAACCGCAATGACCTCAACGCCTAAACGCTGAAGTTCAATTACGACTTCTTTGCCGAGCTCTCCCGATCCCAACATCATTACTTTCGTCGCTTTCGCGGTAAGTGCAGTACCAATTTTTGTCATGTAGATTTCCTTCTGGATAGATTATATTCAAATCAGATTAAACCTGTAGTTGTTTTTCATCAAGTAATAATTCGTCATTGTGATTGACGCCAATACCACGAGCTATCACATTTTGAGCAATACGATGTGCATCTGAGAGTGAATGTTCAGTGTAAGTACCACACTGATATTCATTTAATTCGGGAATTTGCTGTTGTTCTTTAACCTGTAAGACATCTTTCATAGAAGCTAACCAAGCCTCTGCAACCTGTTGCTCATCTGGCGCCCCAATTAACGACATATAAAAGCCTGTACGACAGCCCATAGGCGAAATATCAATAATTTCAACCGCATCACTATTTAAATGATCACGCATAAATCCAGCAAATAAATGCTCTAGTGTGTGAATGCCTTTCGGTGACAATATTTCTTTGTTCGGCACACAAAAACGTAAATCAAACACTCGAATTTCATCCCCTTTCGGTGTACGCATGATTTTTGCTACACGAACAGCTGGCGCCTGCATTCGAGTATGATCGACTTTAAAACTATCCAGTAATGGCATAATGATTTCCTCAAATTATTACGTTATTACAATTTTAATGAAATTTTTTTGAACTTTACGTTAACACGTTTGTCTCAAGAAACAGCAACTTGCAGTTGTTTTTAATAAAATTGGTTCCTTAGGTTATTTCACCACTCTTTTAGAGTGGTGTTTTTTTATCTGTAAACACCGTTATTTTACGGAAATTGCTAAGAAATTCACGGTGAAGTAGAGTAAAAAAACATAACGCATTAGCTTACCCAAAATCATTAAGAAAAAAGCACGCCACATATTCACACTGAACCAACCTGCCAATACACAAAATAGATCTCCTACGACTGGCAACCAACTGAGTAATAAACTCCATATTCCATAACCTTGAAACTGTCGATGAGCCCATTGAAAATAAGGATGCTGTTGCGTTTTATACTGCACGTTAGGCAACATGCGACCAAGCCAATACGTAGTCAAACTTCCTAGGCTATTTCCACTGACTGCAACTGCCACTAACACGATAACCTCATACGACCAAATACTACTCTGACCAAATACGAGCGGTGTCAATAAAGCAACAAAAATGATTTCTGAGTTACCTGGTAAGACGGTTGCACTTAACAATGCACTGGCAAACATCAACCATAAACTGTGTTGCTGCCAAAACTCTCCTGTAAAAAAATCAATCATCCCTTAATTAACGTATTCGTCCTAACATCAAATACATCCATTCCTGCCGCTAATCCAGCTTGTACACCTAAATCTGCGTCTTCAAATACCAAACAGGTTTGAGGGTTAACGTGAATTAACTCAGCACAGCGTAAAAAGGTATCGGGCTCTGGCTTATGTTTAGTCACATCCTCGGATGTCACAATCGCATCAAAGTAATCAGTCATAGCAAATTTTTCTAATAGTAAATGGGTCATTTCACGATGTGAGCCCGTACCTAATGCCATAGGTTTATGTTGATAAAAATGCTTGGCTACTTTGGCTGCTGGCAATAACGAAGCTTGTTTTAACAACAGCGCCTTGCCAAATTGGCGTTTTAGGTGCATCACATCAGGTAATAAACTTAACGGCATCTCCGCTTTTTCCATCATAGCTTGAGCAATCGTGCGCAAAGGCGCCCCAGCCATTTGATACATCACCTCTGGTTGTAATGCATAGCCATAATGCTCACCTACCATCAACCATGCTTGCGCGTGACAAGGCATCGTATCAATTAAAGTGCCATCCATATCAAAAATTAATCCATTGTACGTATTAAAAAGTTGAGTATCTAACATACTTTCTTCACTATCTGACAGAACAAAAAATAAATATTATTGTGCTATAAATTTGTGATCTCTGCACTGTTTAATTACATCAAATTGGGCTAGACTGACCAATAGTTCACAATGAGGGCGGTATGAATATTCAATCCCACTTAAAAAGATTACAAGTGCGTAAGTTAATTGATGAGGAAATCGTCGACATTGTCTATCATGCTCAACATTATTTAGTGCAATATTGGCATGTTGATGTGAATAGAGCGCAGGCTACAACCTTACTTGTGCACTTAGCTAACTCATTGGGTAGAATCAAACGGCAGCATTGTGCCTCGCCTTTACACAAAGATTTTCAAGCGAAAATTCAAAGTGCAGCCTGTTTTCCCACTGTGTTAGCGATCCATGAAGACATCTTGAAATTGATTCCTTTCCCTATTCCAGAAAATGAACAAAGTTACTTTTTAGCGAACTATTACTCATTATTACTTGATCAACCTGATATCTTAGATAAAGCGCATTCTGCCCACTATCAAGCTATCAATTAACACATCAAAATTTAAATAGAACGACAGCGTCTTAAGATAGAAATAGATAAGAAGATTTTCTATAAAAATAGAAAAATCTCATTAAATACTTGAATGTTTTTATGAAAAACTAACAAAGGAAAGATTAAATGGCGCACCCGAGAGGATTCGAACCTCTGACCGCTCGGTTCGTAGCCGAGTACTCTATCCAGCTGAGCTACGGGTGCGTATAGTCGTATAATCAAGGCCAATTTATTTACTTGCTTTTACCATTCTAACCATTTACATGAAATTAAAATGGCGCACCCGAGAGGATTCGAACCTCTGACCGCTCGGTTCGTAGCCGAGTACTCTATCCAGCTGAGCTACGGGTGCAGCACGTGTTCACTGCCACTTTATAAAATAACATATTAAATAAAGTGGCTAGCAAACCAGAGTAAATGGCGGTGAGAGAGGGATTCGAACCCTCGATGGAGTTTTTGACCCCATACTCCCTTAGCAGGGGAGCGCCTTCAGCCTCTCGGCCATCTCACCGCAATCGGTTTGTGGGCGGTATAATACGTTTTTCTGAAAATAAGTCAAATCATTTTTTACAAAAAATTATTCAGTTGACTGATTTCTCTACAATTTCATCAAATTACAACAAAAAAACTATTTCCCACGTAAAATTGCACGTAAATTTGCCAATTGGTTGGCAGTATGCTCTTGTTGTTGCGCTTTCGTCATTGGTGGCTTATCACGTTCCCACTGCACATCATCTCTCGGTAATTCTGCTAAAAATCGACTTGGCTCTGGGCTCAATATTTCACCAAACTGACGTCGCTCTTTGCATAATGAAAAAATTAAACTTTGTTGCGCTCGGGTAATTCCGACATATGCTAAACGGCGTTCTTCCTCTACATTTTCTTCATCAATACTGGTTTGATGCGGTAAAATGCCTTCTTCCATACCAATCAAAAACACATGCGGAAACTCGAGACCTTTTGACGCATGTAATGTCATCAATTGAACTTGATCACTCTCATCATCGTCTTCTCCTCGCTCCAGCATATCGCGCAACGTTAGCTGTGCCACAACGTGATTTAAGCTCATTGGTGGATCAACATCATTGCCTTTCAACATCTCTGCCACCCAATCAAACAAAGTCGCTACATTTTTACTTTGCATCTCAGCAACTTTAGGGCTAGGGGCAGACTCATACAAATATTCTTCATACTGTAATTGCGCTAGCATCGTACGAATCGCACGCTCTGGTTCAGAACGTAATACCTCATCGCTTAATTGGACGATCCACTGCGCAAAATGCTGCAACGCATTGTATGCTTTGGGGGACATCCGATGAATCAATTCGAAATCAAACACCGCCTCAAACAAGCTTATATGCTTCTCTTGGGCTAATGTGCCCAATTTTTCTAACGTGACGGGACCAATTTCTCGTTTAGGTGTATTGATAATGCGCAAAAATGCAGCATCATCATCTTGGTTTACTAATAAACGCAAATACGCCATCATGTCTTTGATTTCAGTTCTGGAGAAAAATGAAGTGCCACCTGAAATCTTATATGGAATGCGATTTTGTACGAGGACTTTTTCTAACACGCGAGCCTGATGATTACCACGGTACAAAATCGCATAGTCTTTGTACTTGGTTTTACGCATAAAACGATGGGCAATTAATTCACTAACCACACGTTCGGCTTCTTCGTCCTCGTTTTTTGCTTCAATAATTTGCAATTTTTCACCTAAATCCAATGCAGAAAAAAGCTGCTTGTCAAAAACGTGTTCATTATTCGCAATCAGAATGTTGGCACAATGTAAGATACGCTGGGTCGAACGATAGTTTTGTTCAAGTTTAATCACAGTGAGATCAGGATAATCCAATTTGAGACGCATCATATTTTGTGGACGTGCACCACGCCATGAATAAATAGACTGATCATCATCGCCAACTACGGTAAAACACGCTCGCTCTCCCACTAATAATTTAATGAGTTCATATTGGCTGGTATTCGTATCTTGATATTCATCGACTAATAAGTAACGAATTTTCTGCTGCCATTTTAACCGCACTTCTTCATTCTGCTTAAACAACAAAGTAGGCAACATGATTAAGTCATCAAAATCTAACGCATTGTACGCTCGAAGTTGTTTGCTATATCGCGCATAACATTCCGCAAACGTCTGGCTTTTTTGATCATTTGCTAAGGCCTTCGCATGTTGTGGAGCAATCAAATCATTTTTCCAATTAGAAATCGTCGATATCAATTCTCGTAATACGTCTTTGTCTTCAGACAATACATCTGCCGTTAATGCTTTTAATAACGCAAGTTGATCCTGTTCATCAAACAACGTCATTCTCTCTTTAAAACCAAGATGCGCGTATTCTTGTTTAATAATGTTAAACCCCAATGTATGAAACGTGGATACGATTAAACCTCGACTGGTTTGTTTGCCAATGGAGTGCGCAACGCGTTCTTTCATTTCTCGTGCAGCTTTGTTAGTAAAGGTTACGGCAGCAATATGCCGAGGCGAATAACCACAATGTGCGACTAAATGTGCAATTTTATTAATAATAACGCGAGTTTTACCCGATCCTGCTCCTGCTAACACTAAACAAGGACCAGTAACATATTCAACGGCTTTTTGTTGTTGTGGGTTTAATTTCATAACGTAATATTTTTTATTCTGTTTGTTGTGACCATGCGTAAGGTAATAATGCGGTATCCAATAAAAATGACATTGGCAAATCTAAAACAGGCAGCCCCCAGACTTGTGCCATTTCCAGATCATATTTGATTCCCGCGTAAGAAACATAAGGCTCTGTTGGATCAATCAGTTTAACGACCGTTCCACAACCCGTTGTGCTCAAAAGTGCGGTAAATACAAGAAAGTACTTATACATCGTTCACCCATAAAAAAGATGGGCTAATGATATAAGTAATAGGTCAAAAATGCGATACTAAAATAGTAGAAAATAAAAATGCGGTTAAATGACTAACCGCACTTTTGTTTAATGAAGAATGGAATTATTTTCCATCCCAAGCATGAATTGCTTTAGCACGAATATCTAATTTGCTTTGTGCATTACCTTTGAAGTAGTTTTTATCTAAACCACCTTCCCAGTCACCGTAGTTATTGTTTGGTAATACGATGAATTTTTTACCAAAGGCTTTGCTATTTTTCATCACAAATGAACGACGTTCTTCATTTGATTTTTTATAAGTTTCATCACCGAAATCGTTTAAGTTATCACCCACGAATAACACGATGTCATAACCCATATCTTCAACTTGTTTAAAGCGAATCGATTTGTTGGATTTGTCTTTTTTCAATAATAATGTTTTGTCATTTACACCAGTAAATCCAAGGCGTTTCATGTCATCCACTGTGCCCGCTTTTTCAACGTCATCACGACGGTTTGAAACGAAGAACATGGTACCGCCGTTTGCATTGACATAGTTAGAGAACTCAACCGCACCTGGAATTGCCGCTGATTGTCTTGCGTCAACCCATTTTGTCCAAGTTTTTGGTGAGAAACCTTGACCGTTTTGTACTTGCCAACCAGCATAAGCACTGTTATCGATCATAGTTTCATCTAAATCGACCACTACTGCTTTTTTCTTACCTTTTTTTGCTTTTGCATGATCAAACGCTACTTTTGCAGAGTTAAACGCTTGGTGAGCTAACGCAGCGTATTCGCCAGATTGTTGTGTCCAAACTAGGCCTAATGCCGCTTGTTGCTGTAATTTTGCTTGATTTGCTTGCTCTACAGCTTGTTGATTTGAACAAGCTGCTAATAATACTAATGAGCTAAGTGCTACGACTGATAACTTAAATTTTTTCATTTTCTTCTCCTTGAATGCCCAATTAATATGCTGGGTGGAGCTAATGTAACAAATTAGCAAGCAAACTTATAGCTAGCGCCACGTTGAATGTGACTAAGATCACATAATTTTTCTTTTATGTGATTATTATGACATTCATCAACATACTCAATGAAACACATATTAGCCAAACTTCTGTATTTTTCCGCGCACGTTCACTGTATTTTTAAGTTATAATGCCCCATAAAGTTTCACTTACTCAAACGGATATCTTATGGCAAAAATTGCAGAAAATCCTCTTGTTCTTGTTGATGGTTCCTCTTACTTATACCGTGCTTTTCACGCTTTTCCACCCTTAACTAACTCGCTCAATGAACCAACTGGGGCGATGTATGGTGTATTAAATATGCTGAAAAGTTTAATTTCACAAGTGCAACCGAGCCATATTGCCGTGGTGTTTGATGCCAAAGGTAAAACCTTCCGTGATGAAATGTTTGAACAATACAAATCACATCGCCCGCCCATGCCTGATGAATTACGTAGTCAAATTTTACCGCTACACAACATCATTCGTGCGTTAGGGATTCCATTATTAGTGGTTGAAGGTGTGGAAGCCGATGATGTTATCGGTACTTTAGCGGTGCAAGCCTCAAAAGCAGGTAAAAAAGTGCTGATCAGTACTGGCGATAAAGATATGGCACAGCTTGTTGATGACAACATTATGCTGATCAACACCATGAATAACACGCTATTAGATCGTGAAGGCGTCATCGAAAAATACGGCTTACCGCCTGAATTAATTATCGACTACCTCGCGTTAATGGGCGATAGCTCGGATAACATTCCTGGCGTACCTGGTGTAGGTGAAAAAACCGCGTTGGGGCTGTTACAAGGCATCGGCAGTATGGCAGAAATCTATGCCAATTTAGACAAAGTCGCCGAGCTACCAATTCGTGGAGCGAAAAAATTAGGTGATAAATTACTTGATGCCAAAGAAATGGCAGATCTTTCCTATGCGCTAGCGACCATTAAAACGGATGTTGAATTGGAAATCACGCCAGAACAACTGACCTTTGGCACCGCTAATAATGATGAATTAATAGAATATTTTGGTCGTTATGAATTTAAACGTTGGTTAACGGAGGTAATGAATAACGGCACAAATTCGGTGACTAATGGCTCTGAACAACCTGTCAAAATCAATAATTATCAAGCCACGCCACCCGCAACAGAGCCTGAAAGTACGGTCAAAATTGAGATTGATCGCAGCAAATATGAATGTATTTTATCTGTTGCTGATTTTGAAAAATGGTTGGATAAACTCGCTCAAGCAAAACTTATCGCCGTTGATACGGAAACTGATAATTTAGATTATATGAGTGCGAATTTAGTCGGTATTTCCTTTGCTCTAGAAAATGGCGAAGCCGCTTATTTACCATTACGCCACAATTACCTTGGCGCACCACAACAAATGGATTTTGATACCGCACTTTTACGCTTAAAACCGATTTTAGAAAATCCAGCAATTGAAAAAGTGGGTCAAAATATTAAATACGATTTAAGTATTTTTGCGCGTAACGCCATTCATGTTCAAGGCGTCGCTTATGACACCATGTTACTTTCTTACGTACTAGACAGCACAGGTCGTCATAATATGGATGACTTAGCAAAACGCTATTTAGGACACCAAACAATTCGCTTTGAAGATATTGCTGGCAAAGGCAAAGGGCAACTCACCTTTAACCAAATCCCCCTTGAACACGCAGCTGAATATGCTGCAGAAGATGCAGACATCACAATGAAATTGCAGCAAGTGCTGTGGGCGAAAGTGTCAGAACAGCCCGCATTAGTTGAGTTATATCGCACAATGGAATTACCATTGGTGTCTGTACTTTCACGAATGGAACGCAATGGTGTGCTGATTGATAGCGATGCACTATTTACACAATCCAATGAAATTGCCACAAGATTAACCGCACTTGAACAACAAGCCTGTGAACTTGCTGGACAAACATTTAATTTAGCATCAACAAAACAGCTACAAGAAATTTTGTTTGATAAGCTCGGGTTACCTGTATTGAAAAAAACACCGAAGGGGGCGCCATCCACTAATGAAGAAGTGTTGGAAGAACTTGCTTATGATCACGAATTACCCAAACTGTTAGTCGAACACCGTGGTTTAAGCAAATTAAAATCAACCTATACTGATAAATTACCGCAAATGATTAATCAGTACACAGGTCGAGTGCATACTTCCTATCATCAAGCAGTGACAGCAACGGGGCGGTTATCCTCAAGTGATCCAAACTTACAGAATATTCCTATTCGTAATGAAGAAGGACGCCGTATTCGCCAAGCGTTTATCGCGCGTAACGGATTCAAGATCGTTGCAGCCGACTATTCACAAATTGAATTACGTATTATGGCGCACTTGTCAAAAGACCAGGGACTAATCAAAGCCTTTAGCGAGGGCAAAGATATTCACCGTTCAACTGCGGCAGAAATTTTTGGTTTGCCATTAGAACAAGTGACTAGTGAACAGCGTCGTAGCGCAAAAGCGATTAACTTCGGCTTAATTTACGGCATGAGTGCGTTCGGTTTATCTCGTCAATTAGGGATTCCGCGTAATGATGCACAAAAATATATGGATTTGTATTTCCAACGTTATCCAGGTGTGCAAGCCTTTATGACTGATATTCGTGAAACCGCAAAAGCACAAGGCTATGTGGCAACACTATTTGATCGCCGTTTATATTTGCCCGATATCAGCTCATCGAATGCAATCCGTCGCAAAGCAGCTGAACGTGTCGCCATCAACGCGCCAATGCAAGGCACTGCCGCAGATATTATTAAACGTGCAATGATTGCTTTAGATACACAAATTAGTGGTAATCCTGATATTCAAATGATTATGCAAGTACATGATGAATTGGTATTTGAAGTGCGGTCAGAAAAAGTGGAAGCATTTAGTAAGTTGATTAAACAAACAATGGAACAAGCAGCTCAGCTTGTTGTACCGCTAATTGTGGATGTCGGCGTGGGTAAAAACTGGGACGAAGCTCACTAATCAGCAGAAAAACAAAAGGCGGAATATGATTTCCGCCTTTTTCTATGCTATACCAACCAAGCCATAACATTATGCCGCAGGTTTTTTAAGGAATTTTTTACGAATCTTAATGTTGATCATCTCAACGACCACAGAGAAGCCCATTGCGAAGTAGATGTAACCTTTCGGAATATGGAAATCTAAACTTTCTGCAATTAACGCCACACCGATCAGGATTAAGAACGATAAGGCTAACACTTTTAAGGTTGGATGTGTTTCAACAAAATCGCCAATTGGTTTTGCTGCAAACATCATTACCCCTACAGCAAGAACAATCGCAACAATCATAACACCAATTTGATCCACCATACCCACTGCAGTAATCACGGAGTCTAAAGAGAATACGATATCCAAAACCGCAATTTGTGCCAAAATTCCAATAAAGCTTGCCGCTTTTGGTTTATCAGCTTCACTCGCTTCTTCTGGCGTCATTGCATGGTGAATTTCGTGCGTACTCTTCGCCACTAAGAATAACCCCCCGATTAATAAAATCAAATCGCGTCCCGAGATTTCCTCTCCCAAGACAGTAAAGAGCGGTGCAGTTAAAGACATCACCCAAGAAAGTGACAACAACAGCGCAATACGCATCCCCATTGCTAAACCTAAACCAATTAAACGTCCTGATTGACGTTGATGTTCAGGTAAACGCCCCACTAAAATACTGATAAAAATGATGTTATCAATCCCCAACACAATCTCAAGTGCGGCTAATGTAAAAAGTGCTACCCAAGCTTCTGGACTCGCTAGCCATTCAAACATAATATGGTTTCCTTAACTGTTAAAAAATCGTATGAATAATATAGTGTTGTTTAAAAAATGCCAAGAAATTAATCATGCCCATCCAAAAACTGTTGCAAAATAGCCTGAGTAAATTCTTTGCGTAAATAAAATCCAAGCGGTAAAGTTGAAATATGCTCTCCTTGTTTACCCACCCCTCTGGTTAACGCTTTACTGTTCGCACCTTTAGGACGTAACTGCAAGACCTCACCTAATGTTGCATTAATTTGGTCAAGTTTTCCTAACGTAATATAGTCCATTAACTCTTCCCAATCACGCTGTAAGCATTGCTCTTGTTTAGGGGATGGTTGCCATAAAATCGGCTGTCCAATATGACGCTCTGCTAACGGAATATGTCGTTCACCTTCAACAGGCATCCATAACACTTTACTCAATTTATGTTTAACATGTGAGTCTTGCCAAGCCACTCCCATATTTTGAGTCAGCGGTGCTAGACTGACAAACGTGGTTTCTAACGGCATTCCGCTTGCATTAATCGGGATCGTTTTCAGCTCGATTCCCAAATGTGCAAAGTCGCGTTCTGCTTTACTCCCCGCCGTTGCGCCTAATGCACTTTCAATTAACATCCCCACCCAGCCCTTATCACGTTTTAAATTGGGAGGAACAGGAATTGATAACGTCATCGCTAATTCACCAAACGTTAGGCCAGCAATTGATTGTGCTCGATCAAGCAACTCTTGTTCTGTTTTTGGTGTCATCACTGTGAACGATATTTTTTCAGAAGTTTTGGCTTAACAAACTCGATCCCTTTATCCACATACGCCACATTTTCTAGCTGCAATAAATGACGTTTCGTAGGCAATCCCCCACCGAATCCCGTTAACGTACGATCTTTTCCTAAAACACGATGACAAGGAATAATAATGCTAATCGGGTTTCGCCCTACCGCTCCCCCAACAGCACGTACAGCGTTAGGGTGATCAATTAACTGTGCAAGCTCACTATATGTCGAGGTTTGCCCGTAAGGAATACCTTGTAAGGCTTGCCAAATACGTTGTTGGAATGCAGTACCTTGTGGCGCCAGAGGAATCCCCACAAATGTGTCTTTTTTACCCGCAAAATAATCCGCTAATGCTTGCTTGACTTGCATAAAGAGCGGTCTATTTTCATCAAGAATCCAGTGGGGATTCGGCGGAATTGACTCGACTTCAAAATCAAGATTAGTTAATTTTTCATTCTGACAAAGCAGTAACAGACGCCCTACAGGCGAATGAAAATAGCAATAATAAATAGCTGACATCATGTTCCCTTAAAAGAAAAAGCGTACCGAAGTACGCTTTATTATCCGTAATTTTTCCCGAATTAGAAACGATAGTTTACGTTTAAACCATAAATATTCGCTTTTGCTTTACTGGTAAAAGGAACTTTTTCTTCTGTAAAGGTATTTTTCTTACCTTTTAAGTGCGCAAAACCTGCATCAACAGAAAGATTTGGCGTGAAGCGGTAAGTTGCTCCGACACTGTACCATGTACGATTCGTATCAGGGATAGAGATCGTATGGTGATCTTGTGCCGCACTTTCATCATGTGCAATACCAGCACGAAGCGTTAAAGCGTCATTGACATCATAGCTCGCACCGAATGCAATACGTGATGCATCTCTAAACTCTTCTTCTTTACTGAATAACGTTTTTCCATCTACACCTTTCGCGCGTAATTCTTTAAATTTGCTCCATTGTGTATATTTGTAACTATAATGAATCGCAAAGCGATCTGTCATCTTATGATAACCAGAGATTTCCCAATATGCTGGCAATGGTAAATGTAAGGTACCTGGGATATTCTTACTACTAGTTGGGGTAATATTTGAGCTCTCTAATACTGGAGCAATTTCCACTGGGAAATCATTAGAATAATCGCCTTTAAAGTCGATATCCACTTGTGAATGATAAGCGACACCCACGCGGTTACGCTCATTAAACTCATAAACTAAGCCCGCATTCCAACCGAAGCCCCATTTATCGCCTTCTAATTTATGAAGGATACTAGATGGCTTCATACCTAATGCTGTTAATTTAGAAAATCGAGTATGTTTTATTAAGCTACCTAAATAACGTTCAAGTTTTGCTTTAGCATGAACGGCATTTAAACCTAAACCAAAGCTTAATTTATCAGTAATACGATAAGATCCGCTTAAGTTAAAATTAATTGCAGTAAGATCTGTTTTACCACCTAAAAACCCACCATCATAACTATCATTAAATTCTGTTGCTAAACCGTAGTTCACGTTAACTCCGCCACCTACAGCAAACTTATCATTAATTGGGTAAACCGCATAAAGTGTTGGCACTAAGGCATTTGGTGCAATATTTTTATAGGAAAAACCTGGTAATTTTGATTCTAAATCAATATTAGGATCAACATAAATGGCTCCCACAGACATTTCAGCTTGTTTTAACAAGCTCATTAAAGCTGGGTTAGTTGCTACAACTGACGCATTGTCTGCGATCGCTGCTTCACCAGCATATGCACGACCTAAACCAGAAGTCGACACTTCTGCTAATTGGAACGCCGCTGCAGATGCACTCCCTGCCGCAACCATAAGAATTGAAGAGAGAAGAGTTTGAGTAAATTTGCTCGTTTTTGCCATTTTCAGCCCTTTTTATTGTTCAAATTATGTTAATAAGGGTTTGGATTCTAAAGAACTCTAAGAAGTGGTGCAAATTTATTTCCATATTTTTATAAGAGTTCAGACCAGTAAAATACAAGACACATAATAGCCATCAATAAAGTGCGGTTAAATTTTACGAAGAATTGGAACAGTGATAAAATGTTTGCCAATGTCAATTCCATTTAAAGAGGATAAAAATAATGAGTAAATTAAAATGTCATCCTGAAGAAGCAAAAGCCTGCTGTTGTGTAGATGTAGGAACCATTATCGACGGTTCAGACTGCCACGTTGATTTTGAACAACTTTACGCCACTGAAGCGCTTGCTCAAGAAGCGCTCGCCTATTTAACGCAAAAAGCCAAAGCGGCGGAAAGCGATCCTTGCCAAATCAAAAGTGAAATCACGCTTACTGACCAAGGGGCACGCTTAAGAGCACAATTTGACTTCAGTTGCCAAGCAGAAGCGATGATTTTCCAACTCTCTACTCGCTAATTGCAATAGAAAAAAGACGGTATCCTAAGATACCGTCTTTTTTTCTGATCCATTTACATCAATGTCGTAATCAAGATAGCGAGAATCTGCGGAGAAATAATCCTTAAAAACATCACCATCGGGTAGACTGTGGCATAAGATAACGCCGAAGCACCACTCTCTTCTTTAATGGCATTGGCAAAGGCTAATGCAGGGGGATCGGTCATCGAACCTGCTAATAATCCACAGAGGGTTAAATAATTCATATTAGCATATAAACGTGCAATGACCGCGGTAATCATTAGTGGCACAAAAGTAATAATAATCCCGTATGCCATCCATTCCAACCCACTACCATTGACTAGCGTGTCGACAAAATTTCCACCCGATTTTAATCCAACGACAGACAAGAACAACACGATACCAATTTCACGTAATGCTAAGTTAGCACTTGGTGGCATAAACCAGTACAGTTTTCCGATACTCCCGATACGCGCTAAAATCAACGCAACAACCAATGGTCCGCCCGCTAAGCCTAATTTTAGTGCCACAGGGAACCCTGGAATATGGAAGGGGATCGAACCTAACAACACACCAAGCCCAATCCCAATAAATACGGGGAGCATTTGTACTTGTTGTAATTTTTGCTGAGCATTACCGATGACTGAGACCGCTTGGTCTAGCACTTCACTCCGCCCCACCACATGTAACACGTCACCAAATTGTAATGTCGTATTTGCCGAAGGAACCAACTCCACACCTGCACGGTTTAAACGAGCGATCACGACCCCATATTTTTGGTGAATGCCTAACGAACGGATACGTTTTCCTAATACTTTCTCATTAGTGACCACAATCCGTTCTGAGCGTAAATCCCCCGCAAAGCTAGATAAAGGCACATCGACTTCCTCACCTAACACTAATTTAATTTTGCGTAACAGCGGTAATTCCCCCACTAAATGCAATAAATCACCTTGTTTTATAATCGTGTTAGCCTGCGGGACACTAATACTTTGTTCTCGTTTTAAACGAGTACACACGACATCTTTCTTTTCATCAAAACCTGGAATATCAATTAAACGCAAACCATCTAAATTTGGATTTGTGACTTTAATATTCATCGAGCTCAGGGTTTCTTTATCTTGTCCACTTTCTTTTAAGAAGTTCTTCGCTTCATCATCCACTTTGACACGAAAGAATAAACGAATTAACCACATAGAAAGCAAAATACCACAAATCCCAAAAGGATACGCCATCGCGTACGCCATCCCCATGGTAGAGGAAGTCTGTGTATAGTGAAGCTCAGTTAAAATCTGTTGCCCTGCCCCGAGAGAAGGCGTGTTTGTGACGGCTCCCGAATAAATCCCGAGAATAATATCTAACGGCACATCCGCTAACAAATAAATCATCACAACTGATAAAGAACCCAACAACACAATCAGTGCTGCAAAGCCATTTAATTTCAATCCTGATTCACGCAAAGACGCAAAAAAACCCGGTCCAACTTGAATACCAATGGTATAAACAAATAAGATTAATCCAAATTCTTGAATAAAATGTAAGGTATGCTGATCTAATTCTAGATCGGTATATTGCTTTATAAAATGGGCAACAATAATACCGCCGAATAGAACGCCACCAATACCTAACCCCACGCCTCTAATCTTCCAATGTCCTATCCACAACCCAATGACAGCAACAAGTGCAAGGAGGCTAATAGTGATCGCAATGTCACTCATAATTTACCTCTACATCAATTTTAAATTTAACAAAAATAACTATAAATAATTATATCAAGCTCCGTTTTTAAAAACTTAAAGAAATAATGAAAATTTAATCTTAATCACATTTTTCTTGCTTAACTAACGAAAATTTTTAAGAATACAACACCATTTTTTTAACAATACATTTATATTTGGAATCATTATGAATTGGTCGCAAGAACTGTTAGACTCATTTTTTTGGTTATTGAAAAGTCTGTCTTTAACCGCGATTTTATTTCCTTTAGCTGTCTATATCGTGTCAAAAACAACTCGATGGGGACACCAACTTTGGCTTCTCGCAGAAGCTTATTTCAATCCACGTAATAGTATTCGCCCATTACTTTATTTTATTATTATCGTTTTTTTTGATTTATTATCCGTACGCATCGATATCTTAGTGTCTAATTGGTACAACGCACTGTATAAGTCTTTACAGGATATGAACGAAAGTGTGTTTTGGCAGCAAATGGTCGTGTTTGCTGTCATTGCGACATCAAGTATTGGTAATGCGCTCCTAAGCTACTATCTGAGCAAACGCTTTTTAATTCATTGGCGTCTTTGGTTCAATAACAGAATGTTGAATAAATGGACGGAGAACCAAGCCTATTACAAAACTCAATATCTTGAAAATCAACTGGATAACCCCGATCAACGTATTCAACAAGATATTAATGCGTTCGTTTCTAATACGTTAGATTTTGCAACAGGCTTGATTTCGTCGATTGTCTCCATTGTCGCGTTCACGATCATCTTGTGGAACTTATCTGGCACCATGAATATTGGCAGTATCGAAGTGCCACATGCGATGGTCTTTCTGGTCTTTATTTATGTATTAGTCACCAGTATTTTTGCCTTTAAAATTGGACGCCCGCTGATTCAACTGAATTTTGCGAACGAACGTTTAAATGCGAACTACCGTTATTCGCTCATCCGTTTAAAAGAATACGCTGAAAGTATCGCGTTCTATCGCGGCGAGAAAATGGAAAAACGCCAATTAACCTCACAATTTGATCAAGTCATTGACAATGTTTGGAAAGTTGTCCATCGTACGTTAAAACTGTCAGGTTTTAACTTAATTGTCACGCAAATTTCTGTTGTTTTTCCACTGGTTATCCAAGTCACCCGCTATTTTAGTAACCAAATTACACTCGGCGATTTAATGCAAACCTCAAGCGCCTTCGGACGTGTACAATCCGCATTGTCTTTTTTCCGTAATTCATACGATGATTTTGCTGCCTACCGTGCCGTTCTCGATCGTTTGACGGGATTCCATACTGCCATTCAACAGGTCAATCAACCATCAGATTTAAAGATTCAAGACAGCGAAAATGTGATTCGTTTTGAACACCTCAATGTGCATACCCCAAATGGTAAAACATTGATTCAGGATCTCAATCTTGAATTACCTATGGGAACGTCATTATTAATTCAAGGGGAATCGGGTGTAGGTAAAACTACATTATTAAGAACCATTGCTGGATTATGGTCTTATGCAAACGGCACAATTCACTGCCCACAACATAATACGTTGTTCTTATCACAAAAACCTTATTTACCACAAGGTCGCTTGATTGATGCACTGTATTATCCCGATGTTGCACCAGACAATGTTGATCGAGAGCATGCAATGAGCATTTTACAACAAGTTCAATTAGGTCATTTAGCTGATAAATTAGAACAACGCGATGAATGGACACGCGTACTGTCACTTGGTGAACAACAGCGCTTATCATTTGCTCGTGTGTTATTATGTAAACCTATTGTGGTCTTCTTAGATGAAGCAACAGCAAGTATGGATGAAGGGTTAGAAGACGCGATGTATCGTTTATTGAAACACGCCTTGCCTCACACAACCATCATCAGTATTGGGCACCGTTCTACATTAATTGCACATCATCAACAGCACCTTAAACTTGGCTAATTTCCAACTAGGCTTTGCTTTTTAGCAAAGCCTTTAAAAAACACTTAAAAATCCCTGGTGCTTAATAAGAAAAACTTTCTAAACCAAACGATTACTGCTAAAATCGCGCCCAATTTTTGTACTTATCTTCAAACTATCTATATGCTAAAAAACATTTTATTATTCCTTGCAATCAGTCTCATGGCAGGTTGTCTTTCAACCAAACCTGAACCCTTTCCTGCTGAATTTGCGAATTTAGACTATGAATTATCGGATGAGGATGCGCAGAAATGGGTGCGTGCTAGTTTACAAGTCGAACAATGTATTTACCCTCACCTCACTCGTATTCAACGTGAGCATTTTGCTAAAGAAGATGCCTATATTCATTCCCAATATGTCTTCTTTTACCCATTAGAAGACATCATTGGTGAATCTTATGTCAAAATGATCCAAGCCGATGAAAAATCGATGGGATATGCGACATACCAATATAAAAAATTTAAGCAATCTGAAACGACACCGTTAGATGAAGAAAAATGTCTCCTTCTTAGACAACAAGCCAAAGACGATTTAGCTGTCGTGAAAGGGCAATATAAAAGTGGGATGGCGGAAGATAAGCCAAACAAAGAAAAAACCAATACCGAAGGTGTCGCTACTGGTCAAAACAAATTTTTCTTCGATATTATCAAATGGGGAACCGCCCTACTACTCTAAGCGTTAAGTAAGCTTAACTGCCTGCTTAGTCCTGACCATCTGGTTTTCATTAAAATCAAAACGCAATCGATTACAAAGTGACTAAGCTCAAATAATTTGAGTTTAGTCATTTTAATTCTTCTCTTTTTCAGCTAGTCTAACCATAATCTATATCACATAATTTTTAATAAAAATTAAGGAGAATTTATGACAATTTTTACCCTTGCTCAAAATTGGCTAGCACAAGATCCTGACGCAGAAACCCGCGCAGAATTAGAGCAATTAATTTCAGCGGCTCAATCTGGAGATGAAAAAGCAAAAGCAGAATTAACAAGCCGTTTCGATGGTCGTTTACAGTTTGGTACAGCGGGTTTACGCGGTCGTTTGCAAGCAGGTTCTATGGGGATGAACCGCGTGTTAGTTGCTCAAGCAGCAGGTGGGTTAGCCGAGTATTTAAAAGGCTACGACAAACAACCATCTATCGTAATTGGTTATGATGGCCGTAAAAATTCAGATGTCTTTGCGCGTGATACGGCAGAAATTATGGCGGGAGCAGGTATCAAAGCCTATTTATTACCACGCAAATTACCAACCCCAGTTCTTGCATACGCCATCAAATATTTTGACACCACCGCTGGCGTAATGGTGACCGCAAGCCACAACCCACCAGAAGATAACGGTTATAAAGTTTACTTAGGTAAAGCAAATGGTGGCGGTCAAATTGTTTCACCAGCAGACCAAGATATCGCGAAATTAATTGATAAAGTTGCCGCAGGTTCAATCAACGATTTACCACGCAGCCAAGATTTCATTGTGTTAAATGATGAAGTGGTTGACGCATACATCGCAAAAACAGCATCACTTGCAAAAGAACCACAAACAGACATTAACTACGTTTATACCGCAATGCACGGTGTAGGCTATGAAGTGTTAAGCAAAACTTTAGCGAAAGCAGGCTTACCACAACCAAGCGTAGTGGCTGAACAAGTATGGCCAGATGGCACATTCCCAACGGTGAACTTCCCGAATCCAGAAGAAAAAGGGGCGTTAGATCTCGCGATTAAAGTGGCAAAAGAAAAAAATGCGGAATTTATCATTGCTAACGACCCAGATGCTGACCGTTTGGCTGTGGCTGTACCTGATGCGGAAGGAAACTGGAAAGCATTACATGGCAACGTAGTGGGGTGTTTCTTAGGTTGGTACCTTGCAAAACAATATCATGCACAAGGTCAAAAAGGTATTCTCGCCTGTTCTTTAGTTTCATCGCCAGCCTTAGCTGAAATTGCGAAAAAATACGGGTTCCAATCAGAAGAAACCTTAACTGGCTTTAAATACATCGGTAAAGTCAATGGCTTATTATTCGGTTTTGAAGAAGCATTAGGCTACCTCGTTGACCCAGATAAAGTACGCGATAAAGACGGTATCTCTGCAACAATTGTATTCTTAGATTTAGTACGCAACTTGAAAAAACAAGGCAAAACATTAGCCGATTATGCGGATGAATTTACAAAAGAATTCGGTGCTTATGTGAGTGGACAAATCTCAATTCGTGTGGATGATTTATCTGAAATCGGTAAATTAATGACCGCACTTCGTAACAACCCGCCAAGCGAAATCGGTGGCTTCAAAGTGGCTCAATTCTTAGACCACACCAAAACTGATCGCCAAAGTGATATTTTAGTTTTCGTACTGGAAAACGGCAGCCGTTTAATCGCTCGTCCATCAGGTACAGAACCAAAAATCAAATTCTACTTAGATGCGAAAGGTAAAGATCCACAAGACGCAGATAACGTATTAGCACAATTTGATGAAAGCGTTCGCCAAATTTTACGTAAAGACGAATTTGGTAAACAAGCTTGCTAATCCTTGATTAGAAATACAAAAATGGCACAGAGATTTATCTGTGCCATTTTATTTAGATACTTGCTATCACTGACTTGATTAACGATAGAAAATACAATTCTAAACTTAATATTGTTCTCTAACGACTTTCTTCCCTGGCTCTGCCTGATCAATTTTTTCTTGAGCTAATTCGTGATCGGCTTCATCCACTTCGGGTTCAGGCTGTGCCACTTCAACACAAGGGTGGAATTGGAAACAGCCATAAACAGGGAAATGGTCTGAACCAATATCAGATAACACACGAATATCACGCATCATAAAATCATTACTATGATAAATATGATCTAAAGGCCAACGTAAAAAAGGATATTTTGCGTGGAAGGTGCTATATAAACCACGTCCAACACGAGGATCCAGTAACCCGCTCGTTTTTTGGAATAAACGTGAGGTCGATGACCACGCCACATCATTCATATCCCCGAATACTAATACTGATTGGTTATTTTCGCTGATTTCTTGTCCTACTAATAAAAGTTCTGCATCACGATGTGTCGACGTAGCACTTTCCGTTGGTGTCGGTGGCATAGGGTGTAAACAATATAAATGAATCCAATCCCCTGAAGGCAGGCAAGCTTCGGTATAAATGGATGGAATATCTTCTTGTACCCAATGGCGAACCTCAGTGTTTCGTAGCGGCAAACGGCTATACAAATGCATTCCATACAAATTATCGAGTGGAATTTTGACTGTATAAGCATAGCTTTCTTCTAGTGAGGCTAACTTTTCTTCCCACCACAAATCCGTTTCTAATGTCAGCACCACATCTGGTTGCCAATTCTCGATCAATTGCAATAATTTATCCACTTGACGATTGGGTGTGAGTACATTGGTCGTAAGCAATGCGATACTGCGTTCATCTTTTTCACCATGATATTGCAAGACTTGTGGGCGTGACAAACGTGTATAGGCAAGAATCTCCCAAATCTGATAACCCATACAGAGCAAGTTGAAACACTGCAACACAATCCACAACCACATCGGCTCAGGCTGCACGACCCAACCCAGCACGAAACAAAATAAATTCAGACCTGCAATCTGCAAACGTGGAAAATCAAAGATCCGTACCGTCCAATGATTAAACGGTAAGAACGGTAAAAGCGTGGCAATAATCGGAATGCTTAAAAAGACAAAAAATAACCAATCCATTGTTCGAGTAAACGTAAATCATCTATTAAACGTTGAGCAATAGTAGCATTATTTAATCAAGGTGCAAAATAGCAAATCAAAACACCCGGCGGTCAAACGGAATTCAATATGACCTCATATGACCGCACATTCTGCCTTTAAAAGAAAACATCAACATAATCTGTTGCCTGATCACAAGGGTTAGCCATTTGCTGTAAACGCCAATATTTACGTTTCCCTGTGGCTCTAAACTCAAATTCCCCCACTCGCTCACACTCATTACCATGATGAATGTGATCCACTCGCGTAATAATCATCCCTGAAAACTTAAATGCTCGCTCATCAATCACCTCTATCAATCCTTTCAATATCACGTAATTGTCATTAACATACTGCTCCCCTTCTATCATTAAGCCCGCGGGACCTTCATAAATTTCGGCTAAACCAAACTTTTCCCAACTTACCCATTGCAAAGACAATTTATGATTGCCAATCATTTTTTTCTCAATTGCTTCAATTTGTTTCTTCGTCAAAGGGACTACTTGCTGAGATGAAGGATTGTCTGCAAGAGCTTGTGCGTAAGTGTCTAAACCAATACTGATTGCAAAACAAGCTAATGCAAAAAATTTGAAATATTGAAAAAATTTCATAGGGCATCTCCTAATAAATGAAAATCATCGACCACTCCCACCCGCCAATAACGCGAGAGTAAGCGTTCCATAGATAAGCACAAAAAGTACAATAGCAAAATTACACGACAAAGTTCGAACAACAATTCGCTATTAAAACGAAATTCGATATTCTATAATGAACAGAAAGTCTGTAAATTATACAACATTCCGCATTTCAATTAAGGAGACAACATGAAAATAATCACTCAATTCAGTTTAGCTACGATGTTCGCTTTAAGTCTTGTCGCTTGTGATAATGCAAGCAAAACAAATTCAACTCCAAATACCACCGCGAAGCAAGCAGCAGCTCAACTCAGTCCACAAGAGCAGTTCCGCCATGATTATGAAAAATTCGAAAAATGGAACAGCGAGTCTGAACAAGAAATCGGTAAACACTTCAAACCTATCGAAGAAAAAATGGCAGCAATACAAAGTGGCAATATCACCGCGACACCAGAAGATGTCGATACATTATTTGCGCCATTCCAAGAAGTAATGAATAAAGAACTACAAAAATTAGATGCCCTTAACTTAAAAGATCCTGAAATGCTAAACTATGCTGCACTCGTGAAAAAAGCGTATCAAGGTACATTTGAAACGCTTCCACTTATCATGAAATTGTCTCTTGACCCAGCTAAAGCAACGCAAGAATTATCAAAGGCAGAGGCGACATTCAGCGAATTTGAAAAAAACCAACAAGAAATGGAAAAAGAGAAAACGCGCTTAAAACAAAAATATGAACAAAAATAATTCAATTTCATGTTTTTAAAAGAAAATAGCCAAACATCCTGTTTGGCTATTTTTTTATTTCTTAAATATTCAAAAAACAAATATGTCGCAAAATACCTTACACACGCAATTTAAAACTATAGGATGAAATTGTTTTTCACCCACCATTAAACGCCCAGCAAACGGTGCACTTTGTTTGCTCTCCACCTGCACATCAACATGAATAGCTTCAAGTTCAATATGATTGTCTGCATCAGCTAAACTATTTTGTGCAACTGATATTTGGCTATAAAGTCCTGAAATCACACACAACGATAAATACGAAATTTTTCTCATAAATAGATATATAAATTTAAAAAGTTAATAAATGCGCGTATTCCAAAAAACATACAGCCAAGCCCCAGACACATTTCAGGTTTCTGGAGCTAAGCATTAAATATGGTGCGGAATACACGTTATGGGGGTGGCATTATAATAGCTACACGTCCAACTGCGATTGGCATATGTAAGCCAGCCATTCCTTTGAATCAAACAGAGTTGGGATCACTGATACGCACGAGTGCTGCACGCCTTATAGGTACGTTTTATTGCTTGTATGGTTATCAAAAAGTACAAATGACCGCGAAACGTACACCATCTGCGGTCATTTTATATCGAATTTAGAGAATTAGGAATCTTTTTGAAAGAGGTCGTAGTTTTATAGTTAAAAATCCATTTGAATAAGTAGCTCAGAATGTTATTAAAATTGTATTTTGACTATCAGTAACTTAGTCATAAGTTCAGAATAGCTTATTGTTTTTTTATGAAAAAGCACCTTCTATCTATGAAAAATACTTTAATTTTATTAAACATCGTTCTAGAGAATACAAGCTCTATTATGAGAATATGTAATGAAAGACATAAAACTGAAACTACTCTAAAATAAACAAGCATAATTCGTATCTCTGAATAGCACTACTAAGAACATGAGCATCATCTCTAATTAAGGGACATTAGGATTCTTTGTTTTATGCAAATTGTTTTTATATTCCAAGTCATTTAATTTTAAAATATACATATTTTCCAGCTCATTATTATATTTTTTTATTTGTTCATCATTATATTTTTTTATTTGTTCAAAATATTCTTTTAATACCATATCATTCTCATACTTTTTCATTCTATCCATTTCTAACTTTCTTTTATCAAAAAGAAAAATACTTATTATAATAGAGAATAAAGTCATAGAAAGCCCCACAACAACAGCAACTTTTTGAGGTTCACTCTTAATAAAAAAATCAAAATAAGGATAAAAACCACCTAGCAACGTAATTAACGCTCCTATTATTAAATATATTTTAGATAATTGCTCAAGAATTCTTATCTTATTATTTCTTTTATTAATATATATTATACCTTCTGATGCTTTTTTTATATCAGATGATGTAACCTCTATGATTTCATCACCAAAAATAGATTTTTCCTCAATAATATTTTTTTCTATTAATTCTTTTTGTTTTTTGTAAAACTTATCTAGTTCAATATTAGCTGTCTCTGTATAAATAACTTTCATGACTTTCCCTCATTAACCTGACGAACTACAAAGAGTATGACTCCCAAAGCAAGGCTTCCACCAAATAGAAGAATTCCCCAAGAATGATCTAATTTGCCACTACCTAAACCAGCAGATATTGCACAAATATATTCTAGTGATTGCCCTAAAATAGACATTAGACTATTAGCTCTAGGCTTTTTCTGTAAACTAATTGCAGCATCTCTTACATGTGTTTGTGTAACTTCTAGAGTATCGGGATTCTCTCTTTTCCCTAATGCAATTGATGTTTCAAAAAGAGTTTGGGAATAGTCCTTAATCGTGTTCTTATATCTAATAATCCCCTCTTTTGTGAAATTATTATTTTGAAGTTCTAATTCTGTTTTCATAAATGCAATATTTTTCATAGTGAAAATATTATAAAGACAAACATATTAATATGTTTGTCTTTATATAAAATGATGATTACTTAAAACTCACCCTAGCATTCCTAAACAATCGCATCCACGCCCCATCTTCGCTCCAGTCTTCTGGGTGCCAAGAGTTAGATACTGTGCGGAATACACGTTCTGGATGTGGCATCATAATTGCGACACGTCCATCTTGGTTTGAAAGTGCTGTAATACCCTCTACTGAGCCGTTCGGGTTAGCTGGGTAGATTTCCGTTGGGTTGAGGTTGTTGTCGATGTATTGTGCAACGATTAAGTTTTGCTCTTTTAACATCTGTAACTGTTGATCGCGCTTAAATTCAACGCGACCTTCGCCATGTGAAACAGCGATTGGCATATGTGAGCCTGCCATACCTTGGAACCAAACAGAGTGAGTGTCATTGATACGTACAAGTGCCGCGCGAGCTTCAAAACGCTCAGATTTGTTACGTACAAAACGTGGCCACGCTTCTGTACCTGGAATGATTTTTGCTAGGTTAGAGAGCATTTGACAACCGTTACATACCCCTAATGCTAAAGTATTTGGGTTAGCAAAAAATTCACTGAATTGGTCGCGTAACATTGGGTTAAATAGGATTGATTTCGCCCAACCGCCACCCGCGCCAAGTACGTCACCATAAGAGAAACCACCACAAGCCACTAATGCATTGAAGTCTTTTAAGTTGTAACGAGCATTATGTAAATCGCTCATATGCACGTCGATAGCATCAAAGCCTGAGCGGTCAAACGCAGCTGCCATTTCATAGTGGCTGTTTACACCTTGCTCACGTAAAATCGCAATGCGTGGTTTCTTGCCAGTTGCAATGTAAGGTGCTGCAATATCTTCATTAATATCGTAAGTTAAATGCGCTGAGAAACCTTTGTTTTCAGGATCTTTCTTCGCTTCAAATTCTTGATCTGCACATTCTGGGTTATCACGTAAACGTTGCATTTGATGCGTTAATTCTGCCCAAATACCACGTAATTCAGAGCGTTTTTCGCTGAATAATAATTTCGTGCCACGGGAGATTTCAATACAGTCTTCAGTGGTCACTTCACCTAATTCTTTGGTTAAATGAATTAAACCATGTTGCGATAGCACATCACGAACATAGCTTAAATCGCTTTCGCGTACTTGAATGACCGCACCTAATTCTTCGTTGAATAACACCTCAAGATCGTTATCCCCCAGTGCACTGATATGAATAGATAAACCGCAGTTACCCGCAAACGCCATTTCCGCAAGGGTTGAGATTAAACCACCGTCTGAGCGGTCGTGGTAAGCCAATAATTTTTGCTCTGACACAAGTGCTTGCATTGCATTGAAGAAGTTTTTCAAGTTTTCAACGTTAACCACGTCTGCTGGTTTGTCACCAAGTTGTTTATAAACTTGCGCAAGTGCGGTCGCACCTAAGCGATTTTTGCCTTCACCTAAGTCGATTAATAATAAGCGGCTATGACCTTTGTCTGTGCGTAATTGTGGTGTGACTGTTTTACGGACATCTTCAACACGCGCAAAGGCACTGATGACTAAAGATAATGGTGCAGTAACCGTTTTTTGTTCGCCGTTTTCGTTCCAAGTGGTTTTCATTGACATGGAGTCTTTGCCCACTGGAATAGTTAAACCAAGTTGCGGACACAATTCTTCGCCCACCGCTTTTACTGCTTCGTATAAGCCTGCATCTTCACCTGCGTGACCTGCTGCGGACATCCAGTTTGCTGATAATTTAATACGTTTTAGATCGCCGATGTTTGTTGCTGCAATATTGGTGATCGATTCTGCCACTGCTAAACGTGCTGAAGCGGCGAAATCTAATAAAGCCACTGGCGCACGTTCGCCCATTGACATTGCTTCACCGTGATAGCTGTCTAAACTTGCAGTGGTAACTGCGCAGTCTGCCACAGGGATTTGCCAAGGACCAACCATTTGATCACGTGCCACCATACCTGTTACTGAACGGTCGCCGATAGTAATTAAGAAGGTTTTTTCTGCGACAACAGGCAAACGTAATACACGATGGAACGCCTCTTTTAAATCAATCTCAGATTGATCAACTGCGCTACCTTCAACCGTTTTTGATTCAACATTACGTGTCATTTTCGGTGTTTTACCCAATAACACATTCATTGGTAAATCAATTGGGTTATTGTCGAAATGCTCATCGTGTAAAGTGAGATGTTCTTGTTCTGTTGCTTCACCGATGACCGCAAATGGCGCACGTTCACGCTCACAAAGTGCGGTAAATAATGCTAATTTTTCTGGTGCTACGGCTAATACATAACGTTCTTGCGATTCATTACACCAAATTTCAAGCGGACTCATTCCACGTTCATCACTTAAAATGTTGCGTAGCTCAAATTTACCGCCACGACCACCATCGTGTACAAGCTCTGGCATTGCGTTTGATAAACCACCCGCACCCACGTCGTGAATAAATAAAATTGGGTTTTCATCACCTAGCTGCCAGCAACGGTCAATCACCTCTTGGCAACGGCGCTCCATTTCTGGGTTATCACGTTGCACAGAAGCAAAATCTAAATCTTCTTTTGATTTACCTGATGCCATTGAAGATGCCGCACCGCCACCTAAGCCGATATTCATCGCAGGGCCACCCAATACGATTAATTTTGCACCGACTGGGATTTCACCTTTTTGAACGTGTTCAGCACGGATATTACCAATACCACCCGCTAGCATAATGGGTTTGTGGTAACCACGCACTTCTTCACCAGCAAAGCTGTTTACTTTTTCTTCATAAGTACGGAAGTAACCTAATAACGCAGGGCGACCAAATTCGTTGTTAAATGCCGCACCACCTAAAGGACCTTCAATCATAATATCTAATGCGGAAGCAATACGGCTTGGTTTAGATACTGGATTTTCCCAAGGTTGTTCAAAACCTGGAATCACTAAGTTTGATACAGAGAAGCCGACTAAACCTGCTTTTGGTTTTGCACCACGACCCGTTGCACCTTCATCGCGGATTTCACCACCTGAACCTGTTGCTGCACCTGGGAATGGAGAGATTGCAGTTGGGTGGTTGTGAGTTTCGACTTTCATTAAGATGTGCGCATCTTCATTGTGATAACGGTATTGACCGTCTTGATCTGGGAAGAAGCGACCGACTTTTGAGCCTTCCATTACTGCGGCGTTGTCTTTATAAGCTGACAACACATAATCAGGAGTTTTCTCAAACGTATTTTTGATCATTTTAAACAAGGATTTTTCTTGTTTCTCGCCGTCGATAATCCAATCTGCGTTAAAAATTTTGTGACGGCAGTGTTCCGAGTTTGCTTGTGCGAACATATAAAGTTCGATGTCATTTGGGTTGCGACCAAGTGCGGTGAAATTTTCAACTAAATAATCAATTTCATCTTCTGCAAGCGCAAGCCCTAATTCAACGTTCGCCGTTTCTAATGCTTTGCGACCGCCAGTTAAAACATCGACTGTCGTAAATGGTTTTGGTTCTTGTTGGTCAAATAACACTTTCGCATCTTCTGCGTTGCGAATAATGCCTTCTAACATTCTGTCGTGAATGTGTGAAACCAATTTTTGTTGTTCCTCACTCGATAAAGTGCGGTCAAATTCAAAATAAAAGGCTAATCCACGTTCCAAACGTTCTACTTTATTTAAACCACAATTATGTGCAATATCAGTCGCTTTTGATGACCAAGAAGAAATCGTGCCAACACGTGGAATCACGATAAAACATTCACCAACAGGTTCATGTTCTGCAAGGGTTGGACCATAATGTAACAACTGATCTAATTTAGCGTTTTCTTCTTCCGTTAATGCTTCTGTTAACTTAGCAAAATGTAAGTATTCTGCATAACAGGATTTAACTGGTAACGCTGACTTTTGAAAAGCCGTTGCGAGTTGGTTTAAGCGAAATTCAGAAAGTGCTGGAGAACCACGAAAAATTTGTAACATAAGGATTAGCCCTGTTGAGTTAAATAAGTAAAAAAATTTGCGGCTATTATAAAGGAAATCTATACGAAACGAAAACGTTTGCGTAGATATTTACGTGGAAAAATTTCCATCGCATGTGTACGTAATTTTAAGTAAGGTGAAATAAGAAAAGGAAGATCGTTGCTCGAATTAAGGAAAAGAAAAAGGCGAACTTCTGTTCGCCTCATCTAACTAAAAAACCATGTTCAATTTCATGGTCAATTAACCCATCCCGTATTTTTTGAGTTTCTTACGTAAAGTACCACGGTTAATACCGAGCATTGTTGCTGCACGAGTTTGATTGCCACGCGTATATTGCATAACCATATCTAACATAGGGTGTTCAACTTCCGCCAGTACTAATTCATACAGTTCGTTAACATCTTGACCATCTAATTGTGACAAATAGTTTCTCAATGCTTGTTTCACTGAATCACGCAATGGTTTATTTGTGACTTGAGATTGTGAATTTAATACTGATACGGTTAATGCATCAGCCGGATTACGTTGTTGTTCTAACATTGTTCTCTTCATCCATCAGAATCAAATTAAAAAAACCTTCTAAAGCAATCAATTGTTCTTTGGGATCAGTAATTGCGTTAAAAGCCTGTCTAAAAACGGGATTAGCTTGAAGTCCCTTTAAATACCAAGCAACGTGTTTACGTGCAATACGACATCCTTTTTCTGCGCCATAAAAATGATGCAAGTCTTGGATATGCTGTAAAATCACATTACATTTCTCGTTTAAACTTGGCTCTAAAACAATCGAGTCTTTTTCAATTAAGCTTTCCATCACTTGGAAAAGCCACGGATTGCCTAATGAACCACGTCCGATCATTATTGCATCTGCGTTGGTATAGCTAAGCACATACTTTGCTTTTTCGGCAGAAGTAATATCGCCATTTGCTATGACAGGAATAGAAATTTGTTGTTTCACCGCTTTGATATGGTCGTATTCTGCCTCACCTTCAAACATACAAGTCCTTGTGCGTCCATGAATGGTTAACGCTTGAATACCACACTGCTCTGCAATCTTTGCGATTTCTACACAATTTCGATGTTCTTGATCCCAACCAGTACGAATTTTTAAGGTCACTGGTACATTAACAGCATTGACAACCGCATCAAGAATACGCTTAACCAAATCGGGATATTGTAAAAGCGCAGAGCCTGCCATTTTACGATTTACTTTTTTGGCTGGGCAGCCCATATTGATATCAATAATTTCTGCCCCATAGTTGACGTTGACTTGAGCGGCTTTCGCCATTTCTTCAGGATCACACCCAGCTATTTGCACAGCATTTATCCCTGCCTCATGGTGATGAGCCAATCGCAGTTTCGATTTTTCTGTATGCCAAACTCGCGGATTTGTTGACATCATTTCGGAAAATGTCAAACCTGCGCCATAATTTGCACAGATTCGCCGAAATGGTTGATCGGTAATACCTGCCATTGGGGCTAAAAGAATGCGATTTTTAAGTTGATAAGAACCTATTCGCATTTAACTACCTCTCAAATTAAATCCCAATATATCGGTTTGGCATCCACCCTAATCGACAAGGGTCGCTATAATACGCACTTTTGACCAATTTGCAAAGCATATTTTTTAGACAAAACGCATTTTTTTTATATTTTTTGATTTTTATTAAGAATAATCGTGTTTCTTTGCTCAAAATTTCAATAAAACTTGATAATTTATTATTCAGGTCAATTTTTATGCCCTAAAATGCAATTATTCTTTAATTTGCCCAGTAATTCGACACCACTCTTCACGCTCTTCGACTGGCAGTAAATCGAACTTT
Organism: Pasteurella sp. P03HT; assembly: GCF_054052285.1. Classification (NCBI taxonomy): domain Bacteria; kingdom Pseudomonadati; phylum Pseudomonadota; class Gammaproteobacteria; order Pasteurellales; family Pasteurellaceae; genus Pasteurella; species Pasteurella sp. P03HT. The sequence goes on from NZ_JBSIUM010000001.1 coordinate 253,309, forward strand.
TGAGCATAAGTGTCACAAACTGATTGAGCTTGCGTAGCTAAAATACCAGAAAGACCTAACACGCCATTTGGGTTAACCAGTTGATGAATAATCGGATACAATTCTTTCAGCGGACCCGCGAGAATATTGGCGACAACTACATCGGCTTTTAAATCTTTGGGTTTCTCTTCTGACAAAAATAACTGGAGTTTATCCGCAACCCCATTTTGTTCCGCATTGTTACGACTGGCTAAAATTGCTTGGGGATCAATATCAATCCCGACCGCACTTTTCGCTCCTAATTTCAACGCGGCAATCGCCAAAATGCCCGAGCCACAACCAAAATCAATCACGGTTTTATCTTTAAGATCGAGGCTATCCAACCACTCTAAACACAGTGCAGTGGTCGGATGAGTCCCTGTGCCAAAAGCTAAACCTGGATCAAGCATTACATTGACTGCATTTTGGTCAGGTACCTCACGCCAACTTGGACAAATCCATAAACGTTTACCAAATTGCATAGGATGAAAATTATCCATCCACGCACGTTCCCAATCTTTGTCTTCAATCTGTTCAATTTTATATGCCGTAGTATTGTCTAAATATTTCTCGGTTTTTAATAAATCCACAATCTGCTGCATATCCGTTTCAGCATCAAACAACGCCATGACATCAGTATTTCCCCATAAACGCGTTTCTCCCGGTAAAGGTTCAAAAATAGGTGTATCTTGACTATCCATGAATGTCACAGATACAGCGCCTATTTCTTCTAAATAATCACTCATGCGCTCTGCTTGTGTATTAGTACTGTTAATTCTGATTTGAATCCAAGCCATCTTGTTTTCCTTTTGATATAAAAAATAATCCCCCGAGTAAGTCACTTAAGCGAAAAGGCTTTTCATAAGGAGTTAACCCATTCTTATAAAAACGCTTCCAAAGAAACTTATTCGGGGTGATGTTACACTTCGGTTACTGACATATTATGTAAATAACATCTGTGCTCAATGATATAAAGTGTACGGTACAATGTTTGTTAAACGCACTAAATTATCCATACCGCTAGATGAAAAATCTGTTATGCTTGCGCGCGTTTCTCACCTAATTTATTACCAATTAAAAATGCCACAAGACCAAAGACTAATGATGGCACAATCGCATGGAAACTAAAAAGTTTAATTGATAAAGAAGTCAATAAAATATAACTCCCTAATCCCACGACCATCGAGCTGATTGCACCATAAGCATTGGCTTTATCCCAATATAATCCGAGGATTATGACCCATAAAAATGCGGCTTCAAGCCCACCAAATGCAAATAAATTTAGCCAAATGATCATATCAGGAGGATTTAAGGCTGCAAGAATTAAAAGGGCAGTTAACATCAAGGTAATCATAGATGAGAACCAACTAATTTTACGCTGATTATTTGCCATTTCAGGTTTAGCGGATAAATATAAGTCTTTGACAAAAATAGAGGACGACTGAATTAGTTGTGCATCAATTGTTGACATAATCGCAGACATTGGAGCCGCTAAAAAAATCCCCGCGACAATAGGAGGCAGCACTTGTAACATTAAACTTGGGATCACCTGATCAGGAATGGTTAAATCAGGTAAAATAACACGCCCTAATGCCCCCGATAAATGCATCCCTAGCATGACAATACTCAATACCACGGTACCAATTAGCATACCATTATGTAATGCTTTGCTATCTTTAAATGCCATACAGCGTACTGCCGTATGAGGTAATCCAACGACGCCAAAACAAACCAGGATCCAGAATGATGCCATGAATTGAAAGTCTAACATTTCATTCGGTCCATAAGGGCTAACTAAGTCAGGATTAATTTCTGTTAATTTTTGTACCGCACTTTCCACACCCCCAGCGGCATAAATGACTCCGCCGAGTAGAATGAACGTTCCTAAAATCATCACTGTACCTTGAATCGCATCAGTTAAAACAACAGCTCGGAAACCACCAATAAAAGTATAAATCCCTACCGTTAAAGCAAAAATCAATAATGCTGAGCGATAATCAATGCCGATTGTACTCTCTAATAAGCGCGCACCACCAATGAACTGTACAGTCATCGCAGCAAAAAAAGCAATTAACAATGCAATACTCGCCACCCAAACCAAATATTTATTTTTATAGCGATGTAATAACAGGTCATTGATTGTTAATGCTTTACTTTCACGAGAAAGTAAGGCGAATTTTTTACCTAATGCGCCTAATGCAAGCCAAACGGCAGGCACTTGAATCATCGCCAACAATACCCAACCTAAACCGAATTTATACGCAGCACCTGGTCCACCAATAAATGAACTGGCACTGGCATAGGTTGCCGCCGTTGTCATCGCTAAGACAAAACCAGTCATTGAGCGGCTGCCTACATAATATTCAGTTAAGAAATCGCCTTTTTGACGTTTCACATAAGCATAAACTGCCGCACCAAACACAAAAGTTAAATAAATCACTAGAGGGAGAACAATACCTAAATTCATTGTATGTTCTCCTCTTGGTTATCATCTTCTAAGCTAATATCTTGGTAAACGATCTTGATCACCCAGTAAGCTAAGACGATAAATAAGACAGGTAAATAAATGCAGGCGAGCTCAAACCAAAGAGGAAAACCAATAGGACCTGTCGTACCTTTTGGTAAATACGCACATAAGCACCAACCAATAACATATAAAATTGTTAAGCCTAATGCCCAACGAGCTTCCTTCGCGGACTGCTTATAACGAGACTGTTTGCTCATAACATCTTCCATATAAAAAAAGTGGATTGCTCCACTTTTTGTTTGACACAAGCATGATTATTAATCACGCATACCTAGTTTTTTCTCAAGGTAGTGAATGTTTGTCCCACCTTTTTGGAAATTTTCATCGGCTAAAATTAATTCATGTAACGGAATATTCGTTTTGATCCCGCTAATAATGGTTTCACCTAATGCATTTTGCATACGGCGAATAGCAACATCACGATTATCTCCATACGTAATCAATTTTGCGATCATCGAATCATAATGCGGAGGAACTGTATAGCCACCATAGACATGTGAATCCCAGCGTACTCCTAAACCACCTGGTGAATGTAAATGTTCGACTTTACCTGGCGAAGGTAAGAATGTTTTAGGATCTTCCGCATTGATCCGACATTCCATTGCATGACCACGTACTTTTACATCTTCTTGTTTAATGGAGAGAGGGAAACCTGCTGCAATACGTAATTGCTCTTTCACCAAATCCACCCCAGTGATCATTTCTGTCACTGGATGCTCAACTTGAATACGTGTGTTCATTTCAATGAAATAGAACTCGCCATTTTCATATAAAAACTCGAATGTACCTGCACCGCGATAGCCAATTTCAACACAGGCTTTTGCACAACGCGAGCCAATATCACGACGTACCTCTTCCGAAATTCCTGGAGCAGGCGCCTCTTCAACCACTTTTTGATGGCGACGTTGCATTGAGCAATCGCGTTCTGCAAGATAAATCGCATTACCATGCGTATCCGCAAGCACTTGAATTTCAATATGGCGTGGATTTTCTAAATATTTTTCCATATACACCATATCATTATTAAATGCCGCTTTTGCTTCTGCTTTGGTCATCGCAATCGATTCTTCTAATGCGCTTTCTTCACGCACTACACGCATCCCACGACCACCGCCGCCACCTGAAGCTTTGATGATAACAGGGTAACCAATGCGTTTTGCGATTTCTTTATTTTTCGCCATATCTGTGCCAACAGGGCCATTAGAACCAGGTACACAAGGTACACCCGATTTTTTCATGGCGTTGATTGCAGACACTTTATCACCCATTAAGCGAATCACTTCTGCAGTTGGGCCAATAAAAGTAAAGCCTGAACGCTCTACTTGTTCAGCAAAATCAGCATTTTCAGACAAGAAGCCATATCCTGGGTGAATTGCATCAGCGCCTGTAACTTCCGCAGCCGCAATAATCGCGGGAATATTGAGATAACTTTTCGTTGAGGGCGCTGGACCAATGCAAACGGTTTCATCAGCGAGTAAAACGTGTTTGAGTTCTCGGTCTGCCGTGGAATGCACTGCAACGGTTTTAATGCCTAGTTCTTTGCAAGCGCGTAAAATACGTAATGCAATTTCACCACGGTTGGCAATAACAACTTTCTCTAACATAAGAAAATTCCACTTGTGAGTTAAATAGTTCGCGACTATTTAAGAATAAATTAATATGAAAAATAAGCGATGTGGCATCGCTTATTTAGAGTCGTCTTTTATTATTCAATAATGATAAGTTTTTGATCAAATTCAACTGGTTCACCATCATTGATTAAAATCGCTTTCACGACACCTGCTTTATCAGCTTCAATACGGTTCATCATTTTCATCGCTTCAACGATACAAAGCGCATCACCTACTTTTACTGTCTGTCCAACTTCAATGAATGGCTTCGCTTCTGGACTTGGGCTACGGTAGAAAGTACCTACCATTGGTGAACGAATTGCATGACCTGGCATTTCTTCTGCGCTTGCAGCTGGCGCCGCTGCGGGTGCTGCGACTGGAGCGGCTGCAACAGGTGCTGGTGCTGGTGCTTGAACAGGCATGCTATATTGCACAGCTGCAGGAGCAACCGAACCGCGATTAATACGAACTGACTCTTCCCCTTCAGAGATTTCCAGTTCCATAATGCCTGATTCTTCTACTAATTCGATAAGCTTTTTAATTTTACGAATGTCCATAATCATGTCCTAAATTATTATTTTTTGACCGCACTTTCTATCACAGTATTCGGATAGTGGAGTACAAATTGGTTAATTCTACATCTCGTGCGAGAGATTACCTGAAAATCAGCAAGTTTGCGATAAAATTCTACAATTTTATGCCATTTTCTTTAATCTGTTGTGCACTCTCGCAAAAAATCTCGCGCAAACTGTAAGGCAAACTCATATCCTTGTGCGCCTAAGCCACAAATCACTCCTTCAGCCACATCACTAAAATAAGAATGATGACGAAAAGGTTCTCGCTTATGAACATTAGACAAGTGCACCTCAACAAAAGGAATTGACACCGCTAATAACGCATCACGTAATGCCACGCTAGTATGCGTGAAGGCTGCAGGATTAATCACAATAAAATCCACTTGCTGAAAGCTTTGGTGAATCTTATCAATCAGTTTTTCTTCACTATTCGCTTGAAAACATTCTAACTGTAGTTGGTATTCTGCAGCCTGCTGTTGTAAACGTTGCTCAATTGCAGACAAAGACAACTTACCATAATGCTTTGGTTCTCTTGCCCCTAGCATATTTAAGTTTGGTCCATTTAACAGCAAAATACGTGATGTATGCGGCATAATGTGTTCCTAATTCGAGTAAAAATTATAACTATTTTTTCTGAAATAACAGCAGTTTTGTGGTCTTATCAGTCAATGTTGACTTTTTCAACTAATGGAGAATCTAACTTGACAACAGGCAATGACGAGCCTGGCCAGGTTCTCACTACTTGATAGTCCATCAAATCTAGCGTATCTAAACCAGGTACCGTATCAGGTGTATATTGTTGAGCAATACGCGCTAACTGGGTTAATCCAAAACTACTTTCGATTGAAGAACTGATCACTGCTTTTAACCCACACTGGTGTGCCTGTTCAATGAGTTGGACACAACGTTGCAATGACCCCACCAAAGTAGGTTTAATCACAATCGCCGCCAAGTGCGGTTGTTTTTCAACACAAAAATCGGGGTCACGCACCGTTTCATCCCATGCAATAGCAATCCCAGTTTCTTCGGCAAACTGCAAGCTTTCTGCTGGTGTTTTGCAAGGTTCTTCTAAAAACTGAATACGAGTACGGTGTTCTGGCTTAACATATTTGGCAAACATCTGGGCTTTTGCGGGTGTCCAGCTACGGTTCGCATCTAAGCGTAAGTGCAAATCTGGAATGGCTTCAAGTAGCATATCTGCAATCAATCCATCACGATTCGCTTCATACATGCCCACTTTAATTTTGGCGACTTTTTCGCCTTGCATGTGATTTAATGGTTCGTACAGTTCGTCTGGATCCCCATAGCAAAGAGGAGCGACTTGATAATTGCCTTCTTGGTTCAACTGCCCTTTCATTTCTGCCAATGCACAACTTAAACCAAATGCAACAGAGGGATAAAGTTGCTCCAACGGTAATTTACCTGTTGCCACTGTCCATGCTTTTAGCCACGCAACTGTTTGTTCAAGCGCCTGTTCTAACGTTTCTTCACTAAACTCAGGCAAAGGGGCAATTTCGCCCCATCCTTGAGCATCATCACAACACACTTGAACCAGCAATCCCTCACGTTTTTTTAAAAAACGATGACGTAAAATCAGTTGGCTATCAACGGGAATCGTATATTTATATAACTGAAATGTTCTAATCATTCTTATTTTTCACAAGTTTGCGTCACATCGTTATAGTGACCACCATAATCGAGGCATCTATCTTTGGCATCATTACTTAAAAAAAACATCCCAACTGTGAAGACGGTGACCACAGTTAAAACCATCATTAAGCTATAAAAACACACTTTTTTCCAAGAAAACATAGACATCATTCCTTATGTAGTAAAACGCATGATGAACTGATTCAAGATTAGTTCACTATCACGTTTATGGATTACGTTTAAATTTACTAAAATCTGGCGCACGCTTTTCATTAAATGCGTTACGTCCTTCTTGACCTTCTTCGGTCATATAAAACAACATTGTGGCATTACCTGCCAGCTCTTGTAAACCAGCTTGTCCGTCACAGTCCGCATTTAGTGCAGCTTTTAAACAACGTAGTGCAATCGGGCTATTACGTAACATTTCGCGACACCAACGTACAGTTTCTTTTTCTAAATCAGCATAAGGTACAACCGTATTCACTAACCCCATTTCTAATGCTTCTTTGGCATCATATTGACGACATAAGAACCAAATTTCACGTGCTTTTTTCTGCCCAACGATGCGTGCCATATAGCTTGCACCCCAGCCACCATCAAAAGAGCCTACTTTTGGTCCTGTTTGACCAAAAATCGCATTTTCTGCCGCAATTGTTAAATCACAAATCATATGCAGGACATGTCCCCCACCAATAGCATAGCCTGCTACCATTGCAACAACAGGTTTTGGACAAGTACGAATATCACGCTGAAAATCCAATACATTTAAATGATGAACGCCGCTCTCGTCTTTATATCCGCCGTAGTCGCCACGCACTTTCTGATCGCCACCTGAACAGAAGGCTTTTTCGCCTTGACCCGTTAATACAATCACCCCCACATTTTCATCAAAACGTGCATCTGAAAACGCTTGAATCATCTCTTTTACTGTTTGAGGGCGAAAGGCATTACGTACTTCTGGGCGGTTGATGGTAATTTTCGCGATTCCATCTATCGATTTATGATATAGAATGTCAGTATAGCCTTCGCTACAATCTTGCCATTCAATGGGTGCATAAAGTACATCATCTTTTGGATTTTGCATCGTAACTTCCTTTAAATTGATTTAATTGAGTTAAAAAGTGCGGTCATTATAACGGAACTTTTTGTACTCCGTCATAAATTCTTTATCCCGATTCAACTCAGCGATGATTTGCTCACTGACTTGAATAGGTCCTGATGTTTTTGCCTTAACCTTGCAATATCCGCAGGTAATGTCAACGCATTCGACGCTCGTTCAAGTGCTTGTGTTGCCATTGTAAAGGCAGCCTGCGACACCGCTTTTTCTTCTGCATTGCGCCAAATACTGGCTAACACTTTTTGCATCACTAAATTCACTTCTAGAATCGCGGCCCCATCACGAGAAATAGGTGAAAATGCATCACGAATCCATTCATTACAATCCAATGCAATTATCGATAAACGATCATATTGCACTTGTGGTACAGATTCTTTTTTCATTTCTTTTTTCACCAACAACCCCATCATCATCGCCATAATATTCATCGCAGTACCAGGATCATTCACCGCAGGCGATAACGCCCGTTGAGCCGCCTCACTCAATACCACAAAGCCCCAACTTGGATCTTGTTCAAACGTACGACTTTTTGCCAAAATAAAACACTGGCGCAACGCCTCAATTTCCATGTCCTCCTGTACATCAATACTACATAATACTGTGTCTGGCGAAACTAATTCACCTGGGCGAACATGAATATGAATGTAACCGTTTGCAGCTTCTGCAATTTGCTGCAAACGTTGCATATCAATATGTGTTAAATACCCACTTGATAACGCTTCCACTTGTTTTGCTTGTGCGCTTAATTGATGGGTTGACGACGCATTCATCATGGGTGAAAGACGATACTGCCGCAAGGATTTTTCTGTGACTTGTTCAATTTTTTCCAACGTATTGCCTAATCGACCTAATTGCGACAGGGTATAAACCCAGCGGATTAAGGTAATGATCAGATACAAGAGTACCGCAATCGTACTAATAAACAGTATAAAACGACCATTTTGCTCATAAAACGCCATTCCTAACGCGGTTTTAGCAATAATCGCGTAAATAAAAGCACAAATAAAACTGGTAATCGCAGTACGTGTGGTGCTGTCAGCCATCACCAAATCCGTCGCGCGTGGTGTAGCACCACTTGATGCAGAGGCAAAAGCTGAAACCATGATAGATAAAGAAAAGGTGGTAACCGCTAACATACTGGAAGCAATCACATCCAGTAAACTCTCCACGGTTTCCTGCTCAATATTCGGTAACGAACCAACTTCAATTGTTCGTGCGCCAAGCCGTAATGAGAACACAAAAATCGCTGTCACTAACGCCCATGTTGCCGCAGTAACCCACAATTTATTACTCGGCTTCTTTAATGCAAGTAACCATTTATAATTCATCTGACCTTCCTTTAATACAAAACAATACACTATGCAGTGTACATTAAAAGAACAGAATCCACATACCCTCAGCACAAAAAATGATAAAAAATCTTACTCGAGCTGAGCACATGTGAACGCTTTTTTCTCCATGTGCACGCAAACCTCGCGTAATCCAGAGAATACTCTTTATCCGCTCCTCACTTTCCCCTATAATAAAGCGTATTTTTCGAACTATTTTTAATCTCATTTTGATAAAGAAAATATTATGACAACATTCAATGTAAAAACTTTCCAAGGTATGATTCTTGCCCTACAAGATTATTGGGCAAAACAAGGAGCAACCATCGTCCAACCATTCGACATGGAAGTTGGTGCGGGGACTTCACACCCAATGACCGCACTTCGTGCGTTAGGCCCTGAACCAATGGCATTTGCTTATGTGCAACCATCACGCCGCCCAACTGACGGTCGTTACGGTGAAAACCCAAACCGTTTACAACACTACTATCAATTCCAAGTGGTCATCAAACCCTCACCAGATAACATTCAAGAATTGTATTTAGACAGCTTAAAAATGCTCGGTTTCGACCCAACCCAAAACGACATTCGTTTTGTGGAAGATAACTGGGAAAACCCAACGTTAGGCGCGTGGGGCTTAGGCTGGGAAGTGTGGTTAAACGGTATGGAAGTGACCCAATTTACCTATTTCCAACAAGTCGGTGGCTTAGAATGTAAACCAGTGACAGGCGAAATCACATACGGTTTAGAACGTTTAGCAATGTACATTCAAGGCGTAGACAGCGTGTACGATCTTGTTTGGTCTGACGGTCCACTTGGCAAAACCACTTACGGCGACGTGTTCCACCAAAACGAAGTAGAACAATCTACCTACAACTTTGAATACGCGAATACGGATTTCTTATTCTACTGCTTCGACCAATACGAAAAAGAAGCTGGTGAATTATTAGCGTTAGAAAAACCGTTACCATTGCCTGCATACGAACGCATTTTAAAAGCCGCGCACAGCTTTAACTTATTAGATGCACGCAAAGCCATCTCGGTAACAGAACGCCAACGCTACATCTTACGCATTCGTGCCTTAACCAAAGGTGTTGCTGAAGCTTACTACGCAAGCCGAGAAGCGTTAGGTTTTCCAGGTTGTAAAAAATCATGATAAAACCTGTACTCTTTTTCGCAGAACTCTGCCCAGATACAACGCCGTTTGTCGCAGAGTTAGAACGTTTAAATGTGGAATATGAAGCAGTGGAAATTATGTCGTCTATGGTGAATTTCAAACACTTCTTACGATTACGTGATCACCACTCTGCATTTGAATCTGCGAAAGCCAATGGTGATATAGGTATCCCTGCATTGTTATTAGCAGATGAGCAGGTGATATTAGAACGTGATCAACTCAAGGACATTTTCGGCTAAACATTAGGAGCAACAACATGAAACTCTGGCATTCCAACACCAGTCCTTATGTACGCAAAGTGATGACTGTAATTAAACATCATCAGCTCGAGGATCAAGTTGAATTACAAACCATTCAATCGTCTTTTGATCCCAACTCACCGCATAACCAAGATAATCCACTGGGTCGTATCCCTGCGTTACAAATGGATAACGGTGAATGGCTATATAACAGTCATGTGATTTGTGAATACCTCGATCATCTCGGTGCCCAAAATCAACCAGAACGTCATTTATTGCCTCGCGACAGCCGACGTTGGTGCGTATTACAACTTCATGCCTTAACGGATGGCATTATGGAAAACTCAATCCCCATTCTTGTCGAACGTATGCATCGTCCTGAAAATGAATGGTGGATAACTCGCCACCAACAATTAATCGAACGTAATATTCGCAGTTTCAAAGAATTAGAACGCTATCTTGCTCAATTCGGCGATGAGTTAAATCTTGGTACCATTTCTGCGGTTTGTTTAATTGATTGGTATGCCGTGCGTAGAGAAAAACTCGGTCTCAATCTTCACGACATCGTACCGCACTTAGTACAATGGGCAGTAAAGATGAACGAAAAATATCCTGAATTAAAAACGACTCAGCCACATTAACAAAGAGGAACATAATATGAAACTACGTCATTTTTTATTCTCTACAATATGCTTAATCCCAATGGGAACCATGGCAAGTGATGCTTGTAGTCATTTTATGACATCTTATGACCGCACCTACTGTGCATCTAAGTTATTTATAGAATCAGATAAAGAATTAAATGATGTCTACAAAGAGCTAAAAAAACAGCTGAAACCGAATACTGCGAAGTCGCTAGTGTATACTCAACGTGATTGGTTGAAGTACCGTAATTCAGCTTGTGAGCAAGATGGCACAATTAATGTAGATTGCAATTACGAAGTGAATAAAGAACGTACCGAATATTTACGTGACCGCTTACGTGAATGTAAAACAGGGAATTGCCGAGATAGCGATATCATCTGCCACGCTTGGGAAAATTAGTTATAGCTGGCCTGATATAGTGTTGTGCTCTTAACGAATGAGGGTAAAGCAAAAATATTTGTAGAAAAACGAGCAATATCTGAAATATAGAAGCAAAGTTAAATTAACTTAGACGAAATAGCAAATTAGATTAAAAAAATGAAAGGTTTTACATTTATAGATTTATTCGCAGGTATAGGTGGTTTTCATATAGCTATGGAAAGTTTAGGAGGAAAATGTGTTTTCGCATCAGAAATTGATGCTTATGCTCGTCTTACTTATGAACATAATTTTAAAAAAATAAATCCTGAATTATTCAGTAATGATTTATTTAATGATGATATCCGAAAAATAACTCCATCTGAACTACCTGATTTTGATGTATTATGTGCTGGATTTCCTTGTCAACCATTTAGTCAAGCGGGATATAAGAGAGGCTTCGAAGATACCCATCGTTCTGAAAGAGGAAATTTGTTTTTCAATATCGTTGAGATTTTAGAAGCAAAACAACCCAAAGCATTTTTTCTGGAAAATGTGCGGGGAATTATTAATCATGATAATGGAAAAACCTTTAAAATTATTCAAGATATTTTAAGAAATGAATTGGGTTATAGTTTTTATTTTCAGATTATCAAAGCTTCTGATTTTGGTTTACCCCAACTAAGACCTAGAGTTTTTATGATTGGTTTCAGAAATGAACAATTATTGAGTAGTTTTTCTTTTCCTCAACCTATACCATTAAAATTCACAATGTCTGATGTCTGGGGGGGAAAGTGTGATCGAGATATTGGGTATACATTAAGAGTAGGTGGTCGAGGATCTAAAATTGGTGATAGAAGAAATTGGGATCAATATTTAGTTGATGGGAAAATTCGCCAAATAATGCCAGAACAGGCTAGAAAAATGCAAGGCTTCCCTGATAGTTTCGAATTTCCAGTACCCAAATCACAGGCAATGAAACAGCTAGGTAATAGTGTCGCAGTCGATGCAGTAAGAGCTTGTGGAGAAAGAATGATTGAGTATATGAACTTTTTGGATCATATCAACAGAGAAGATGAAATGAAACAAACTAAAAATAAAGGTGAATGGACGGAACTTTATACTTTCTTAAAGTTATTAACAGATCAAAGAATACATTTAGCGGATAAAGATCTTAATTCAAAACAAGATTTCTTCAAAATAAATAAAGTAACAACTCTTAATATTCAGCAGGACTGTTATTTGTCAGAAAATGATGTTGTTAAAGTAGAAAATAAAAAAACTGGTGAAGTGCATCGAATAAAAACATCTTCATTCTTAAATCAAACTGTATTAAATACGCTTGCAGAATATATAAGAAATGGACATAAAACCTTTGATATTCCTGAATTTCATATTATTAGTAGTCAGTTAGGAGTTACTCTCATTAAGGGGGGAACCTCTAATCAAAAAGCGGATATTGTATTAGATATAGAGAATGAAACTGAGCAATATAAAGAGCACGGATTTGGTATTAAATCTTATTTAGGTAACTCCCCAACTCTACTAAATGCTTCTGGAAATACTAATTTTATTTATAAAGTAAAGAATTTATCTAGTGATTTATTAGATGAAATCAATGCTATTGATACCAGAACTAAACTAAAAGACCGTATATCTACTATATATCAAAAAGGTGGTTATTTAGAATTTGAACGAGTTGAACAAACAACTATGGGTTATAATCTTGATTTAGTTGACAGCATTATGCCTAGACTAGTAGCAGAGATGTTGCTTGAATTTCACAAAAATAGAACAAATACTCTTGATGAAAACTTAAATTCTATTTTTAAACGAAGCCCAACCTTGTTTATCACAGATTTAGACGGCTTAAGAATTAAAGTCAAAAAACTACTAGTAGCGATTTTACTGGGATTTTTTGCAGGCACAAAATGGAATGGACAATATCTTGCGAATGGCACAATCGTAGTAAAAAACGATGGTTCGCAACTTGCTTATCATATAACTGATTTGGAAAGTTTAGAAAATTATCTGTATGAAAATATTCGCTTTGATACACCTTCTACAACTCGCCACAGATATGGTTCATTGATTGCAGAAAATAGAGAACTTTACTTTAAATTAAATCTACAGCTTAGATTTTAAAAATCAATAAGAGAAAACAATGACAACACAAAACTTCCTCGCCGAGATCGGCACTGAAGAGCTGCCACCGAAGGCGCTCAAGAAATTAGCAACTGCATTTGCAGAGAACGTAGAATTGGAGTTAAACCAAGCGGGTTTAACCTTTGACAAAGTAGAATGGTTTGCGGCGCCACGTCGTTTAGCTGTGAAAGTGTTAGCTTTAGCGACTGCACAACCAAGCAAAGAAATTGAAAAACGTGGTCCAGCGGTGTCTGCGGCGTTTGATGCGGAAGGCAAGCCGACTAAGGCTGCAGAAGGTTGGGCGCGTGGTTGTGGGATCAGCGTTGAACAAGCTGAACGTATCGCGACTGATAAAGGCGAATGGTTAGTTCATCGTGCTACTATCGAGGGTCAACCCACCAAAAACTTACTCAAAGATATCGTTGCAAATGCGTTGGCGAAATTACCTATTCCAAAACCAATGCGTTGGGCGGACAAAACAGTTCAATTTATTCGTCCTGTTCACACTGTAACGATGTTACTTGGTGATGAATTAATCGAAGGCGAAATTTTAGGTGTTGCAAGTGGTACAACGATTCGTGGTCACCGTTTCCTTGGTGAGCGTGAATTCCAAATTTCACACGCGGATCAATACCCTGCGCTATTAAAAGAAAAAGGCTCAGTTGTGGCTGATTTCAATGAGCGTAAAGCATTAATTTTAGCGAAATCACAAGAAAAAGCGACCGCACTTGGTGGCGTGGCTGATATTGAAGAAGACTTACTTGATGAAGTGACTTCACTTGTGGAATATCCAAATGTCTTGGCGGCGAAATTTGAAGAACGTTTCCTTGCTGTACCTGCGGAAGCGTTGGTTTACACCATGAAAGGCGACCAAAAATATTTCCCAATTTATGACAAAGACGGAAAATTATTACCGCACTTTATTTTCGTGTCGAACATCAATCCAGAAGATCCAAGCAAGATTATCGAAGGAAATGAAAAAGTGGTTCGCCCACGTTTAACCGATGCCGAATTCTTCTTCAAAACCGACTTAAAACAACGTTTAGAAGATCAATTGCCACGTTTAGAAACCGTATTATTCCAACAACAACTTGGTACATTACGTGATAAAACCGCTCGCATTGAGCAACTTGCTGGCGAAATTGCGAAACAAATCGGTGCAGACGAAGCAAAAGCAAAACGTGCGGGATTGCTCTCTAAATGTGACTTAATGACCAATATGGTATTTGAGTTTACTGATACGCAAGGTGTAATGGGTATGCACTATGCGCGTCACGATGGTGAAGATGAAGAAGTCGCGGTTGCATTAAACGAGCAATATATGCCACGTTTCGCAGGCGATGAATTACCAAAATCACCAGTAGCAAGTGCAGTTGCCTTAGCAGATAAATTTGACACATTGACGGGGATTTTCGGTATTGGTCAACAGCCAAAAGGTAGCGCTGACCCATTTGCTTTACGTCGTGCGGCATTAGGGGTGTTACGTATTATCGTTGAGAAAAACTTACCACTTGATCTTGAAGAAATTGTGAAAAAATCAGCCGCACTTTTCGGAGACAGACTCACAAATGCAAACGTCGTAGAAGAAGTTGTGGACTTTATGCTTGGTCGTTTCCGCGCATGGTATCAAGATGAAGGCATTGCTGTTGATGTGATTCAAGCAGTACTTGCACGTCGCCCTACTCGCCCTGCTGATTTTGATGCGCGTGTGCGTGCGGTTTCTCACTTCCGTACTTTAGATGCCGCAGAAGCATTAGCAGCTGCAAATAAACGTGTAAGCAATATTTTAGCGAAAGTAGAAGGTGAACTACCGGCAACTATTGATGTTGCAGTATGTGTTGAAGCAGCAGAGAAAGTGTTAGCAGAACAAGTGATCGCATTACAAGCTGAATTAGCACCATTATTTGCTAACGGGGAATATCAAGCAGCATTAGACCGCTTAGCTGCATTACGTGAGCCTGTGGATACGTTCTTCGATAATGTCATGGTGAACGCCGAAGATCAAAAATTACGTCAAAACCGTCTAGCAATCCTAAACAATCTACGTAATTTATTCTTACAAGTTGCTGATATTTCCTTATTACAATAAGTATAAAAAGTACAAAAATAGCGCATTCAATGCGCTATTTTTTCTATATCATAAAAAACCGCACCATCATCTTCACAATAGTGCGGTTAACTCCAAAACCCGTTGAATTATTTATTCAACTTCGCTTTGTAGGTCGGGTTCATTAGGTTTTCAACTGATAAAATGTCATCAAGTTGTTCTTCTGTCAGTAACCCTTTCTCTAACACAACTTCTTTGACACCGCGACCCGTTTTTGCACAGATTTTACCCACTAAATCGCCATTGTGGTGACCAATAAATGGATTCAAATACGTCACGATACCAATTGAGTTAAAGACATAGTTTTCACAGATTTCTTTATTCACAGTGATACCGTCGATACATTTATCACGTAAGTTCACACAAGCATTTGTTAAGATATCAATAGACTCAAACATTGCCTGTCCAATCACAGGTTCCATTACGTTTAATTGTAATTGTCCTGCTTCTGCGGCAAAAGTCACTGTTGTATCATTACCAATCACTTTGAAACAGACTTGGTTTACCACCTCTGGTATAACAGGGTTCACTTTTGCTGGCATAATAGAGGAGCCTGCTTGTAGTTCAGGTAAATTAATTTCATTCAATCCAGCTCGAGGTCCCGAAGATAATAAACGCAAGTCGTTACATACTTTCGATAATTTCACCGCAGTACGTTTTAATGCCCCGTGTACCATGACATAAGCGCCACAGTCGGATGTTGCTTCAATTAAGTTTTCCGCTAAAGAACAAGGTAATCCTGTGACTTCGGACAAGTATTTCACTGCTAATGGTGCATAACCTTGTGGGGTATTTAATCCTGTGCCAATTGCCGTCGCACCTAAGTTCACTTCTAATAACAATTCTGCAGTACGTGTCAAATTGCGTACTTCCTCATCTAATAATACAGAGAACGCCTTGAATTCTTGACCCACAGTCATTGGAACCGCATCTTGTAATTGCGTCCGTCCCATTTTTAAGATGTTGGAAAACTCTTTTGCTTTGTTTTCAAACCCTTGTTGTAAATATAATACTTTAGCAATCAATTTCATGATGCTGTTATACACAGCAATACGGAATCCTGTTGGATAAGCATCATTGGTTGATTGGCTCGCGTTGACATGATCCATTGGATCAAGGTATTGATATTCTCCTTTTTTATGTCCCAAAATCTCTAATGCAAGATTAGCAACCACTTCATTTGTATTCATATTCACAGACGTGCCTGCACCACCTTGATAGACGTCTGACGGAAATTGATCTAAACATTTACCCGTTGTTAAAATTTCATCACAAGCGGCAACAATGGCTTTCGCAATGTTGTCTGGGATCGCACCGAGTTCACCATTCGCTAATGCAGTCGCTTTTTTAACCATGACCATTCCACGAACAAATTCAGGAATATCTGAAATCACCGCATTTGAAATATTAAAATTTTCTACCGCTCTTAAGGTATGAATTCCCCAATATGCTTCTGCAGGGACATCACGTTCACCAAGTAAATCCACTTCTTTTCTTGTTGCTGTCATTTTAATCCTCCATTTCGAGTGCTGAACAAGTTACTCACATATTATAGGGAAAGGAATATGCTAAGAATTTGATCGCAATCACATTTTAACGATGTATCCCCACGACATATTTTTATCTTTCAGATTACTTTTTCTAATCTCAAATGTGTAATAAATATCGTATTTTCCCTATAAATTTGACAAGAATAACAGAAATCAAAACAAAATAATTTGATCTTGTTAACACTTTGTTAAAATTTTTGTTTGAATCCTATACACTCCATGATAGATTGCCGCAGGGCAAACTCATCATAGCCCTTGTATCATGAGTAAAATAGAAGGACTAAATATGAATACAACACAACAAAAGAAAGGCAGTAAATTTCTTCATACCGTTGAGTGGCTGGGTAACATGCTTCCACACCCAGTTACACTTTTTATGATTTTTATCGTTTTGTTATTAATCACTTCTGCATTAGGTGAATATTTTGGCTTGGCCGTTCCCGACCCTCGCCCAGAAGGAACAAAAGGTCGTGCCGCAGATGGCATGATTTATGTTGTCAGCCTACTCGATGCTGAAGGTTTAAGTAAAATCCTAACTAATTTAGTTAAAAACTTCACTAACTTCGCCCCACTAGGTACCGTATTGGTTGCATTACTCGGGGTTGGGATCGCTGAAAAAGCAGGTTTACTCTCAGCCGTAATGCGTTTATTAGTGACAAAATCACCACGTAAATTAACGACATTCACGATTGTATTTGCTGGGATTCTGTCCAATACCGCCTCTGAATTAGGTTATGTGGTCTTAATTCCATTAGCTGCTATTATCTTCCACTCATTAGGTCGTCATCCATTAGCTGGATTAGCCGCCGCATTTGCAGGGGTTTCTGGTGGGTATTCGGCTAACTTACTATTAGGTACTATCGATCCACTTTTAGCGGGTATCACACAACAAGCCGCACAAATTATTGACCCGACTTATACCGTTGGACCAGAAGCAAACTGGTTCTTTATGTCAGCCAGTACTTTCGTCATCGCTTTCATTGGTTATTTCATCACAGAGAAAATTGTCGAGCCACAATTAGGCCCTTATAACAGCCATCTTTCACAAGAAGAGCTCGATTTACAACATTCCAATGAAGTGACGCCATTAGAACGCAAAGGCTTAAAATACGCAGGCTTCGTCTTTTTGATTATGTGTGCGTTACTGGCTTGGACAATTGTGCCAGCCGACGGTATTCTACGTGATCCGAAAACCGGCTTGGTCACAGGTTCACCTTTCTTAAAATCTATCGTGGCATTTATCTTTATCTTATTCGCGATTCCTGGTGCCGTGTATGGTATTGTTACAAAAAGTATTCGCAGTGAAAAAGATGTGGTAAACGCGATGGCTGAAGCAATGAGCACATTAGGTTTATATCTTGTTATTATCTTCTTTGCTTCGCAATTCGTCGCATTCTTCAACTGGACCAATATTGGTCAATATATTGCCGTGAAAGGCGCAAACTTCTTAAATGAAGTCGGACTACATGGTGGCGTACTGTTCATGGGCTTTATCATCATTTGTGCATTCATTAACTTAATGATTGGTTCAGCTTCAGCACAATGGGCAGTGACAGCACCAATTTTCGTGCCAATGTTGATGTTAACAGGTTACTCACCTGAAATTATCCAAGCCGCTTACCGTATCGGTGACTCTGTGACTAACATTATTACCCCAATGATGAGCTATTTTG
Organism: Pasteurella sp. P03HT; assembly: GCF_054052285.1. NCBI lineage: Bacteria > Pseudomonadati > Pseudomonadota > Gammaproteobacteria > Pasteurellales > Pasteurellaceae > Pasteurella > Pasteurella sp. P03HT. The sequence goes on from NZ_JBSIUM010000001.1 coordinate 272,027, forward strand.
GCTTAATTATGGCGACGGTATTGAAATATAAAAAAGATGCGGGTGTTGGCACTTTAGTGTCCATGATGTTACCTTACTCCGTCGCGTTCTTAGTCGCTTGGTCGGCATTATTCTTTATTTGGGTATTTGTATTAGGCTTCCCTGTCGGTCCAAATGCACCGATGTTCTACCCAGCAAAATAATTCCTTTCATTACAACATTAAAGCTCACAGCGTTTCTGTGAGCTTTATTGTGTTAAACTTTCTCAGACAGTACGCTTGAAATTTAACAAAATGGGTACCATCTATAACCCAAAGATTTCTCACTCTACGTAATAAGGAGCGTATTCATGCCTTTTCTACTCTTTATGCTGATTGCATTTCTCTTTATTTATATTGAGCTATCGCTCCTCGTTTGGATAGGCTCCGCAATCGGTATCTTCGGGCTAATTGCCTTGCTGATTTTATCCTCTGTCTTGGGTTTGCTGATGATTCGAGCACGAGGCTGGTATACTTTATTAAATGTACAAAAACAGCTTTCACGTGGTGAAATTCCTGCACGCTCATTGTTAAAATCAGGCATTTGGATTGTGGCAGGCGTCCTCTTCTTTATCCCAGGTTTTTTAACTGATCTCCTTGGACTGTTACTATTAGCCCCTATCACAAGTCTGTGGATTGAAAAGCTGATTGTGGACAAAATTCAATTTTTCCGTGCACGATTCTTTTCCAAAACAGACCGCACTTTTCACACGGAAGGAGAGGTCTTTGAAGCAGAATACGAAAAACAAGTGGATGATGATAAAAGAATAAAATAATTTTACTTTTGCCCTTGAAACAAAAAAAAACTCCCACATATTAGGGAAACGTTTAATTTTAATAACACATTTTTTATGAAGGAGTAATTCAATGAATATTCGTCCATTACACGACCGCGTGATCATCAAACGTGAAGAAGTTGAAACAAGATCAGCTGGCGGTATCGTTTTAACTGGTTCAGCAGCAACAAAATCAACTCGCGCTAAGGTATTAGCGGTAGGTAAAGGTCGTATTTTAGAAAATGGCACAGTTCAACCATTAGATGTAAAAGTAGGCGATACTGTGATTTTCAATGACGGCTACGGTGTGAAAGCTGAGAAAATTGATGGCGAAGAAGTATTAATTATTTCTGAAAACGACATTTTAGCGATTGTAGAATAAGAGAAGGAAGATAAAAAATGGCAGCAAAAGACGTTAAATTTGGTAATGACGCTCGCGTAAAAATGTTAGCGGGTGTGAATATTCTTGCAGATGCAGTAAAAGTGACTTTAGGTCCTAAAGGTCGTAACGTTGTTTTAGATAAATCATTTGGCGCACCAACCATCACTAAAGACGGTGTGTCAGTAGCACGTGAAATCGAATTAGAAGATAAATTCGAAAATATGGGCGCACAAATGGTGAAAGAAGTGGCGTCAAAAGCAAATGATGCAGCGGGTGATGGTACAACAACGGCGACGGTATTAGCGCAAGCTATCGTAAACGAAGGCTTAAAAGCCGTTGCTGCGGGTATGAACCCAATGGATTTAAAACGTGGTATTGACAAAGCCGTTGCAGCCGTTGTGACTGAATTAAAAGCTCTGTCTAAACCTTGCGAAACGTCAAAAGAAATCGAACAAGTCGGTACTATTTCTGCGAACTCAGATCACATCGTGGGTCAAATCATTGCTCAAGCAATGGATAAAGTGGGTAAAGAAGGTGTTATCACTGTTGAAGACGGTACGGGTTTAGAAGATGAGTTAGCTGTTGTTGAAGGTATGCAATTCGATCGTGGTTACTTATCGCCATACTTCATTAACAAACCAGAAACTGCAACTGTTGAATTAGACAACCCATTTATCTTATTAGTCGATAAAAAAGTGTCTAACATTCGTGAATTATTACCAGTGTTAGAGGGCGTTGCAAAAGCTGGCAAACCATTATTAATCATCGCAGAAGATGTTGAAGGCGAAGCACTTGCAACGTTAGTGGTGAACACAATGCGTGGTATCGTGAAAGTGGCAGCAGTGAAAGCACCTGGCTTCGGTGACCGTCGTAAAGCCATGTTACAAGATATCGCAATCTTAACTGCGGGTACTGTGATTTCTGAAGAAATCGGTATGGAATTAGAAAAAGCAACTTTGGAAGATCTTGGTCAAGCAAAACGTGTTGTCATCAACAAAGACAACACCACGATTATCGATGGTATCGGTGATGAAGTTCAAATCCAAGGTCGTGTTGCGCAAATTCGTCAACAAATCGAAGAATCCACTTCTGACTACGACAAAGAAAAATTACAAGAACGTGTTGCTAAATTAGCAGGCGGCGTGGCTGTAATTAAAGTGGGTGCCGCAACTGAAGTTGAAATGAAAGAGAAAAAAGCACGCGTAGAAGACGCATTACACGCAACTCGTGCAGCAGTTGAAGAAGGTGTCGTTGCGGGCGGTGGCGTTGCATTAATTCGTGCAGCAAGCAAAGTTGCAGGTCTTCAAGGTGATAACGAAGAACAAAACGTAGGTATCAAACTTGCATTACGTGCAATGGAAGCGCCATTACGTCAAATCGTAACTAACGCAGGTGAAGAAGCGTCAGTAGTAGCAAGTGCGGTGAAAAATGGTGAAGGTAACTTCGGTTATAACGCTGGTACAGAACAATACGGCGATATGATCGAAATGGGTATCTTAGATCCAACTAAAGTAACTCGTAGCGCATTACAATTCGCAGCCTCTGTTGCAGGTTTAATGATCACCACAGAATGTATGGTGACCGACTTACCAAAAGACGACAAAGCTGACCTAGGCGCAGGCATGGGCGGTATGGGTGGAATGGGCGGTATGATGTAACCCTTCCCAAACAAATAAAAAGGATTGAGTTTCGGCTCAATCCTTTTTTTATTTAAAATGAATACATTGTAATTTGTCTTCAATCAATTTCGATATATTAAAAAGTATATAATGATGTGATATAGTAATGCTCTATTCTACCAAGGAGATTACAATGAAAAAATTACTCGCACTTTCTACATTAATACTAGCAGCAACGTCTGCACAAGCTGCAGAGTTACATCTTTATGCTGGTGCGGGTCTCAAAGAGCCCGTAGAAAAAATTATTAACCAATTCGAACAAGAAACAGGCAACAAAGTTACCGTTGAATATGGGGGGTCAGGACAATTACTTGCGCGTTATCATACTGTTAAAACTGGGGATTTATATTTACCAGGCTCGAGTGATTACGTTGAGAAATTGGAGAAAACAGGCGATGTAAAAATGTCAGCACCATTAGTATTACATATTCCTGTTATGGCTATCCGTAAAGATAAAAGTGCTGGCATTGATTCGTTTAAAGCATTGGCAGAAAGTCATTTACGTTTAGGAATTGGTGATAGCAAAGCAATGGCTCTCGGTAAAGGGGCAGAAAAAATGATCGAATTATCAGGCTATCAACAACAATTAAATGACAAAGTTGTCGTCAAAGCCGCCACAGTCAAACAACTCATGTTGTACTTATTAAACGGCGATGTCGATGCCGCGATCGTGGGGCGCTCTGGTGCTTGGAAAGTACGTGATAAAGTCGATTTATTGCCTAATCCAGCTGGCACACCAGAAGAAAAAGTCACAATTGCTCTACTTGCAACAACAAAACACCCGACTGAAGCGAAACAGTTACTTAATCTTTTTAAATCAGAACAAGGTATAAAATATTTTGTCGATGAAGGCTTCTTACCTGCTAAGTAAAAGTACAAGCGTAAAGCTCGCACTATTTCCATTGACACTCCTATTATTTGTCGTGGTCGGCTCAGTGCTGTCTTTAATTGCCCAGTTAGACAGCCATTTTTTCGGGATCGTGCTTACGGATCCCGAATTACATTTTGCGCTCATGATGTCATTAGGCACTTCATTACTATCATTATTTCTCGCACTATGTATTGCCATTCCTGCAGCATGGATCATGAGCCAAGTGCGGTTACCTTTTCAAAAATGGATTGATACAATACTTGACTTACCGATGGTTCTACCACCTCTGGTTACTGGGTTAAGTTTATTATTGTTGTTTAACTCACAAGGTATCATGAACCAACTTGTTCCTTTTATAAGTCAATGGATTTTTAGTCCCATAGGGATCATCATTGCGCAAACCTATATTGCTAGCTCAATTATGTTACGTAACGCACGTGGTACTTTTGCAGCGTTAGACCCTGGTTATCGACTAGCAGCGTACAACCTCGGGCTTTCTCCTTTCAAGACACTACTCAAAATTGAATTACCTATGTGCTGGAAACCGCTTCTTTGCGGTGCAATTCTGGCTTGGTCAAGGGCAATTGGGGAATTTGGCGCGACGTTAATGCTAGCGGGGGCAACGCGCTTTAAAACGGAAACCTTACCGATGGCAGTCTATCTGAATATTGCTAGTGGTGACTTCGAAATTGCTGTTGGAGCATCACTATGGTTATTGTGTATCTCTGCCTGTTTGTTATTTGTATTGCGAACACTCAATCGGAATATTTAATATGTTGAGCATTTCTCATCTCTGTGCAGGCATCTTAAATCAGGTGAATTTACAGATTAGCAAAGGCGAGTGTGTGGCGATTGTTGGACAATCTGGCAGCGGAAAAACAACACTATTGAATGCCATCGCAGGTTATATTGATTATCAAGGTGACATAACACTCGCACAGCACTCTATGCAAACTGTACCGCCTTGGCAACGAAATTGCCGTTATTTAAACCAACGCCTCTATTTATTTCCCCATCAAACAATTGCAGGAAATTTATCACTCGCCAGCCCAACGACATGCCGTACCGAACAACTGGCGCTGTTACATAAATTAAAAATAGCACATTTAATTGACCGCTATCCCCACCAACTTTCAGGGGGTGAACAACAACGTGCAGCATTAGCACGAGCATTGATCCATCCACCACATTTACTGTTGTTGGATGAGCCCTTTTCATCACTGGATTGGGAAACCAGAATACATATTTGGAGCATGCTCAAACAGTTAATTCAAGAATATGAAATGACAACATTATTCGTGACACATGAACCCAAAGAAGCTGCCTATTTAGCACATCGTCAAATCCAGTTACATCAAGGACAACTTGTCTAAACTACGAGGAACACCACTATGATCTATTTTTCAGACAACGAACTAGATGATTTCTTACTCGAAGATATCTATCGTGGCGATCTGACTACCCACGCTTTAGGACTTGAAAAGATCCCTGCAACCATTCAATTTAAACGTAAAAATGCAGGAATTGTAGCGGGTATTTCAGTTGCCGAAAAATTATTGAAAAAACTTGATATCGTGCCCATTCTCAATGTCCAGGAAGGGCAATATGTTGAGGCAGGAGCTGTATTGATTCGTGCGGAAGCGAGTGCAGACAAGTTGCACCAAGCCTGGAAAGTCGTACAGTTAGTATTAGAATGGTCTTGTGGCGTAGCACAATATACAGCAGAAATGATAAACAATGCGAAAGCGATAAATCCTAATGCCGTCGTTGCCTGTACACGCAAAAGTATTCCTAGCACCAGAAAATTAGCCACGAATGCAGTACTCGCAGCAGGGGGGCACATCCATCGACAAGGGCTGAGTGAAACATTGTTAGTTTTTACTAATCACCGTCGTTTATTAGATAAACCTGAGGATTGGCAATCTATCGTAACGACCCTAAGACGTGAAGCACCTGAAAATAAAATCACACTCGAAGCAGATAACTTGGTCCAGTTTGAACAGATGCTCAGTGCAGAACCCGACATCATCCAACTAGACAAATTTTCACCAGAAGAAGTACAACGAGCACTGCATTTACTCAAACTATCGCGCAAAGCAACCACCTTATCGGTTGCAGGCGGAGTAAATAAAAACAATGTGGCAGACTATGCTAAATTAGGGATCAATTTATTCATTACTTCCGCCCCTTATTATGCTGCTCCTGCAGACATAAAAGTGGTGATTGAAAAACAATAAGCGATTCGGTCTATACTTTCTCGTCTAGCAAAAAATTGAGCGCGGGATTCTCCGCGCTCAAGACGATTATCGTCATATATTTTTATTATTTACTGCGTTCTCGGCGCTCTCTACGAGGACGTTCATTAAATGAACGACCACCTTTTTCTTTGAATTTACGATCTTCACGGCTAAAGCGCGGCTCATCCCCACGACCTTTACGTTTGCCGCCACGACGGTCACCACCGAAGTCATCACGATCGCGATTTCCACCACCATTTACAGCGCTCACAAATGACATTTGCATTGGTTTATTCATTACACGTGTTTTACCAAAGACATGTAATAATTCTTTTGGCATACCTTGTGGCAACTCAATCGTTGAGTGATCATCATAAAGTTTGATGTGACCAATATAACGACTGTTGATATCACCTTCGTTCGCAATTGCACCCACGATATGACGCACTTCCACGCCATCTAAACGACCTACTTCAATACGGTATAAATCCATTGGTTGTGGATTGCCATAGCCACGACGTTCTGCTGAACGAGGGTTTTCACGACTACCACGCTCACGACGATCACCGCGCTCGCCACGTTCACCACGTGAAGCTTTGCGGTCGATAACAGGATCTGGTGGAAGAATTAATTTTTGTTTGCCTTGTAAAAGCATCAACATCGCAGCTGCAATATCTTCTTGATCTTGATCTGCGGTAAACATATCTTCTAACAAGCTACGATAACGTTCTAAATCGTGATGCTCAAGTTGTACCGTAATTTTTGCTTTAAATTTCTCACGACGACAGGCTTGTAGCACTTCATGATTTGGCACTTCAACTTCAGTAATTGGCTTCTTAGTTAAATGCTCAATGTTACGTAATAAACGACGTTCTCTTGGCTCAACGAATAATAATGCACGACCTGTACGACCGGCACGACCTGTACGACCGATACGGTGAACATAAGACTCTGCATCTAATGGAATATCATAGTTCACAACCAGACTGATACGCTCTACGTCTAAACCACGTGCGGCAACATCTGTTGCAACAAGGATATCCAAGCTACCATTTCTTAAACGATCTAATGTTTGCTCACGTAATTGCTGTGTCATATCACCGTTTAATGCTGCAGCACGGAAACCGTGTTTTTCAAGCAATTCTGTGACATCAAGTGTACCTGTTTTAGTACGAGTAAAAATAATTGCCGCATCAAAGTTTTCTACTTCTAAGAAACGTAATAAGGCGTCATTTTTACGGAAACCGTGCACATACCAACAGCTTTGTGTGATATCTGGATTCGTTGTTTGTGTTGATTTAATTTTGATCTCTTTTGGATCTTTCATAAAACGTTTTGTGATACGACGAATTGGCTCTGGCATTGTTGCAGAGAAAAGTGCGGTTTGATGCGCTTCGGGTAATTCCGCCATCACCGTTTCAACATCATCAATAAAGCCCATACGTAACATTTCGTCAGCTTCATCTAACACCATAAAACGTAAATTGGATAAATCTAATGTGCCACGACGGATATGGTCTAAAATACGTCCAGGCGTACCCACAACAACTTGTGCGCCTTGACGTAATGCGCGTAATTGAATGTCATAACGTTGTCCACCATAAAGTGTCACAATACTCACATTCTTCGCATATTGGCAAAATTGCTCACAAGCATCAGCCACTTGAATCGCAAGCTCACGCGTTGGCGCCATGACTAACATTTGAGGATATTTCTTATCCATATCTAATTGTGCTAATAAAGGCAAAGAGAACGCTGCAGTTTTACCGCTCCCTGTTTGTGCCATCCCGAGCACATCATTGCCATCTAAAAGATAAGGAATACAAGTTTGTTGGATAGGAGAAGGGGTTTCAAAACCTAAATCAGATACCGCATTAAGAAGGAATTCAGGCAAGCCTAAATCTTTGAAAGTCATTTTCGCTTCAGTCATTAAAATACTCGAATATAAAAAAGAAACTTCACTCTACTGTGAAGTAGTGTAATAAATGTTGTTCGTTTTCACGTTTTACAACAGCCCATGACATGCTTATGTCATTATTGGTTTGAACGTTGCTTCAATTTCAAGAGTTCAAACATCGCAAAACGATACTCAACGAAGTTATATACTTGGTTTGCAGTAGCCAATTTAAATAGCGTTTCCGCTTCATTAATCTGCTCTGAATTGAGTTGTAGTTTTGCTAAATAAAAATAGGTTTCAGTTAAAATTTCAGCATATTTTGCCTTATTTGCTCCAGCAAACTGTTCTGCTTTTGCAAATAATGTGTTAACTGACACATGTCCCAAATAGTATTGGACAAGATATGTTCCCCAATATTCATCAGAAAGCCCCTGAGCACGCTCAGCAAGACGTTGTTTCGCTTCCTGTGGATTCAGCTTTAATTCATTTAAATATAACCATAAAGTGCGGTAAGGATCTGATTTATCTGCCTGATAAAATTGAAGAAAATCCCGCTGCGCTAATTCATAACGTGCAACGTAATGAAAGTTTAGCCCTCTATTGAGAAATGCATATTCGTAATTAGGATCTAATTCAAATAGAGCATTAAAAACATCCAACGATGCGCTATATTCTTGCTCTAATAAAAAGTACAATCCTAAATAATTCAACGCTGCAACCAGTTTCGGATACAACGCAAGTGCTTGATCAAAATCATAACGTGCTAATGCCCACATGCCTAAACTGTCATACAGTACGCCACGTTCAAAATGTAAAATCGCCCGTTCCTCTTTTTTCAAACCTTTGACAAGTAACAATTGGCTAATTCGAGCAACCATAATTTCATGCTCGATGTGACTATTTGGCCCCTGCTCTGCTAATAAGATTTTTTCCTTTGAAATAAAAACATCTTGAGGGCTAGTACAAGCCGCCAAGAACAGTATCCAAAAGGGAATAAACAGTATGAAATTTGACAACTTATGAAGTTGCTTCATCTCGAAAGCCTTAAAGTACAAATTGTACTTGCTAAAACAAAATTACAGCTCTCAAAATAAGAGCTGCAATTTTATCTATTGTTATACGTGTTCTTCTGTTGACACGTCTTCAAGCACATCGGCTTGTGCTTCTTGCTTCGGCGCAATGTCTTTCATTGTTAAACGAATACGCCCTTGACGGTCAATTTCAACGACTTTCACAGTAACTTCTTGACCAACGGCAAGGTAATCACTCACTTTTTCAACGCGTTCTTCTGCAATTTGAGAAATGTGAACAAGCCCTTCCTTGTTACCAACAATGGAAACAAATGCACCAAAATCCGCTAAACGAGTCACTTTGCCTTTATACACTAATCCTGCTTCAACTTCAGCAGTAATATCTTCAATACGTGCCATGACGTCTTTCGCTGAATTACCGTCTACTGCGGCAATTTTCACTGTACCGTCATCATCGATATCGATTGAAGTGCCAGTTTCTTCCGTTAATGCACGAATTGTTGCACCACCTTTACCGATCACATCTTTGATTTTCTTCGGATCGATCTTCATTGTGTAAATACGTGGAGCAAAGTCAGAAATATCCGCACGTGGTGCAGGAATGGCTTGTTCCATTACACCTAAAATGTGTAAACGCGCGCTTTTCGCCTGATTCAAGGCAATTTGCATAATTTCTGCAGTGATACCTTCAATTTTGATGTCCATTTGAAGTGCGGTCACACCCTGACGTGTACCTGCGACTTTAAAGTCCATATCACCTAAGTGGTCTTCATCACCTAAGATGTCTGAAAGTACTACGAATTTTTCATCTTCTTTCACTAAGCCCATTGCAATACCTGCAACGGCTGCTTTAATTGGTACACCCGCATCCATTAATGCTAATGATGCACCACAAACTGATGCCATAGAAGATGAACCGTTTGATTCAGTGATTTCAGATACAACACGTACAACGTATGGGAACTCAGCCAATGTTGGCATTACCGCTGCCACACCACGTTTTGCTAAACGACCGTGACCGATTTCACGACGTTTTGGTGAACCGATCATCCCTGTTTCACCTACAGAATATGGAGGGAAGTTGTAGTGGAATAAGAAGTGATCTGAACGCTCGCCTGTTAATTCATCAATAATTTGTGCATCACGCTCAGTCCCTAACGTTGCGACTGCTAATGCTTGTGTTTCACCACGAGTGAAAATTGCAGAACCGTGAGTACGTGGTAATACGCCTGTGCAAATATCTAATGCACGTACGGTATCCACTGTACGACCATCAATACGAGGTTCGCCATTTAAGATACGACCACGCACGATTTGGCTTTCAAGTGCGGTGAAAATATCAATAATTTTACCTTCGCTAACTTCTTCGCCTTCTGCCACTTCAGCAGTGATTTGTGCGATCACATCGGCTTTGATTGCATCAATTTGCTCGTAGCGAGATTGTTTTTCAGTAATGCGATATGCTTCGCCTAAACGCGCTTCCGCGATGGCTTTCACTTTTTCAATTAATACAGTATTTGGCTCTGGAGCAACCCAATCCCAACGTGGTTTGCCCGCTTCAGCTGTAAACTCTTTGATTGCTTCAATCACAACTTGTTGTTGTTCGTGACCAAATACCACTGCGGCTAACATTTGTTCTTCAGTTAACACGTCAGCTTCAGATTCAACCATTAATACTGCTTTATCTGTACCTGCAACTACTAAATCTAAACGGCTTTGTTTTTGCTCGTTCATTGTTGGGTTAAGTACGAATTGGTTATCAATGAAACCGACACGTGCAGCACCGATTGGACCATTAAATGGCACGCCTGATAATGAAAGTGCAGCAGATGCACCAATCATAGCCACTAAGTCAGGGCAGATTTGTGGGTTAACAGAAACTACTGTTGCAACGATTTGGATTTCGTTATAGAAACCTTCTGGGAAAAGTGGACGAATTGGACGGTCGATTAAACGTGCGATTAAAGTCTCACCTTCAGATGGACGACCTTCACGTTTGAAGAAACCACCTGGGATACGACCCGCTGCGTAAGTACGCTCTTGATAGTTAACGGTTAATGGGAAGAAGTCTTGACCTTCTTTCACATCTTTTTTTGCAACAACGGTGACAAAAACTGTCGTGTCATCCATACTCGCCATAACGGCAGCTGTTGCTTGACGTGCAATAGCACCTGTTTCTAACGTGACAGTATGTTGACCGTATTTAAATTGTTTTACAATTGGATTCACAATGTTTTCCTTTTAAATGAACCGCGTTAATAAATCCTAAATAATTCATTAACATAAGAATTAAAACGTTGTTTTATTTTCCAAATTGCGACTAGCAAAAATAATCTTTTTTCTTTTACACGCCTTGTCCCCAAAAGGAAAATTACTTTTGATAGCCGCACGCTAATACAGAAAATAAAACTTGCTTATTATACAGGCTTTTCTAAGTGAATGGTAATTTATTTTCAGAGATAACAAAGACTACACACAGAATGCCACTTAGGGCCTAAAAGATGGTGGAGTTAATCGGGATCGAACCGACGACCTCTTGAATGCCATTCAAGCGCTCTCCCAACTGAGCTATAACCCCATATTTAGAAATGTCGTGGCGGTAATAATAAATTCCGCCACGCAAGCTGTCAATATCAAATTCATGATATTGCGATGCCAGCTTAAATATTAAGCAGTTTGATTGTTAATAAAATCAATCGCTTTTTGAATACGTGCAAGTGTGCGTTCTCTGCCGATACCGACCAATGTGACATCCATTGACGGAGATTGACCTGAACCTGTCACTGCAACACGCAATGGCATCCCCACTTTCCCCATACCGAGTGCTAACTCTGCAGCAGTTTCTTCAATCGCTTGATGCGTGCTGTGTAGATCCCAGCTCTCAAGTGCGGTCAATTTTTCTTTCACTTTTTCAAGAGGTTCAACGGCTGCCGCTTTGAAATGTTTTTTCACTGCTGCTTCGTCAAAGCTATCGAACTCTTCAAAGAAATAACGGCTTGCAGCTGCCATTTCTTTTAACGTTTTGCAACGTTCTGCCAACATTTTCACGATGTCTTCTAATGCTGGACCATTTGAAGTATCAATACCTTGATGTTGATAATGCCATGTTAAATGCTTCGCCACATATTCTGCTGGCAATTCACGCATATAATGGTGGTTTAACCAAAGTAATTTTTCTGTATTGAACGCACTTGCTGATTTACTTACGCTTTCAAGCTCAAATAAGTTAATCATTTCTTCAATAGAGAAAATTTCTTGGTCACCGTGTCCCCAACCTAAACGTACCAAATAGTTTAGTAACGCTTCTGGTAAATAACCATCATCACGATATTGCATGACGCTTACTGCACCATGACGTTTTGATAATTTTTGACCATCATCACCTAAAATCATGGAAACGTGCGCATAAGTTGGAATCGGCGCACCTAATGCTTTCAAAATATTAATTTGACGAGGAGTATTATTGATATGGTCTTCACCACGCACAACGTGTGTAATGCCCATATCCCAGTCATCTACTACTACACAGAAGTTATAAGTCGGTGAACCATCAGTACGACGAATAATTAAATCATCTAATTCGCTATTACTGATTTCAATACGACCACGCACTGCATCTTCAAAGACGACCGAGCCCTCTGTTGGATTTTTGAAACGCACGACGTGTGGTTGGTCTGGTGTATTATGATGATCATGTAAGCAGTGACGGTCATAACGTGGTTTTTGTTTATTTTGTTCTTGCGTATGGCGTAAATCTTCTAACCGTTCTTTTGAACAATAACAACGGTAAGCTAACCCCTGTTCGATCATTTGATCAATGACTTGGTTATAACGATCGAAACGTTTGGTTTGGAAATATGGTCCGTGCTCCCAACCTAAATTTAACCACTCCATTCCTTCTAAAATAGCCGCTGTCGCTTCTGGCGTTGAACGCTCTAAGTCAGTATCTTCAATACGTAATACAAATTCGCCTTTGTGATGTTTGGCATATAACCAAGAATACAATGCCGTTCTTGCCCCTCCCACATGTAAATAGCCTGTTGGACTTGGCGCAAAACGAGTACGCACTTTTACATTGGGATCTAAATTAAATAATGCTTCTAATTTCATGTTATAACCTTTATCTGACTTTCATTTTATCAAGAAAAATTTGTGCGATATTGTACTATGAGTTTAAATAATTCCGAATAAAAAATGTGATTTTATGCCTACTTTTAAAACAATTGATTATTTTTTTGCAAAAACTTGTTGACTGAATAGAACTAATAATTATAATGCCACCTCACAACATTTGGGCGATTAGCTCAGTTGGGAGAGCACCTCCCTTACAAGGAGGGGGTCACTGGTTCGAGACCGGTATCGCCCACCACTTTTCAATACCATTGAGAATGTGAGTCCAATGTTGTACATATAACGAGGGCGATTAGCTCAGTTGGGAGAGCACCTCCCTTACAAGGAGGGGGTCACTGGTTCGAGACCGGTATCGCCCACCACTTTTAAGTGCACTACATCGTTATATGACCCAAGATTTTAAGTCTCAAGTGGGCGATTAGCTCAGTTGGGAGAGCACCTCCCTTACAAGGAGGGGGTCACTGGTTCGAGACCGGTATCGCCCACCACTTAGACTTAAAATAATCTTCATTAATTTCAATTGTCGACAAAATAAAAAGCGGAAAAATATCATTCTCGCACAAATCTATTTTTCCTGTCGTCAATATGAAAGTTTGAAGGGCGATTAGCTCAGTTGGGAGAGCACCTCCCTTACAAGGAGGGGGTCACTGGTTCGAGACCGGTATCGCCCACCACTTCATTTTTCACTTTCTGATACTAGTTTATCCCTTGTTTATAAATAAAATGGATGATACTTAATAAGCATTTTGTTCTTTTTTGTATAAAATGATAAAGTAACGCCATGACTTCATTCAACATGGCAATTTCCCAATGTATAAACCTGTTAAATATAAAAATCTTATTTTAGCCGCTAATGGTTTGACCCGTTTACTTGGCAATATTGTGAAAACGTTAAGCTACCCTTTCCATTTTGTCTTACCGAAAAAGCGCTTTACGATCCCTAAATTTGATCCCGCTCGTTGCCAATCACCTAAAAAAACAAAAATTAACCGTGTCATTTGGCAAACGAATTACAGCAATAACGTTACCCTACCGATTTATTGTAACTACTTATTCAATCGCTTGCTATCTAGGAGCTATGACTATCGCTATGTCAGTACAGAAGAGCGCGCAGAATATATTAAAGCCAATGCGGATGAGCGCACATTCAATGCTTATAGCAAATTAACGGATGGTGCGGCACAAGCAGATTTTTGGCGCATCTTCACGTTATATAATGAAGGTGGCGTTTATATGGATATTGATGGGCATCTCGTTTGGTGTTTAGACAGTATTATTGATGAAGAAGATGACGAAGTTGTCATTGCACGCCGTGGACAATATACCAACTTCTTTTTAGCCAGCAAAAAAGGCAATGCGTTCCTCAAAGAAACATTAGAGATTATTATTGATAATATTGAACAAGAACGTATAAGCGGTGGCGTCTTTAGCTTAACGGGTCCAAAAACGTTAATTAAAGCCTTAGAAAACAAAGATGTCAATTCGCGACTAGATAAACTGACCTGTTCCCAAGGAACGTTCACAAACGAATACTTCCAATATATTGATAAAAAACGTGGGAAATGGATCCACGCCAAAAATGAAGACTTATTGAAGTAAATACGCGAGAAAGTGCAGTCTCTTTGCTAAAAATAGCCTCCAAAAGACCGCACTTTTTCTTTTAAGCACAAAAATGCCAAATCATTTTACGCAATAGCACCTGAGTTGGCTCAATAAACTCCGTCGCTAAAAACTCATCTGGCTGATGAGCCTGTTCAATGGATCCAGGCCCTAAAACTAACGTTGGGCAAAGCTGTTGAATAAATGGCGCCTCGGTACAATAATTCACAACATCACATTTTTCACCCAGTAATTTTTCCACCACTTGCACCACTTGTGCGGAGTGTTCACATTCATAACCTGGTATTGGCTCATGTAATGCCTGTAATGAAATACGATCCCCCCATTTCTCAAACATCGGCGTTAATTTTTCTTGCAACATCTCATTTAAATCTTGCAAACGTAAATTAGGCAAAGGACGAATATCAAAATGCAATTCACAACAAGCACAAATTCTGTTCACGGCATCCCCGCCAGAAATCGCACCGAGGTTCATTGTAGGATACGGAATTTCAAATGCTGTATGATGATATTTTTCTCGTAATTCATTACGCATTTGCATTAAATATCCTGTTGCTTCATGCATCAATTCAATCGCATTAATTCCTTTACTTGGATCGCTAGAATGACCACTTTTTCCTATGATACGTAAAGCTTCACCAATATGTCCTTTGTGTGCTCGGATCGGTTTTAAAGATGTCGGTTCACCAATGATGGCACAGTCTGGGCGAATATGTGCATGTTGAATAAACGTTCTAGCACCCAACATTGTGGTTTCTTCATCCGCTGTCGCTAAAATACGCAATGGTTTCTTTAATTCCGATAACTCTAACTGACTGATTGCCTCAATCACAAAGGCAAAAAATCCTTTCATATCTGCGCTACCTAAACCATAAAGCTTGCCCGCTTGCTCAGTCAATTTAAATGGGTCAAATGTCCAACGTCCTTCATCGAACGGAACCGTGTCAGTGTGCCCAGCGAGTAACAGCCCCCCCTCTCCTTCACCATAAGTTGCCAAGAGATTAAACTTATCTCGACTATCCTCAATCGCAATGATCTCAGTACGAAAACCCAAAGTCGTCAGCCAACTTGCTAATAATTCAATAAGAGTACGATTAGATTGATCAAAGTTTGGATCAACGCTACTAATGGAAGGGGATGCAATCAATTGTTGATACATCTGTAAAAAAGAGGGCATTTTTTTCATGAGATAAGCCTATTCAAGAGAAATAAAGATTGCCTTTTAAATATTTATGCACAATAATAGCATAATTAATCATTAAATCATACTCAATTACACGATCAGGTACAATACAATATGCAAAAAGCCATTATCATTGGTGCAAGTGGTTATACTGGGGCGGAGTTAGCACGTATTTTAACCATGCACCCCAAGTTTGATTTAACAGGATTATATGTGTCTAGTCAAAGCCAAGATGCCCATCGTCCTATTTCTGCCCTTTATCCTCAACTTAAACAAGTCGTGGATTTACCCTTGCAGCCCTTACCAGATAATTTAGTCCCTCTTGCTCAACAAGTAGAGCTGGTATTTTTAGCCACGGCACATGAGGTCAGCCATACGCTTGCACCGATTTTTTTACAACAGGGTTGCAACGTGTTTGATCTATCTGGGGCATTTCGTGTTAATAATACGGCATTTTATTCTGAATTTTACGGTTTTTCTCACCAATATCCTGACTTATTAGAACAAGCGGTATATGGGCTAGCGGAGTGGAATCACAGCAAATTACAAAATGCGAATTTAGTTGCTGTTGCGGGCTGTTATCCGACAGTATCACAACTTTGTCTAAAGCCACTCATTGAACAAAATCTGCTTGATTTAAGTCAAGTACCGATTATCAATGCGGTCAGCGGTGTGAGCGGTGCAGGACGAAAAGTGTCACTGAACAGTAGTTTTTGTGAAGTCAGCCTCAATGCTTATGGCGTATTTAATCACCGCCACCAACCAGAAATTGCCACACACCTTGGGACAGACGTGATTTTTACTCCGCATTTAGCTAACTTCAAACGCGGTATTCTCGCCACGATCACGGCAAAACTCCAAGCCCATGTCACTGATGAACAGATCGTGCTTGCGTATCAACACGCTTATGCCAATAAACCCTTAGTACGCCTTTACCCACAAGGCTTACCAAGCATTAAAGCCGTTGAATTTACGCCTTATTGTGATATTGGCTTTGCGACTAAAAATAATCATATCATTATTGTTGGTGCAGAGGACAATTTGCTAAAAGGTGCCGCCGCACAAGCCGTACAATGTGCCAATATTCGTTACCATTTTCCAGAAACATTAGGATTACTTTAAATGAACCCTTTAGTCATTAAATTAGGCGGTGTACTACTTGATACGCCAGCTGCTATGACCAATTTATTTACTGCCCTTGCAGATTATCAACAGCATTTTGACCGTCCATTAGTCATCGTTCACGGTGGCGGTTGTATTGTGGACGACTTAATGCAACGTTTACATCTCCCAGTCAAAAAGAAAAATGGCCTTCGAGTCACCCCGAGTGACCAAATTGAAATCATCACGGGGGCATTAGCGGGTATTGCTAACAAAACATTGGTTGCACAAGCCGCAAAATTTCAATTAAATCCTGTCGGATTATGCTTAGCCGATGGTAATCTTACTCATGCAATACCACTAGATCCTGAACTAGGCCATGTCGCAACCGTTACCCCAAAAAATCCAACCCTATTAAATCATTTGCTTGGCGAGGCTTTCTTGCCTATTATTAGCTCAATTGCAGTGGATTCAGAAGGGGTGTTGATGAATGTTAATGCTGATCAGGCTGCCACCGCTATTGCAGCATTAATTCATGCCGATCTAGTGATGCTATCTGATGTGGATGGTGTATTAGATGCAAACAAACAACGTTTATCTGAATTAAATACTGCACAAATTAACCAATTGATTGCTGATAATGTCATCACAGATGGTATGGTGATTAAAGTACAAGCTGCACTTGAAGCAGCCACAATTCTAAATCGCGGTGTAGATATCGCAAACTGGAAATATCCTGAAAAGCTCACCGCACTGTTTGGTGGGGAAATCATTGGTACAAGAATTAAACCTTAAATATTAAGAGGAAACTATGGCACTTTGGGGTGGTCGCTTTACACAAGCGGCAGATAAACGTTTTAAAGATTTTAACGACTCACTACGTTTTGACTATCGTCTAGCAGAACAAGACATTGAAGGTTCAATTGGCTGGTCAAAAGCCTTGGCGAGCGTCGGAGTATTAAGTTGTGCAGAGCAACAACAACTTGAACAGGCATTAAACGAACTCTTGATTGAGGTACACTCAAATCCTCAAGCGATTTTACAAGATGATGCGGAAGATATTCATAGCTGGGTTGAAAGTAAACTGATTGATAAAGTGGGTAATTTAGGTAAAAAATTACACACTGGGCGTAGCCGAAATGACCAAGTTGCACTCGACATTAAAATGTGGTGTAAACAACGTGTACACGAACTCCAAAATTCTGTTAGCGAATTACAACGTAAACTGGTCACAACGGCAGAACGTAATCAACATGCCGTTATGCCTGGGTATACGCATTTACAACGTGCGCAACCCATTACTTTCGCACACTGGTGTATGGCGTATGTTGAAATGTTGGATCGCGATCACTCGCGCCTAAATGACGCATATCAACGGATGAATGCTTGCCCTCTTGGTAGTGGAGCACTGGCGGGGACGGCTTACGCTATTGATCGTGAACAACTTGCTCAAGATTTAGGCTTTTCATTCGCAACACGCAACAGCTTAGACAGCGTATCAGATCGTGACCATATTGTTGAATTACTTTCTACTGCGGCACTTAGCATGGCACATTTATCTCGTTTTGCAGAAGATATGATCATTTTCAACAGTGGAGAGGCAAACTTTGTTGAATTATCCGATCGCGTGACATCTGGCTCATCCCTAATGCCACAGAAGAAAAACCCTGATGCGTGCGAATTGATTCGTGGTAAAGCTGGTCGAGTCATGGGTGCTCTCACAAGTATGTTGATGACATTAAAAGGCTTACCTCTAGCATATAATAAAGATATGCAAGAAGATAAAGAAGGTATTTTTGATGCATTAGACACCTGGCAAGATTGTCTTGATATGGCAACCTTGGTGTTAGACGGTATTCATGTGAATGTCGAACGGACCAAAGAGGCGGCACTAAAAGGTTACTCAAACGCCACAGAATTAGCGGATTACTTAGTTGCTAAAGGAGTACCGTTCCGTGATTCACACCATATTGTTGGTGAAACTGTAGTCTATGCGATTCAACAACAAAAAGCCCTAGAAGCCCTTACGGTAGCAGAGTTTAAACAATTTAGTGATGTAGTAGAAGAAGATGTTTATGACATTCTCTCTCTCCAATCGTGTTTAGACAAGCGTTGTGCGAAAGGAGGTGTCTCACCATTACGTGTTGCAGAAGCAATCGCTGAGGCGAAATCCCGATTGGCATAGCCATAATACTGAAGCAGGAAAAAACGCAATCGTACTATGATTGCGTTTCTTATACTTGACTGATAATCACATCAATTTAGGCTTTCACACCTAAATTGCCAATTTTGATACCCAAAAATCCCATGCTGACAGGATCAAGATAATCCCCTAAAAACTTAAACAGTTCTGTTAAATCGGTAAATGTACGGTTGATTTTGACTTGATCTTCCACTTTACGTGTAAATTCATAACAAATTTTATCACCCATAATATGTGCTTCTAAAGTGATATAAATCGTTTCAAAAAAGTGACTGTGCGCTCCTTCTTCACCTGGATCACTAATTCTCACATTCCAATTGTTACTAAATAAAAGTTCGGTTTGCATAGTCATAAATTTACCTCGCTGAGTTTAAATGAGTTGCATCTTATTTGTTGAACATGTGGTTATAAAAAACCCGATGATAAAATCTTTCACATCAAAAATTTTATCATCGGGCTTTTCAAAATATTTCCCCACATGTTTCGCTTTACGCTGGTAGCTCCCTTTCCCCTTGCGTTTCTTTTCAATACGCTGACGAAATAAAGCATCATGTAATAATGCTTGAAGTGCATTATCACGAATTACACCACGCTGATGCTGATAAGGAATCGCATGCTGTGGTGCTTGAATGTTCTTTGCCATTCTCTCTCCTTGTTTAAATTTAATCATATTGCCGCCTCATTCTCGACAAGCGGCAACATTATAAAGATAAATTAGAGAATCTCAAGTACACTTTCAGGCGGTCGACCAATTTTCGCTTTATCCCCTTTCGCAACGATCGGACGCTCAAGTAACGCCGCATGTTGTGCAATCGCCTCGAGTAATTGTTGCTCTGATAACTCTGCGTTATCTAAGCCTAATGAGGCATATAGCTCATCTTTAACACGCATCATTTCACGTACACTTTTAATCCCTAATTTTTTTACGAGTTGCTGGAGTTCTGTAATGGTTAAGGGATGTTCTAAGTACAAAATAACATTGGGTTGAATGTGTTGTGTCGCCAATAAGGCTAATGTTTCTCGACTCTTTGAACAACGTGGGTTGTGATAAATAGTAACCGCCATAGAATTTCCTCGCTTAATGATATGCTCCGTTTAGATTTTACCTTATAATCGCTCAAAATGCTTACCTTAAGGGAATATTATGTTAGAAATGTTAAAAAGTTGGTATAACAACCGTTTTAGTGATCCACAAGCAATGGGACTCTTTGCTATTTTGTTATTCGGTTTTATCTCCATTTATTTTTTCAGCAATTTAATTGCCCCCCTTTTAATTGCGATTGTCCTCGCTTATTTACTAGAATGGCCAATTCGTTTTCTTTCATACAAAGTCAAACTCCCTCGTTTACTGGCAACTGCACTGGTATTTGGTGGTTTTTTAGGTCTGATTTTAGTCATTGTATTAATCCTCATTCCGACATTATGGACACAAACGGTCAACTTAGTCACCGATTTGCCACATATGTTTAATAATCTGAATGAATGGTTACTTTCATTACCAGAGCATTATCCTGAATTAGTGGACTATCAAACGATTGATTCCTTGCTAAAAACGGTGAGAGAAAAAATCTTAGCTTTCGGTGAATCTGCACTAAAATTTTCATTGACCTCTTTACTCAGTTTAGTGACCTTGGGAATCTATGCGTTTTTAGTACCCCTAATGGTATTTTTCTTATTAAAAGACAAAGAGGAATTAATTAGAGGCGTGAGTCGTTTCTTACCACGTAACCGTACACTTGCTTCAAATGTTTGGCAAGAAATGCAATTACAAATCGCAAATTATATTCGAGGTAAGCTCATTGAAATCATTATTGTTACAATTGTTACTTATTTCATCTTCTTATTATTTGGTCTGAATTACGCTTTACTCTTAGCGGTTGCCGTAGGGCTCTCTGTACTTGTTCCTTATATTGGCGCAGTATTAGTGACGATTCCTATTGCGCTCGTGGCGGTCGCTCAGTTTGGCGTCACTCCAACTTTTTGGTACTTACTCTCAGCCTATGTGATCAGCCAAATTCTTGATGGTAACTTATTAGTGCCGTTTTTGTTTTCTGAGGCAGTTAATTTACATCCACTCTGGATTATTATTGCTGTTCTGATTTTTGGAGGATTATGGGGTTTTTGGGGTGTCTTTTTCGCAATTCCTCTCGCGACATTAGTGAAGGCTGTCGTGAATGCTTGGCCATCAAATGAACAACAGGAAAATACGCATTCATTACTTTAGCAATAAATATCCTATAAAAAAGACCGCACTTAGTGCGGTCTTTTTTTTTGACAAGTTTAGCTTAACGAATAGAGTCTTCTGTTAATGGCTTAATACTTTCATCAAATTCTGGTAAAGGTTTATGTTCCGTTGCTATGTAACTATAAATCACAGGAAGTACAAACAGCGTAAACAAGGTTCCGATTGTCAAACCAGAGGCAATCACGATACCAATACTAAAACGAGATACCCCACCTGCACCTGACGCATAGAGTAATGGAATCACCCCAGCCACCATTGCAGCCGTCGTCATTAAAATTGGACGTAAACGTACTTTCGCAGCTTCCATAATCGCTTCAATACGATTTTTACCATGATTTAGCTGTTCTTCTTTCGCCACTTCACACATCAAAATACCATGTTTTGTGATTAATCCCACTAGTGTGATCAGACCTACTTGTGAGTAAATATTTAATGTTGTGCCTGGGAATGTAGTCACAACGCCAAAAATTCTTAATATACCTGGTAACGTACTGCTTAAGAAATTCAGTGTGAGTAATGCGCCACTTACCGCTAATGGCACCGAAATCATAATCACCAATGGATCACGTAATGACTCAAACTGGATTGCTAGCACTAAGAAAATAATAATCACCGCTAAAATAAAGGTCATTGCTAACGCATTCCCTTCTTGAACTAACTGACGCGCCTCGCCAGTAAAGTCATAATTATAGCCTTGTGGTAAATGTTCTTTTGCTGCAGATTTTAACCATTCCACTGCTTCACCTGTACTTTTTGTCGGTAACGGTACCGCACTGATGACTGCCGAGTTCAATTGACTAAAACGGGGTAATGAAGTCGGCTGAGGCTCTAATGTCATGGTTAAAAAACTACTTAAAGGCACGGATTTTCCATTACTTGCCGTCACATAATAGTTATTCAAGCTTTCTGGCGATAAACGTTGGTCACGTTTTACTTGCATAATAATACGATAGGCTCGACCATCGATATCTACTCGTTCAATTGTCGCAGCAGATAAGAAACTTCCTAACGTTGCACTAATTTGTTGCATCGTTACACCATACGTCCCTGCTTTTTCTTTATCCACTTTAATACGCATTTGTGCCGTATCGAATTTTAAATCCAGTGCCGTATAAACAAAGTTCCCTGATTTTTTCATTTTCTCTAAAAAGTCACCCGCAACATTGGCTAAATCTTTATAGTCGCTTGCGGTACTGATCACAAAACCAATCGGAGGCCCTTGCTCACCTGTATTAATTTCAGGGAAGTTAAACCCCGTTAACGCAATTTCAGGAATATGCGCAGCTTTTTTATTTAATTCACTCAACACTTCGGCTTGAGTACGCTCACGTTCACTCCAATCTTTTAATGTCACGACACTGAAAGATTGATTACTCCCCATTGCGCCAGAAATCACCATCGAAAAATCCACTTCTGGCGTGTCTTTTAGGATCTGTTCAAATTCTTTCATCGCCTCTTGGACATAATCCACATTCACATTAGCAGGTGAACGACCGACTACCATGAATGCCCCTTTATCTTCCGCAGGGGTTAATTCATGTGCCAATGAATTAAATAAGAAAGGTAAGGTTGCAAAAATGACTGCAGCAAATGCCAACATACATTTACGACTTGCCATCACAAGATTCAAGGCATAGTTATATCCATTGTTCATTTTGGTTAACATATGCTCAATACATTGCTCTAACTTGGTGGGATCCGTATGAGGTTTTAGCAACTTACTACTCATCATCGGTGAAAGTGTCAATGCTACAATACCCGAAATAAATACCGCACCTGCCAGCGTTAATGCAAATTCTTTAAAG
This sequence comes from Pasteurella sp. P03HT, assembly GCF_054052285.1. NCBI lineage: Bacteria > Pseudomonadati > Pseudomonadota > Gammaproteobacteria > Pasteurellales > Pasteurellaceae > Pasteurella > Pasteurella sp. P03HT. Next base: position 295,205 of record NZ_JBSIUM010000001.1, read on the forward strand.
AGAGATCCTGTTATGCCTTCCATTAATGCCATCGGTGAATAAACCGCCATTAAGGCAATCGTCATCGAAATAACGGGAACCGCAATTTCTCGCGTACCAATAATCGCGGCACGGAATGGGGTTTCCCCTAATTTAATATGACGGTCCACATTTTCAAGCACGACAATCGCATCGTCCACCACCAATCCGATGGCTAAAATCAATGCGAGCAAAGTCATTAAGTTAATGGAGAAATCAAATGCTTGTAACAGCATAATTACACCGATTAACGAAATAGGTATCGTGATCACGGGGATGAAAATAGCACGTAATGAACCAATAAACAGCGTAATGACCACTAAAACGATAATCGTCGCTTCTAAAATTGTCTTCACAACTTCATCAATTGAACTATTAATCGCAATCGTTGTGTCATACAGAATTTCAGCACTCATACTGTCTGGCAAATTCTGTTTAATTTGCTCATATAACGGACGGACGTTTTCTGCTACAACTAATGGATTGGCGGAAGAAGTCGGATTAATCGCTAATACCACGGACTCAAAACCATTAGCTACGGCTCGAGTACTGTCACTGGATTTATTGAGCTCTACTTCAGCAATATCACGTAAACGAACTAATTTATTGCCTTTTGCCGAAATAATCAGGTTGCTCAGTTCTTCCACAGATTTGGTCGTGGTTTCCACTTTATTTTTATATGTCACATAAAAACCATTGTCATTTCCTGCCGCTGTTTGTACGTTATTAGAAGACAACGCATTTCTCACAGCCATCGCTGATAGATTCTGCGCCGCCATTTTGGCAGGATCCAACCAAATTCGTAACGCATAATCCGATGCACCAAAAATTTGGACTTCAGCCACCCCTTCTACCGTAAAAAATTGTGGCTTAATGACTCGTTCGATGTAGTCTGTGACTTGACTCGCGTCCAATTTAGTCGAGCTAAACTGAACATACATCATCCCAGTTCCCCCTGTTGACGAGGTAATCACAGGATCATCAATACCTCTCGGTAATTGAGAACGTACGGAATTCACTTTTGCCAACACGTCTGCAAGGGCAGCATTCGGATCCGTATTCAACTTCATTTTGATCGTAATTAATGAGCTATTTGGCAAGCTTTTTGATGACAAATAGTCAATGTTATCCGCTTGGGCAACCGCTTCTTCAAGCTTAGAGGTCACAAACGCTTGAATTAAACTAGCATCCGCTCCAGGATAAACAGTTGAGACATTAATTACCGTTGTGGTCATTTTGGGATATTCACGCACCGCTAATTTCGCAATTGCTTGCAATCCTAAAATAATGATCAACAAGCTAATCGAAATTGCTAATATCGGGCGTCGAATAAAAATATCGGTAAATCGCATTTTTGTTTCCTACTTTTTAACTCAGATAAGTGCGGCACATTTTTCTAAAAACTCAACATCCTGTGCAGAGAAACGGGCTAAACAAGGTGAGTCCACATCCAACTCTGCAATCATTTCCCCGTCTTTAAAAATGGGAACCACAACTTCAGATTGTGAAGCACTATCGCAAGCAATATGACCTTCAAATTGATGGACATCGTCAACCACTGTTGTTTTTCCTGTTTGCCATGTATAGCCACACACGCCTTTACCAAAACCAATATCGGAACACGCAACTTTGCCTTGAAAAGGTCCCACTTTTAACACGCCATCTTTCACAATATAAAACCCAACCCAATTTAAGTCAGGCATATGCTCATAAATAAAAGCCGAGGTATTTGCCATTCTCGAAATCAAATACGTCTCAGGTGCTAAAATTTCTGCTAACTGTTTTAATAATAATGCGTAATTCATCTTATTTTCCTATTTTCTGACCGCACTTATAGGTTATTTTTCTTCGCGGGTTGCATAGCACCAACACCAGCTTTATCTGCAACAAGTACTAAACTCCCATTGCTTAAGTTTTGTTGCCCCCCTGTTACGATTTTATCGCCGACTTTTACTTCATCGCCTTTTAGCTGTGCATACACACCTTGGCGATCTTTTGTAAAGACGGTAATTTGTTTAGCACGATAAGTACGTGATAAATTATTCGGATCAAAATCTTTACGATTCGCTACGGCTTCCCGATCTTCTTCAGAAAGAGGGACTAAAACATACGCAATTTCACCATACATGTTATAGCTGACCGCCACTTGTGGCACGACCACTTGATCATATTCTGTGGGTAATGCGACACGTAAGCGTGTAAACATCCCTGATAATAATTTACGTCCATCTTCTGCTTCAAAGGTTGCTTGCGCATCAATCAATCCTGTTGCAGAGCTAATCGCAGGCTCAATCGCGGTAATTTTGGCAGCAAATGTTTCGCCCATTCTGGCATCTGCGGTTGCTGTGACTTTTTGCCCAATATACAAATTCTCAAGTTGAGTTTGTGATAACGCAAAGTCAATCTTCATACTGCTCGTATCTTCAACACGCACAATTTCCATACCAGGATTAACATATTGCCCAACGTTAACTTTCACGATACCCGTTTTCCCATCAAATGGGGCGATAATCTGGCGACGTTCAATCCCCGCTTTTAAAGCGGCAATATTAGCTTCTAGGGCTTCATAAGCAGACTTTGCATTATCCAATTCTTGTTGTGAAACACTCTTGGTTTTAAATAAACTTAAATAACGTTGATAAGTCGCTTTAACTGAGGCTAGTTGCGCTTGTGATGCCTGTAAACTACGTTGTTCAACAGTACTGTCTAACACCACTAAGACCTCTCCTTTTTTCACATTTTGCCCAGATTGAACAAGTACTTTTGTCACAGTACCCGCAATTTGTGCACTTAACATGGCGCCTTGATTAGGGCGCACAAGCCCCGTGGTTTCAATAACTGGGGTCCATTGTTGTGGTTGAATATCAATAGCGGTCACGGGATAAATTTTCTCCCCCATTCCTGCAATCGCTTTTTCAATCATCTTGTCTTTGATTACATTAAATGCAATAACCACGATAAACAAAAACACAATCAACCCTAAGGTTAGTTTCATGATCACCGAATGCGAACGCTTAGGTTGGTTTGCTTGAGTTCCACTCATACAAAAACTCCGTAAAATATCAAAACGTAAATTATTTCTGCATCGCGCGCCATGTGCGCTGAATAACAGATTCAAGAATCTCGACAGAAAGTGATTCATTAAAATACACTTTCTTCCATGCAAGTTGAATTGCACTATCTAAGCCTAACGTGAACAAGACTTTTATCGGAAGATGGCATAATTCGCCCGCAGCCTGTGCTCGCTCACAAAATGCACTCCAGTGACCAGTATCCCACTCTTTAATCACCGTATCAAATCCCGGTAAAGAGCGATATTGGTGCATATTTAACAATATGCTGGGATTCTCTTCTAAAAAATGCCAAATATTCCACCACATTTGGCGATATTGCTCAAAAAAACACTGATTTTCATCATAGTTTTTCTCAAGCGCACGCTGAAAACGTGCAAATACATGCCGAGCAAACTGTTCCAGTAACTGTTCCTTACACTTAAAATAAATGTAAATCGTACCTGGCGAAATGGTCGCAGCCTTGGCGATTTTATGCATAGATAAATTATGCAAACCTTCTTTTGCCATGAGCTGATCAATCGCCATAAAAATATGCTCGGTCATATCTAAATCAGACTGACGCATAATCACTTCTTTATATTAAATTGATTAAAAATAAGGTGGGTTACAAACAGACAAATACAACTGAATGAACGTTCGTTCATTTTAAAGTGTTTTTATATTTACGCAAGCTTAAAAACAAAAAACGTGGAAAAATTATCCACGTTTTTCTCTCATCACGATGTCATTTACATACCAATCACGACACAACTTGCTATAGATTTTGCTTTTTCTTGTGCTTTGACGGCTGCGGCACGCTCTCCAATTGGTCCAACAACGACTCGATTCCATTCTGCACTTGAGTTGACACGTGCATTTAATCCTGACATTGCAAGACGGGCTTGTAGATTTTCTGCTTGTGTTCTGTTCTTAAAAGCCCCACATTGTAACCCATATTTACGTTCTGAAGCCGTCACATTCACAACCTCTACTTTCTTCACGGGCTCAACTTTTACAACCTCTTTAGTAGGCTCTGATTTTTTTGCTTCAACAACCGCAGAAGGTTTATGTGCTGATTTAGTTGATTCAGCCTTCGTACTGCTTGTTTCACTCGATGGAAGTGCGGTCTCTTTTTTAACACTTTCTTCTGCTTTTTTTAGCTCTTCTTGTTTTAAACGTGCTTGTTCAACCTGTTTCTGCTCTTGTTCCATCGCTAACAAAATTTTCTTTTGTTCTTCTGTCAGACGCATATTTTTTTCTAATGATTGAGGATCGTCATTAACGGGCACAGTTCGTGTTTCTAATGCTTGAATATAACTCCATACTTCTTCTGGACGACTAGGTAATACACTTTTAGGCTGCGCTGTCTCAACTTTAGGAGACACTACAACTTTTTCTGGTGCTTTTTCCTTAATCAAAAATAAACCAATAGCAAAACCCACGATAACCAGTCCTGCGATCAGTACTAATACGAGCTTATTTGTTCCTTTTTGCTTTTTCTTACTGCCACGACGGGCATAATCTCGTCTTGCCACGCTAAAACCTATTCCTAAAAATAATTTGTCAAATTCGTACGATTTTACTGAAAAATCCGACTTAACTCAAACTCAAGCTAACTTAAATCAAGCGGATCAACATCTAAAACACAGCGTACCTGACCATATTTGACTGGCTGCGCTTGTTGAAATGCGGTTAATGCCCGTTGTAATTGAGCACGAGAAGGATGCTGTAACAATAATTGCCAGCGGTATTGTCCTGCTTTTTTACTAAACGGTGCCGCAATAGGTCCTAAAATTGAGAGGTTATGAAGCGATGCGTTTTCACACCATTGATAAAAATAATCGGCGATACGTTGTAAAACCTGTTCAGCCTCTTCACTATGACGACTTTGTGCTTTAAATAAGGCTTGTGCACTAAAAGGGGGAAGCCCCATATTTTTACGTAACATCAAAGATTGAGCAGCAAAAGTATCATACCCTTGAGTCAATAATGCCTGTAACAGTGGGTGGTCTGGATAATGTGTTTGCAATACAACCTCTCCCTGTTTTTCTACACGCCCTGCACGACCTGCCACTTGAATATAAAGTTGAGCTAAACGCTCTTCCGCTCTAAAATCGACTGAAAATAACGCACTATCCACATTCACTAACGCTACTAAGGTCACATCAGGAAAATGATGCCCTTTTGCAAGCATTTGCGTTCCGATCAGAATCTGACTTTTACCCTGTTGAATTTCAGCTAAATAATGTTCTAATTTGCCTTTACGCGCAGTACTATCACGATCAATACGCGTCACATGATATTGTGGAAAATGCGTTTTTAATGTCATCTCTAATTGTTCTGTTCCCAATCCCGTGGTCAGCAAATGTGTAGAACCACAATGTCCACATTGCATTGGAATCGGTTTTTGAGCTGAACAATGATGGCAACGTAACACACGTTGATGTTGATGATAAGTGTATGGCTTATCACAATGAGGGCACTCTGCAATCCACCCGCATTCATGACAAAGTAGCACAGGCGCAAAACCACGCCGATTTAAAAACAACAAAACCTGATTGCCCTTTTGCAAATGGTTCGCCATACGCTGTAATAACGTTTCAGACAAACCATGATGTAATTTTTGCTGTTTCAAATCAATAACAGAATGATAAAGTGCGGTAGAATTTCCTGCTTTTTTAGATAAAACTAGGCGATGATATTTCCCATGAGCAACGTTATTTAAACTTTCTAAACTAGGTGTTGCCGAGCCCATCAATACTGGTATCGCCAACTGTTTAGCCAAAACAATCGACAAATCACGTGCATGATAACGAACGCCATCTTGTTGCTTGAACGATACATCATGCTCTTCATCAATAACTATCAAACCTAAATCAGAAAATTGAGTAAAAAGTGCGGATCGTGTTCCTATAATAATCGCACTTTGCCCTGTCCGTGCACGCTGCCATACTTGCAGCCGCTGAGTATCATTCAAATGAGAATGTAAAACATCAATTGCAACATGAAAACGGGCAGTAAAGCGCTGTACAGTCTGAGGCGTTAAACCAATTTCAGGCACTAACACTAAAATTTGTTTTCCTTTATTTAAAACATGTTCAATAACTTGCAAATAAATCTCTGTTTTTCCTGAACCCGTTACTCCATCTAACAACCATGCTGCAAAACCTTCATGGAAAACCAGCTGGCTAAAAGCAAGAGCTTGTTGCTTATTTAGCGTTAAACGATTTTCTGCCTTGACTATCGGCAAAGCTCCCAGCCTGTCCCGCCAAGGTTGTGGCATCGGTTCTACCCTGACTTCCTCAATATATTGCTTCTGTTTTAATGCCGACAATATGGCACGGCTAAATGTGGTTCTCCCTTTTTCTGATGGACCAGCCGCTAACACGTTTAATACTTCCGCTTGTCTTTTCGCCCGTTTCAACTCACCTTGATGCAGGGCTTGCTCTCCCAACTGGGTTAGTTGCCAAAATATTTGACTTGTTTCAAGCGCACTTTCTCCTTGTCTTAATTTAGTTGGCAATGCTTGAAACAAAACTTCACCTAATGCCGTTTGATAATAATTTGCCGCCCAATGTAAGAGCTTCCAGGTTTCTGGATGAAATAAACTCGTTTGATCCAACACCTCAATTACGGACTTTAACTGTTGAGCGGCAACATCTGTTTGAGAGGGAAAATCGACCACAATTGCAACGCGTTTTTGCGTCCCAAAAGGCACAATAACTCGCCCACCGATTACAGCATAAACATCATCAGGTAAAAGATAATCAAAAAAACGAAATAAAGGCACTGCAAGTGCCACGCGGATGAGTTGCATAGTTTGGTCAATGAAATGGTCAGGGTCTCCGAAATTCACAGAAATATAGCACTCCTGAATATCTTTGTCTATTTAGGTAATTTGGCTTGAATATTCGATCATTTTTTTGTAGAATTTGCTACCTTACACATAACTTGCCATTTTGGCGTAATATTAACTACACGCGGTGTCAGTCTTTGAACTTGATAGCGGCGTGGCTTCAAATCGAGGTTTTCCATGAAACAAGGTATTCACCCTAATTATGTCGAAGTTACAGCAACCTGTTCTTGCGGTAACGTTATTAAAACTCGCTCAACAGTGGGTAAAGATTTAAACTTAGACGTTTGTGGCAAATGCCATCCATTCTATACTGGTAAACAACGTGTTGTTGATACTGGCGGTCGTGTAGAACGCTTTAACAAACGTTTTAACATTCCTGGTACTAAATAATGTAAAACACCCTATAAAAATATAGGGTGTTTTGTTATATAAGAAAAAATAATGGATTTTACCTAACAATTATACATTTTTATATAGTCATTCCAGGCCATGAAAGAGAGCTCCACTACTTTTTTAGTACTCTTAATTCAGCATTAACGACCCAAATGATCATTACACATTTCTGAATATGTAATGATGTCTCCAAGGAAGATTGCGCAAAAATCGAGAAGTTGACTTTTGGCAACTAAAAAATTATTAATTTAAAATAACATAAAACTCATGCTTCAATAAATTCAACTCTTCAAAGACTGCCTAATTTTTCTAATCTTATTACGTATTTTATTTTTTATAATAATTCGCTCAATTTTATTAATCCAATTTACCTGGATGTTATTTTTCTTGACATAATCGATAATTCCTTCTACTTCCTCTATAATTCCTTTATTTTTTAATTTAATTCTCTTAAAGTCATCAAAATTTAATTTACCATTAAAGCAACTAGGATTATCAATTCCGACAGCTAAAAAATTGAGCCGTGTTCTTAAACATTTTTCACATCGACCACAATTATCCTCCAACCCCTTTTCCCAACAAACTTTTAAATATTTTTTAACTTGCTCATTTTTCCCAATACGTTCTACTTTTTCAGTTCTAGAATAACCAGAACCGTCATGCACAATTTTCAATCGACCTGTAGAAAATAGAAAATCAATACAAGGGGAAGACCCCCACGGAATAGTAAGATGAGAATAATCATCTGAAGAGCCAATCAAACCATACTCAAAATGCTCAGAAAGCAGATGAAAACAACTTGCTAATTGTGCTCCATGACTCATTTCCCAATCTTGCTGAGATTTCTTCTTAAGATCAGTCCAGACCTCAAATCTTTTACAACCAAATTGTTCATAAATTGGAGATATCCGCTCCATTAATTTGGCATATTCATTACTTTTATCTGTTGGAACATCAAACCCTTGAATGCACAATACATGCTTTAAACTAAAAGCATCATTGTGTTGCCAATCTTTTTCATTATGCCTAATCAATGTAAAACAAGAATCAACTCCTCCTGAAAAAGCGACAATCGCCTCAGAACTCGGTAGCTTATTATTTAGCGATACAATATTTGTCGCAATAAAATGAATTTTTTTATATTTATTAGGACATAAATTAGCCCAAGCCTCAATAAAATAATGAATATTTCTAACACCATCAATTGACAAAGGAAGTTCGACAATAAAGTCTTCTCCAACTTCCATAGCTTTAAAAATGACAGCAAAAACAAATCCATCATATATACTAACAGGAATATATTCAAAATCTGTGGGTGGCTTTATAATAAAGGAACTTGAAAAACAATCTTTCGAATTTGAAGCTATAAACTGCAAATTGTATTTCTTTAAATCTGAAACATACTCACATAATATAGTAGACATAGTACTTCTTTTTATTATTCAATAAGTCAAAAAACGACCTTATTGTACAATAACAAAACAAAAAATGTCTATAAAATCTGACACATTGGACAATAAAAACTATTTCGTTGTCCAATAACTAAACTTTCAATTATTGTGCCACATTTTTGACAAGGCTTGCCTTTGTTACCATAGACTAATAATTGTTGTGCAAAGTAACCTGGGCGTCCATCAGGTTGAAGAAAATCTTTTAACGTTGTGCCACCTTGTTGAATTGCCCGAGTCAATACGCATTTAACCTGCTCAACAAGCTGTGAACATTGTGATTTAGTTAAGCTACCAGCCGTTTTTTGTGGATGTAAACCACACAGAAATAGGGTTTCATTTGCATAAATATTCCCTACGCCAACTACTACCGCATTATCCATTAGAAAGGTTTTAAGTGCGGTTTGTTTTTTACGGCTTTTTTGCCATAGATAATCTGCATTAAATTCATCAGAAAGAGGTTCTGGTCCCAATTTTAGAAAAAGATGAAACTCTGCTAGATTGTCAGTCCATAACCATGCACCAAAACGACGAGGATCGTTATAACGCAAGATCTTACCGTTATTCATCACGATATCGATATGATCATGTTTATCGATCGTATCTTGTTCAGATACAATACGCAATGAACCAGACATTCCTAAGTGCCCAATTATATGCCCTTTCTCAGTGTGAATGATTAAATATTTAGCACGACGACTCAACGCAATCACTTTTTGTTGAGAAACGTACTGTAACGCTTCGCTCACCATCCAACGTAATTTAGGTTGTCGAACCACTATTTTCTCAATAATAAAACCCTCAAGATAAGGGCTAATTCCATTTTTTGTGGTTTCAACTTCTGGTAATTCTGGCATATTCTCCCCAAAGTTAAGTTATAAAAAAACCCGAACAATGTCGGGTCTTTCAAAATAGCTTTAAAATTATTTAATTTTAGCTTCTTTATAAACAACGTGTTTACGCACAACGGGATCGTATTTTTTGATTTCCATTTTTTCAGGCATATTACGTTTGTTTTTTGTTGTAGTGTAAAAATGACCAGTTTCAGCTGTTGAAACTAATTTGATTTTCTCACGAGGTCCTTTAGCTGCCATATTTTAGCTCCTTAGATTTTCTCGCCACGAGCACGGATATCAGCTAAAACTGCATCAATGCCTTTTTTATCAATAATACGCATACCTTTCGCAGTTAAGCGTAAAGTTACGAAACGTTTTTCACTCTCAACCCAGAAACGGTGAGTGTGTAAGTTTGGAAGAAAACGACGACGAGTCGCGTTCATAGCGTGTGAACGGTTGTTACCAACTGTTGGACGCTTGCCTGTTACTTGACAGACTCTAGACATATTAATCTCCAATAAATCAAATATAAGCTCGAGCTTAGGGTTCGGATTACTTCAAAATTGTATCAAGTATTATCTTATCAATTTTGATAGCTACCTCGTCAGGTCGCTGTAACCGACCCGCATACTATATTAAAGGTGGTGAATTATACTCACTTTATGTTTTATTCTCAAGCCTAAATACACTATTTCCCTAAATAAATATGAAAATTTTGTAGAGGAAATCCTTGTTGAATCGAAAAGAAACTACAACAAGCCATTCTCAGCAAAAGAGTAATAGTTCCCCTTTCCTATCACAAAATGATCTAAGATCCTGATTTCAACTAACTCAGCCGCCTCTTGTATTTTTCGCGTGATTTGTTTATCAGATAAACTCGGTTCTGCATGACCAGAAGGGTGATTATGTGCCAAAATTAAAGCTGCTGCGTTACAAGATAACGCACTTTTAATAATTTCACGAGGATACACCGAAGCTGTATTTATTGTACCTAAAAACATCTCTTCTTGTTTAATTAAACGATGCTGGTTATCGAGAAATAACACCACAAATACTTCTCGCTCTTTCTGCTCCAGTGAGGTTTGTAAATACACCCGCACATTTTCTGGACATAGAAAGGCGTGACTTCCCTTTAATTGTTCCAATAAGTAGCGTTTTGTCATTTCAGTGCACGCTTGTAATTGAATAAATTGTGTGACACCAATGCCTTTCACTGCACAAAACTCTTGCTGAGTTGCTGAAAGTAACCCTCTCAATGAGCCAAAATGCTGTAGCACTTGTTGAGATAACATCATAACAGGACATCCTCGTATACCCGTTCTCAAAAAAATCGCCAGCAATTCTTCATTAGTGAGGGTGTTTGCACCAAATTTCAATAGTTTTTCGCGAGGCATCAACATTCTCTCTGTATCCATGTTATACCATTGTGTTTGATGAACTGTACTTTATGCTTAGTTTACCCAGACGCTAAATCAAGAATTCAAGCTAAGATATACTTTTGGAAAGCAGATCGCAAAATATCATTCTTTCTTAGGAAAAATTACAGTAAAATAATGCGTTCATTTATTGAATAAAAATTCGGCATGAGGATCCACAATGCAACAACTTCAATCAAAACGAATTGTCGTCGGAATCACGGGGGGGATTGCAGCTTACAAAGCGATCGAATTAATCCGTTTATTACGAAAAAGTCATGCAGAAGTACGTGTAGTATTAACGCCAGCAGCCACTGAGTTTGTCACCCCACTAACGCTGCAAGCCATTTCAGGTAATGCTGTCGCACAATCGTTATTGGATCCTCAAGCTGAACTGGCTATGGGACATATTGAATTAGCCAAATGGGCAGATGCGATAGTCATTGCCCCTGCGAGTGCCGACTTTTTAGCCCGTTTAACCGCTGGCATGGCAAATGACCTCTTATCCACGCTTTGTTTAGCGACGACAGCACCTATTCTTCTTGCTCCAGCAATGAACCAACAAATGTTTGCACAAACAATAACACAACAAAATCTGACCGCACTAATACAGCGCGGGATGCACATTATTGGTCCCAATCGTGGTGAGCAAGCCTGTGGCGATATTGGTTTAGGGAGAATGTCAGAGCCAACTGAAATTTTTGACGCAATGTGCGATTTATTCGCAAACAAACGGGATCTAGCTCAACTCTCTGTTGTAATTACCGCAGGTCCTACTCAAGAAGCCATCGATCCTGTTCGCTATATTAGCAATCACAGTTCGGGCAAAATGGGCTTTGCAATCGCACAAGCTTTCGCGGAAAGGGGCGCCAATGTCACCTTAATCACAGGTCCCGTCAACTTGCCTACCCCCCCCGAAGTCCAACGAATTAATGTCACTTCAGCACAAGAAATGCATAAATATGCATTACAACATGCGGTAAAACAGGATATTTTTATTGGTTGTGCCGCGGTAGCAGACTACCGAGTTGCTCATATTGCCGAGCAAAAAATCAAGAAATCAGATGATGAAATACATCTCACATTGATCAAAAATCCTGACATTATTGCAGATATCGGGCATTTAATTGAACATCGTCCCTTCACTGTAGGTTTTGCCGCGGAGACACAACAAGTTGAACAATATGCACAAGACAAACTACAGCGTAAAAAGTTAGACATGATCTGTGCAAATGATGTCTCGGGGGGACAAGTCTTCGGGCAAGATCAAAATAGTCTGCACCTTTTTTGGCAAGGTGGTTCGCATAAACTTGCACTTGCAACCAAGACCAACCTAGCTAAACAATTAGTCAACTACATTGTCGAACGTTATCGCCAAATTCAATAACGGATAAAAAGGAAAAAAGAATGAAAAAAATTGATGTTAAAATTCTCGACCAACGCATTGGTTCTGACTATCCCTTACCGACTTATGCGACTTCTGGTTCCGCAGGTCTTGATTTAAGAGCATTAATTGAAACACCACTCACTGTTGCCCCTGGAGAAACAGTTTTGATTCCCACAGGACTCTCTATTTATATTGCGGATCCTAACTTAGCCGCAGTCATTCTACCGCGTTCTGGCTTAGGGCATAAACATGGGATCGTATTAGGCAATTTAGTAGGGTTAATTGACTCAGATTACCAAGGTCCATTGATGGTTTCACTTTGGAACCGCAGTAATACGCCATTCAATATCGAAGTCGGTGATCGAATTGCACAACTCGTGTTTGTTCCTGTTGTACAAGCTGAATTTAATCTTGTGAGTGATTTTGCACAAACAGATCGTGGCGCTGGCGGATTTGGGCATTCAGGTAAAAAATAAACCATGGAAAAACCAATAAAACGTAGTCTGCAAGAACGACGCCAACAAGTCCTCACTGTTCTCACACATATGCTCCATTCTGAAAGAGGAATGGAGCGGATGACAACAGCACGCATTGCAGCAGAAGTAGGCGTATCTGAAGCCGCCCTTTATCGTTACTATCCAAGTAAAACTAAGATGTTTGAGGCGCTCATTGATAATTTAGAAAGTCATTTATTTACACGTATTACCCAATCTGTAAAAAATGAAACGAATACTGCAGCACGCGTGCATAACATCATGCAGATGATTCTCGATTTTGCTCGTAAAAATCCTGGTCTAACCCGTATTTTGACTGGGCATGCATTAATGTTTGAAGAACCTCAATTACAAGCGCGCGTAGCACAATTTTTTGATCGCTTAGAACTGCAATTTGTCAATATTTTGCAAATGCGCAAATTACGTGAGGGAAAAGGATTTCAATATGACGAACGTATTATTGCAGCTCATTTAGTCAGTCTATGTGAAGGGCATTTTATGCGCTATGTTCGTTCTAATTTCCGCCATTTTCCTAACCAAAGTTTTGAGCAACAGTGGCGATTAATTGAAACGCTATTTGCATAAAATGTAAATTTAGGTAAGAATATGATTATTCCTTGGCAAGAATTGGAAGAAGAAACGCTCAATAATATTGTTGAAAGTTTCATTTTACGAGAAGGCACTGATTACGGTATGCAAGAGCTTTCTTTAGCACAAAAAAAACAAAATTTAATTTCTAAAATCCAGCAAGGTAATGCCGTGATTGTGTGGTCAGAACTACACGAATCCATTGATATAAAAGACAAAATGGACTTGATCAAATAATTCTACTTTGTCGGAAACAAAATTAGTTTATGGAGGTCTTCCATGCAAGAGCAAATGCAAACAACTCAGTCGATAGATCCCACATTAGAATGGTTTCTATCTCACTGCCATATTCATAAATATCCGTCTAAAAGTACATTAATTCATGCTGGAGAAAAAGCAGAAACGCTGTATTACTTAATTAAAGGATCTGTTGCTGTCTTAGTCAAAGATGAAGACGGTAAAGAAATGATCCTCACCTATTTAAGCCAAGGCGACTTCTTCGGGGAAGCAGGGCTTTTTGAAGAGGGTCAATTACGCTCAGCTTGGATTAAAGCGAAAAGTCCCTGTGAAATTGCTGAAATTTCGTATAAGAAGTTCCGTCAACTTATTCAAGTGAATCCTGATATTTTAATGCATTTGTCTGCCCAACTTGCTCGCCGTTTACAAAACACATCTCGACAAGTAAGTAACTTAGCATTTTTAGATGTGACAGGGCGTATTGCACAAACATTATTAAATCTTGCCAAAATGCCAGAAGCCATGACCCACCCAGATGGCATGCAAATTAAAATTACTCGTCAAGAAATTGGTCAAATGGTGGGATGTTCACGTGAAACGGTTGGTCGTATTCTCAAAATGTTAGAAGATCAACACTTGATCTCGGCACATGGTAAAACCATTGTCGTTTACGGTACTCGATAAAATCTTAGCGTAAAAAGTGCGGTCAATATTGACCGCACTTTTTCACATTCATATCACGCTTAATCTTCATTTGTATTTCAATCTGAAAATGCCAATCTATTAACATCATGATTTAAGGAACATGTTATGGAAAAAGAAGAAACTTCTCGTCATTTTCTTGCACAATTAGGCAAATCACGCTTACATCCAGGCGGACGCAAAGCAACAGAATGGCTTATTGGTAATGGTGACTTTACAACAAGCAAAAAAGTGTTGAATGTCGCATGTCATCAGGGGACTACCGCAATAAATTTAGCCAAACAGTACGGCTGTTTCGTGGAAGGAATTGACTTAGATGAAGAAGCATTACAAAAAGCACAGGAAAACATTACTAATGAAGGTCTACAAGAACGGATTCATGTTCAACGCGCTGATGCAATAAAGCTCCCTTTTGCTGATGATAGTTTTGATATCGTACTGAATGAAGCCATGCTGACGATGTTACCCATTGAAGAAAAACGAAAAGTCATTGCAGAATATTTTCGCGTACTCAAGCCTAATGGTTTTTTGTTAACTCAAGATATTATGCTAAAAAATGAATCCACTTCAGCACTGCTCGATACGATTCGTGATGTCATTCACATTCCGATTGCACCGCTCACTAAAACAGACTGGAAAACGTTGTTCCAAGAAAGCGGCTTTCGTCATATTGACACTTACTCAGACGACATGACGCTACTTTCATCTTCTGGGTTAGTTTATGACGAGGGACTCTTTGGGACGTTCAATATCTTAAAAAATGCGCTCAAATCAGAGAACCGTGAACAATTCAAACACCTGTTCAAGCTTTTCCATGATCCAAACAATAAGTTGCATTTTATTGCAATTTGCAGTCAAAAATAAATGCGTTAAACAGGTAAAATGCAACCATTTTCAACACGAAAAGTGCGGTGTATTTCTGGTCGCATTTGTTTTAATTGTGATTCAGTAATCGCAGTCACGAATACTTGCGATCCGCTTTTCTTCAAGCGTTCTGCTAATAGTGCACGTTTATACTGATCCAATTCAGATGCAAAGTCATCAATTAAAAAAATACAATGGCGTTGCTTTTGTTTCGTAAGATGTTCCCCTTGAGCCAAACGTAATGCACACATCAACAATTTCAGTTGCCCACGAGACAACACGTCTTCCACAGGGAGTCCATTGGCTTTAAAGCGAAAATCTGCCTTTTGTGGCCCCGAAACTGTATACCCCATCATACGATCACGCTCAAAACTTTGCTCTAATAAGGTGGCATAATCACGTTCTTTTTCCCACCCTTGATGAAAACTCACACTGATTTCAAGTTCTGGTAGAAAAAGTTGACAAGTTTGTTCAATTTCTGCTCTCAGCGCCTCAGCATATTCTGCACGCCAAGTACTCACTTGATGCGCTAACTTGACTAATTCGCGATCCCAAATCACTAATTGGGCATAGCTCGTGACTTGTTGTAACGCGGCATTACGCTGTTTTAACAAACGATTTAAACTGACCCACGCTAAATGAAAATGATTATGATGGTGAAACAGCCCCCAGTCCAAAAAAGCGCGTCGATAACTGGGCCCACCATTTAACAGCGTCAAGCCTTCTGGAGTGATAAGCTGCATAGGAAGTAAATGCGCTAGATCAGAAATTTTATTTCCGTCTTCGCCATTAATTTTCACTATACTGTTTCCTTGACGTAATTTTTGTAAGCCCACAGACCAATGATGCTGTTGCTCTTGAATTTTCGCATGTAGAATAAAGTGCGGTTGCTCATAAGAAATGATGCGATTACTGACCGCACTTTTAAATGACCGCCCATGTCCTAAATAAAAGATAGCTTCTAATAAACTGGTTTTTCCACTGCCGTTATTGCCAACTAAAAAGTTAAAGCCGTGATCTAACTCAAGATCCACGGCTGTTAAATTGCGAAAGTGTTCAATGAATACGCGGGAAATCGCCATACGACAATAGATTAACTTATAAACGCATTGGCATAATCACATATTCTGCACTGGCATCTTCACAATCTTCAATCAGACAACTAGAAGACGCATCAGTTAATCGCATACGAACTTGATGACATTTTAGGGCATTTAATACATCTAAAATATAGCTCACGTTAAAACCCACTTCCATTTCTTCACCAGTATAAGCCACATCAATAATTTCTTCCGCCACTTCTTGTTCTGGGTTCGTTGCTGTAATTTTCAATTGATTTTCACTCAATTGTAAACGAACACTACGGAAGCGTTCATTTGATAAAATTGCCGCACGAACAAAGGCCTGTTTTAAGACATCCCAATCAGCCTCTAAAATGCGGGTAGCATTACGTGGCAACACACGACGATAATCAGGGAAACGACCATCAATTAATTTTGAAGTAAAAATAATATTACCCAGTTCAATACGTAAGTTATTGGTCCCAATTTGTAAACGTGCTGGCAAATCCGTATTCTCTAATAAACGTGCTAACTCTAACACACCTTTACGAGGCACAATCACCGAATGATTTTGCAAATCTTGCTCTAATGCAATGGTACAGACCGCTAAACGATGTCCATCGGTGGCAACGGTTCTTAATAAATTACCTTCTGTTTCAAACTTCATCCCATTTAAAAAATAGCGGGCATCTTGGTTTGCCATAGAAAATTGTGTTGCATCAATTAAACGACGTAATGTACTTTGCTCAATAGTAAAATCCACTTCAGATTGCCAATCAGTCAAATTTGGGTATTCCTCTGCAGGTAAGGTAGACAGATTGAACTTACTGCGTCCAGATTTCACAATTGCCCGATCTTCTTCAAAACTGACTGAAATCTCAGAACCCTCTGGTAAACTGCGGCAAATATCTAAAAACTTTTTCGCAGGAATGGTAAAACTGCCTTGTTGTAGAGAACTTAATAATTCCGTTTGAGTAGAAAGTTCAACTTCTAAATCCGTTCCTGTAATGACTAATTGATCAGCATAAATTTGCAACAACACATTATTTAAAACTGGAATATTGGGACGGCTGCTCAGTACGCCACATACTTGTTGTAATGGCTTTAATAAGTTTTCTCTTGAAACAATAAACTGCATATTTTTCCCCTTTTTACACAGATAGTGTACGGATTAAATTTGACCAATCTTCTTCTAAAGAATGTTCTTGTTCTCTGAGTTCCGCAATTTTACGACAAGCATGTAACACAGTTGTATGATCTTTATCACCAAAATTTTTGCCAATCTCTGGCAAACTACGGTTTGTTAATTCTTTTGAAAGCGCCATAGCCAATTGTCTTGGACGAGCAATAGAACGTGAACGACTTTTCCCTTTTAAATCAGAGACTTTAATTCGATAATATTCTGCTACAGTTTTCTGAATATTTTCAACTGTCACTAACTTATCTTGGAGAGCTAACATATCTTTCAATGTTTCACGAACAAAATCAATGGTGATCGGAGCTCCCATAAACTCGGCATTTGCACTCACACGATTTAATGCACCTTCTAAATCTCGCACATTCGTTCGTAACTTTTGTCCGATAAAAAAGGCCACTTCTTCTGGTAAATGAATATGTTTTTCTTCTGCTTTTTTCAACAAAATTGCCACTCGCGTCTCTAATTCTGGAGGTTCAATCGCTGTTGTTAATCCCCAACCAAAACGCGATTTTAAGCGTTCTTCTAGCTTTTCAATTTCTTTTGGATAACGATCGGAGGTTAAAATAATCTGTCGCCCAGTATCAAATAAATTGTTGAAAATATGGAAAAATTCTTCTTGTGTTTTTTCTTTCTCTGCAAAAAACTGGATATCATCGACTAATAACGCATCCAAAGAACGATAGAATTTTTTAAATTCATCCATCTTGTTATCACGCACGGCATTAACCATCTGCTGCATAAAATTATTTGCATGAATATACAACACACGAGCATTCGGATTACGTAGTAAAATACCATTCCCGATAGCATGTAATAAATGGGTTTTTCCTAAACCTGTCCCACCATATAAAAACAAAGGATTTGAGCTCGTTTCACCAGGATTTTCAGCGACTTTTTGTGCAACTGCGCGTGCTAATTGGTTTGACTTACCTTCAACAAAGTTTTCGAAAACATGCTTCGGATTAAGGTAAGAACGAATCACCATTTGCGGTTTTTCGTCTTTTGTCTTCGCCGTTACAGGTTGACTTTCCATCTGAACAGGCTGATTTTCTGGCTTCACTCCAACTTTAACTTGCACGACTAACTCTGGGCATCCGCTTAATTCTTGAGCCCCTTTAGTTAACTGTGCTAAATAGCTTTCATCCACTTTTTGTTTAATGAAAACATTTGATGCATATAGCACAATAGTATTTGGCGCAATAAAATCCGCCTGTAACGGACGTAACCATGTACTAAAATCCGTTAGTGATATTTGGTCTTGAAGCTGTAATAGGCATTCTTGCCAAAGAGAAGACAGATCAGGTTTCATATTCTATTATCGTTATAGTTAAATTTATCAGAAAAAACCTTGCTAAAGCTCGGTTTAAAGAAAATTAATTTTACAATAAAGTTGGTCAAAGATCTGCATTAAAGACGGAAAAAAAACGAAAAAGGTTGCTTGAGATTTTTGCTAAAAAACGTATAATTCCGACCGCACTTTTGCTTTTTATTAGGAAAACTGAGATTTATTTGCTCATTTTGCCTATTCTAATTTGACGAACGCTGAATTTATGATTACAATTCCGTTCCTTATTTTATTAATCCTTGTTTTCAAGATTACTGAACACTTTTTGATTTAGGTAAATTAAAGTTATGAAACGTACATTTCAACCATCAGTATTAAAACGTAGTCGTACACACGGTTTCCGTGCTCGCATGGCGACTAAAAACGGCCGTCAAGTTTTAGCTCGTCGTCGCGCTAAAGGTCGTAAATCTTTATCAGCATAATCTAACCCTATTGGTGTGATTAAACTGAACTTTTCGAGGGAGTTGCGTTTGTTAACTCCCCTTCATTTTAAATACGTCTTTGAACAGCCGTCCCGAGCTAGTACGCCTGAAGTCACTATTCTTGCCCGTCCAAACAATCTCCAACATCCACGTTTAGGTCTCACTGTTGCTAAAAAACATCTGAAAAGAGCGCATGATCGTAATCGCATTAAACGAGTGTGTCGTGAACGTTTTCGTTTGTTACAGCATACACTACCGCCTTATGATTTTGTGATTGTTGCCAAGCAAGGTATTGGAAAACTGGATAATCGTACATTAAATCAAACATTGGATAAATTATGGCAACGACACATTCGTTTGGCTCAAAAATCTTAATTGGGCTAATTCGCATTTATCAACTTGTCATCAGTCCACTTATTGGTCCACGCTGTCGTTTTACACCGACTTGCTCCTGTTATGGTATTGAAGCATTAAAAACCCATGGTGCAATAAAAGGGAGTTGGCTTACATTGAAACGTATATTAAAATGTCATCCTTTAAACGAGGGTGGATACGATCCTGTACCACCAAAGATCAATAACAAAAAAGAGAAAAAATAATGGATTCAAGACGTAGCCTGTTAGTCATCGCACTACTCTTCATTTCTTTTCTTGTTTATCAACAATGGCAGCTGGATTATCACACGCCAAAGCCCGTTGTCACTGAACAAGTAAAAGTATCTTCTGACGTACCTGCAAGCGCGGCTTCATCAACATCAGATATTTCTACTACGGCGCAACTGCAAGGTCGTATCATTACTTTAGAAAACGATGTTTTCCGTTTAAAAGTTGACACATTAGGTGGAGATGTCGTCAGTTCTGAACTATTAAACTATGATGAAGAACTGCACTCAAATACCCCATTCACTTTGTTAACCAACCAAGCAAATCATGTGTACATTGCTCAAAGTGGTTTAGTAGGTAAAGACGGGATTGATACAAAAGCAGGACGAGCAAATTATCAAGTAGAAGGCGACGTTTTTAAACTTGCTGAAGATCAAAATGAACTTGTTGTTCCACTTGTGTTTGAAAAAGAGGGAGTGACCTACCGCAAAATTTTTGTGCTAAAACGTAATGCATACGATGTTGCCGTGAATTTTGAAATTAACAACCAAAGTAACAAAACACTTGAAGTTGAACCCTATGGTCAACTACGCCATACTTTAGTGGAAGATAGTGGTAATGTTGCGATGCCAACTTATACTGGTGGTGCATATTCATCAGCTGAAACCAACTATAAAAAATACAGTTTTGATGAAATGCAAAAAGCGAATTTAGCGATCTCAACTAAAGCAGGCTGGGTTGCAGTATTACAACATTATTTTGTTTCTGCTTGGATTCCTAACCAAGATGCTGATAATCAGCTTTATAGTTTAACAGATAAAGCCAGCAATATTGCGTCTATTGGTTATCGTGGTCCAGTGACCGTCATTCCTGCAGGTACGCAAGAAACCATTAAGAGCACACTTTGGACAGGTCCCAAACTACAAAATGAAATGGCTTCAGTCGCAAATCATTTAGATTTAAGTGTTGACTACGGATGGGCTTGGTTTATTGCAAAACCACTCTTCTGGTTATTGACCTTTATTCAAAGCCTTGTACATAACTGGGGTCTTGCAATCATTGGCGTCACATTAGTGGTGAAAGCACTCTTATATCCACTGACTAAAGCGCAATATACCTCAATGGCCAAAATGCGTATGCTTCAACCAAAACTCCAAGAGATGCGTGAACGTTTTGGTGAAGATCGCCAACGTATGAGCCAAGAGATGATGAAACTGTACAAAGAAGAAAAAGTGAACCCATTAGGCGGTTGCTTGCCTATACTTCTTCAAATGCCAATTTTCATCGCATTATATTGGACTTTCTTAGAAGCAGTTGAGTTACGCCATGCGCCATTTTTTGGCTGGATTCAAGACTTATCCGCACAAGATCCTTATTACATCCTACCAATTCTAATGGGTGCATCTATGTTCTTGTTACAAAAAATGTCACCAACGCCTGTGGCTGACCCAACACAGCAAAAAATCATGAACTTTATGCCAGTGTTATTTACAGGATTCTTCCTATTTTTCCCATCTGGCTTAGTGCTATACTGGTTAGTATCAAACTTAATCACTATTGTACAACAACAATTAATTTATCGTGGTCTAGAGAAAAAAGGGTTACATGCTCGCCACAAATAAGTGAATTGTAACAGAGGAAAAAGGCATCAAGTTTGATGCCTTTTGTTTTCATATCAGTGCGGTCATTTTGAGAGAATTTTTATGAAAGAAACAATTGTGGCACAAGCGACAGCACCAGGACGTGGTGGCATTGGGATTTTACGGGTATCAGGACCTAAAGCCATCTCAGTGGCTGAAGCAGTTTTAGGGAAATGTCCAAAACCAAGAATGGCGGATTATTTACCTTTTCACGATCTTGATGGGACCGTGCTCGATCAAGGAATCGCTTTATATTTCAAAGCCCCACATTCTTTTACTGGTGAAGATGTGCTTGAACTGCAAGGCCATGGGGGACAAGTTGTCCTTGATTTGCTCCTCAAACGTATTCTATGCATTGATGGGGTACGTCTCGCTCGTCCTGGCGAATTTTCAGAACAAGCTTTCTTAAATGATAAATTAGATTTAGCCCAAGCAGAAGCAATCGCGGATTTAATCGACGCGAGCTCAGAACAAGCCGCTCGTTCAGCATTAAAATCATTACAAGGTGAATTTTCCAATAAAGTCAACCAGCTCGTAGAAAGTGTGATTTATCTGCGCACATATGTCGAAGCTGCGATTGATTTCCCAGATGAAGAAATCGATTTTCTTGCTGATGGTAAAATTGAAGCCCACCTCAATGATATTATTGGGCAATTAGAGAAAGTACGTTCAGAAGCGAAACAGGGGTCTATCCTGCGTGAAGGCATGAAAGTCGTGATTGCAGGTCGTCCTAATGCGGGTAAGTCAAGCTTACTGAATGCCCTTGCTGGTCGTGAAGCTGCGATTGTTACGGATATTGCGGGAACAACACGTGATGTACTACGTGAGCATATTCATATTGATGGAATGCCTTTACATATCATCGATACCGCAGGCTTACGTGAGGCGACAGATGAAGTGGAACGTATCGGGATTGTGCGAGCTTGGAGTGAAATAGAACAAGCAGATCGTATTTTATTAATGTTGGACAGTACTGAGGAAGATAATCAAGATTTAACGCGAGTGCATGCAGAATTTTTGACAAAACTCCCGTCCCATATTCCTGTCACGATCGTACGCAACAAAGCTGACTTAAGTGGTGAACCCGAAGGGTTAAAAGCCCAGCAGGGATATACCGTGATCACACTCTCTGCTAAAACACAACAAGGCATTGAATTATTACGGGAACACCTTAAACAATCCATGGGATATCAAACCAATATGGAAGGCGGATTCCTTGCTCGTCGTCGTCATCTAGACGCACTAGAAAAAGCAGCGGAACACTTACAGCAGGGTCACATTCAATTAACACAATTTTATGCAGGCGAATTACTTGCGGAGGAACTGCGTATGGTACAAAACCATCTAAGCGAAATCACAGGGCAATTTACCTCTGATGATTTACTCGGCAATATTTTTAGTTCTTTCTGTATTGGTAAATAATGTTTTGTGGCTAAAAAAACACGGTCAACATTCCATTAATGTTGACCGCATTTTTTCTATATTAACTTAATGCTCAGCAAAACATGCTGAGCCTATATCTAGGTTTAATTTAGCCAGAAATAATAACCGATAGTCGCAATCACAAAGATACAAATAATATTCAATACTACCCCAGCCTTAATCATTTCACTTTGTTTAATATCACCCGTACCGAAAACAATCGCATTTGGCGGTGTGGCAACTGGCAACATAAAGGCACAAGATGCCCCTAAACCAATAATCAAGGCTAAACCAAGCTCAGGCATACCCAATGATTGTGCAATCGAAATGAAAATTGGTACTAATAATGCAGCACTGGCGGTATTGGAGGTAAATTCTGTTAAGAAAATAATAAACGCAGCAACAATTAAACCAATTAAGTAGAAATGCCCGCCATCAATTAAGAACACGATGCCATCGGCTAACACTTTACTTGCCCCAGAATCTTTTAACACAGCACTTAATGTTAAACCACCACCAAATAACATTAAGACACCCCAGTCTGTATTTTCTTGAATTTGTTTCCATGTTGCGACACCTGTAATACAAATTACAGCGGCAGCAAGTAAGGCAATCACACTGTCAAAACTGGCAATTTTCTTTTCTAATCCAAGCATGCCTGATACCAATGGATTAATTTTACTGCTGAATACCCAACATAATGCAATAGTAATAAAAATCACTAAAGTAATAATACGTTGCTTATTCATTTCCACTTTTTCAAACGTTTTCTCGAAACGAACATTGAGTTTTGGTTTAAAAACAAGATAGAGCGTACCAATCATCAATGGCATTAAAATCAACATAATTGGCAAACCGTAAGCCAGCCAGTCAGAAAACGTTAAGTTTAACTGAGATGCAACAATCGCATTAGGTGGGCTACCTACAACAGTTCCCATTCCGCCGATATTCGCACTATACGCAATCCCCAATAGAATAAACACATAGGTATTGTGGTTTGCATCTCTATCCATTTGGCTTAACACCCCCATTGCTAAAGGTAACATCATGGCAGCGGTTGCGGTATTACTCATCCACATGGAAAGGAATGCGGTAATTGAGAACAAATAAATACTAGCAAGAAGAAGCTTACCTTTCGCGAGTGCCATAATTTTATTAGCAATCATGCGATCCAGTTTTTGAATATGTAATGCGGTTGCCAAAGCAAAACCACCAAAAAAGAGGAAAATAGTCGGGTTAGCAAACTCGGCTAATGCGCTTTTCGTGGCGACCAATCCTAAACTAATCGCTAGAATAGGGACAAGCAGCGCCGTCACTGTCACATGCAGCGCCTCGGTTAACCATAAGACAGCAATAAAGACCAGTAAGGCTAAACCTTTATTTGCTTTTGGATCAAAAGGTAATGCCTTAAGTAACACAAAGAACACAACAATATCTAAGAGAAAAATAATGGCATTCTTATTTAAACCATTTTGCACGGGATTGTCTGCGACATTCATAATGTTATCCTTCTAAATAAACAACAAAAAGGGAAAGCATGTTTAACTTATAAACAAGTTAAAAGGCAAGCTATCATCATGTTAATAAAAAGCAATATATTTCTTGTGGATTTGTGAACAAACGCATAAAAATCAGCGTAGAATAAAAAAGTGCGGTTAAAATTTTAACATTTTTTTAACCGCACTTTTTGCTTAACGTGGAAAAAGAAACGCTTTATTCTTCATTAAATTCATCAAGCTCTAAAGGTTCTTGAGATAAAATAATGCCCGTCAGATCCGCATAAACGTAATCTTCTGGGAAAAACGTTACGCCGCCAAAATTAACTGGAACATCTGTTTCACCAGTATTGTGGTTATCTGCCCCGACTGGAATAGGCGCTAACGCATGAATACCAATATCAATATTTTCTAATTGCTGAATTTGGCGTACTGCACCATATACAATGATACCTTCCCATTCATTATCTGCAGCAAGCTGCGCTAACTCTGCATCAATTAAAGCTCGACGTACTGCCCCGCCACCATCGACTAATAAAACGCGACCCGCGCCGTTTTCTTCCAAAATTTCAGTAATCAGCCCATTATTTTCAAAGCATTTCACTGTTGTGACCTTGCCATAAAAACTGCTTACACCACCAAAACTTGAGAAAATAGGTTCAACCACATCAACTTGATCAAGATAAATATCACAAAGCTCAGAAGTATCAACGTACATAACACTACCTTATTTTGAAGAAAATGAGTTCACTTAGTATATGCCTATTATCCGCTTATAAGCAAGCCTAAACTAAACAAGCCGTTGATAATTAACGCAATCAACGACATTTGTGCTAACATTGGACGCAATGTAATCGGCTCTTTATGTTGCCAAACAAAAACAGCATGTTTTATTAGCAAAGGCATGGCTAAAATAAATAAAAAACCCGTTCCTTTTTGAACATAATATACGCTAAACAACATGTAGCTTAACATCGCAAGAGTAAGCAGTAAAATATGATAAATACGTCCGTTCTCTGCGCCCAAACGCACAGCCAACGTATTTTTTCCTGCTTTTTTGTCTTGTTCAATATCACGTAAATTATTGATATTTAATACCGCACTTGCTAATAAGCCTGTGGCAAAAGCAGGCAACAACACCGCAAAATTAAGCTGCTGCGTCTGTAAATAATAGGTTCCGCCTACACCTAAAATTCCAAAAAAGAGCAATACCGATACATCCCCCAACCCCATATACCCATAAGGTTTTGCTCCCACAGTATAAGTAATTGCCGCGATCACTGCCAATATCCCTAATACACTAAACGCGAGCAAATCCACTAGATTTTGATAAGAGACGACCAGTAACAATGCGCCACACACGACACTGGCTCCCGCAACAATCATTAACCCTTTTTTTAACTGTGTCGCATTAATTGCCCCTTGCTGAATTGCACGTAAAGGACCAATTCGCTCCGCCGTATCCGACCCTTTTTGGTGATCACCATAATCATTTGCAAAATTAGATAAAATCTGCAATAAGATAGTTGTAATTAAGCAGAGTAACGTAATCATCCAATTAAATTGACCAGACCATGCTGCCAATGCGGCTCCCGTAATAATTGAAGCAATCGCAAGAGGCAATGTTTTTGGTCGTGCCGTTTCTACCCACATCTTTAATGTATTTTTTGTCATAAAAATCACTTATACAAAGAAAAAGTACGATTTCCAACGCACTTTGCGTAAAATACTTATAATTTGTACTTATTCTACACGAAATCACAGTATTAAGGAAAATATGTCTGACTTGTCGCTTGCATTAACCCCAATTGCGTTCATCCATACCCCATATAAAGAGAAATTTTCTGTTCCTCGTCAAGCAGAATTAGTGCAAGATGGAACTGGCGTCATTGAATTGCTTCCACCTTATAATCAACCAGAAAGTGTCCGTGGACTTGAAAAATTTAGTCATATTTGGCTCATTTTCCAATTTAACCACGTCCCTACGGGCAAATGGCATCCAACCGTACGCCCCCCTCGTTTAGGTGGAAATCAACGCATTGGTGTATTTGCGTCGCGTGCAACACATCGACCTAATCCATTGGGATTATCAAAAGTGGCCTTACGACATATTGAATGTCGGCATGGGAAAGTGTTACTTCACGTTGGACCCGTAGATCTCGTTGATGGCACACCAATCTTTGATATTAAACCTTATCTTGCTTACGCCGACAGTGAACCCAATGCGTGCTCTAGTTTCGCGCAAGAGAAACCTGAACCTAAACTGCAGGTTATACTAAGTGAATCTGTCATCAATACGTTACAAAAAATTGAACAAAAACGACCGCACTTTACCCGTTTTATTACAGATGTCATTGCTCAAGACCCACGCCCAGCGTATCAAAAAAATCGTTCAAATGATCGGACCTATGGTTGCCGACTCGATGACTTTAATATCCGTTGGCAAATCCCTGCAAACTCAACGCAAGCCATTATATTCGAAATAGAAGAAGTGGAATAATATTCAAAAAAATGCGGTCAACCTTTAAAAGTTGACCGCCTATTATCAGATTATTTTGTGATGTCTCTTACATCAATTTCGATTTTATTCCATTCCTTGTCGACATGACCTTGTATAGTAATCTTATCAGTCGGCTGAATTGTTTGTCCTTTCCAGGCGCGATTGCTAACATCAATCTGTACTTCTGAACCTGCTACATCACGAAAAATAAATTCATCATCAATTTGTTTCGTCATATACCCTTCAATGATAATTGGCGTTTTATCTGCCGAATTCAGTGCCTCTTTCACTGTTTTGACAACTGCTGCACTATCATAAAATCCCCCTTTATGATAAGGCTTTCCTTCCTGTTTAGGTCCAAAACCGCCTTGTGCCACCGCAACACCAGAAAGTGCTAAAATTGAAACAAATGTCATTAGTTTTTTCATAATTCCTTCCTCAATAATCATCATAAGTTAACATACTTTACTCAAAAGCCTACCTCACTTTTGATGAGTCTATTACACACTAGAAATATTAAGAAAAGCTTAATAAGACAAAAATAAATGTTTTAGGCTAACTCAAGCATAAAAAAAGACCGCACTAAAAGTGCGATCTTTCTCAAACAGACTCACGATTTAATAAGTACTCGTACTCGTTGTCGTACGCCCTGCACGTTTACGGTCCGTTTCAGTTAATAATTTCTTACGAATTCGAATTGAGCTTGGTGTCACTTCTACTAACTCGTCATCATCAATAAACTCAATTGCTTGTTCAAGACTGAAGCGCACTGGCGGGACTAATACCACGGCTTCGTCTTTACCTGAAGCTCGCATATTAGTGAGTTTTTTACCTTGTAAACAGTTCACTGTCAAATCATTTGAACGGCTATGAATGCCGATAATTTGTCCTTCATACACTTCCGCACCATGATCGATCATAAGTTTACCGCGTTCTTGTAAACCAAAGAGCGCATAGGCTAATGCTTTACCTGTTGCATTAGAAATCAATACACCATTTTTACGCTGACCGATTTCACCTGACTTCACATCATCATAATGGCTGAAACTCGAGTAAAGTAAACCTGTACCTGAAGTCATCGTCATAAATTCACCACGGAAACCGATTAAACCACGGCTTGGAATCACGTATTCTAAACGTGTACGACCTTTGCCATCTGGCACCATATCACGTACTTCCCCTTTACGAATACCCAGCGCTTCCATCACCGCACCTTGATGCTGTTCTTCAATATCAATCGTTACTTGTTCAAACGGTTCTTGTTTGCGACCATCTACATCTTTGTAAATAACACGTGGACGAGAAACCGCAAGTTCATAACCTTCACGACGCATATTTTCAATTAACACAGAAAGATGCAATTCACCACGACCAGAAACACGGAAAGCATCTGGGTCTGGTGTTTCTTCTACACGTAGTGCAACATTGTGAACAAGCTCTTTATTTAAACGCTCAAGGATTTGACGAGAAGTCACATATTTCCCTTCCTTACCACAGAATGGGGAAGTATTTACACAGAAGAACATTGTCACTGTAGGCTCATCTACGCTTAACGGCGCAAGCGCTTCCACATTGTTAATGTCACAGATTGTATCTGAAATATTCAGTTCACCTAATCCTGTTAACGCAATAATATCACCAGCATAGGCACGTTCTGTTTCATAACGTTGTAAACCTAAATGTCCCAATACTTGACCAATTTTACCTGTACGGGTTTTACCCTCTGTATCAACAATCGTGACAGTTTGGTTAGGTTTGACTGAACCACGTTTAATCCGTCCAATACCGATTACCCCTACATAATTATTATAATCCAATTGGGAAATTTGCATTTGGAAAGGTTGATCGAGTTCAACTTTTGGTGGCTCAACATATTTCACGATCGCTTCAAATAACGGCGTCATATCTTCCGCTAAATCATCATGTTCTAAACCCGCAACACCATTTAATGCGGATGCATAGATGATTGGGAAATCCAATTGTTCGTCAGTTGCGCCTAGGTTGACGAAAAGATCGAATACTTGATCCACAACCCAATCAGGACGTGCGCCTGGACGGTCAACTTTATTGATGACAACGATAGGTTTTAAACCATAAGCGAAGGCTTTTTGTGTCACGAAACGTGTTTGTGGCATCGGGCCATCAAACGCATCAACGATTAGTAGTACACAATCTACCATTGACATTACACGTTCTACTTCACCACCAAAGTCCGCGTGTCCCGGTGTATCAACGATATTAATACGGTAATCGTTCCAATTAATTGCGGTATTTTTGGCTAAAATGGTAATGCCACGCTCTTTTTCAATGTCATTTGAATCCATGACGCGTTCATCACCTTCACTACGTGATGCTTCTAATGTACCTGACTGTTGTAAAAGTTTGTCAACAAGGGTGGTCTTACCGTGGTCAACGTGAGCGATAATTGCGATATTACGCAATTTATTGATATCTATTTTATCTGTCATTGAGAAAATCTTATGTCTTGAAATATGAAAAGTTCTGTGTTCTGACCGCACTTAAGCTAAAAACGTGCGAAAGGGGCAAGATTATACAACGTTTTGAAGTAATGAGCTATCAAATAATCGCAGAAAAAAACAGATAAAAATTATGCTATTTTAGGGCGGCTGTTTTATAATGTGAGCTTATTTAAAAAAATCACATTTTAGAGGATTGATAATATGTCAAACGCAGCTGCCATCGCTAATGTCTTCAAGCTGATTGAAGAATATGATATCAAATTTGTTTTACTTCGTTTTACGGACATTAAAGGAAAAGAACACGGTGTATCACTTCCTGTGAGTCTCGTTGATGAAGATTTATTTGAAGATGGAAAAATGTTTGATGGTTCCTCTGTCGAAGGATGGAAAGCAATTAACAAAGCAGATATGTTACTTATGCCAATGCCTGAAACGGCCGTGGTTGATCCTTTCGCACAAATTCCAACCCTATCACTTCGCTGCAGCATTTACGAACCGACTACGATGCAAAGCTATGATCGTGACCCTCGTTCTATCGCGATACGTGCGGAAAACTATATGCGTTCAACAGGGGTAGCTGACGAAGCATTTTTAGGACCTGAACCTGAGTTTTTCCTATTTGATGATGTACGTTTCGATGTATCAATGAATACAAATTCATACTCTGTAGACGATATAGAAGCAAGCTGGAATACCAATAAACGCTACGAAAATGGTAATAACGCCTATCGCCCATTGAAAAAAGGCGGATATTGTGCGGTAGCGCCAGTAGATAGCGCACATGATATTCGTTCAGAAATGTGTCTTATTTTAGAAGAAATGGGCTTAGTCATCGAAGCACATCATCATGAAGTTGCGACGGCAGGACAAAATGAAATTGCAACAAAATTTAATTCACTAACTAAAAAAGCAGATGAAACACAAATTTACAAATATGTTGTTCAGAATGTGGCTTATGAACATGGTAAAACCGCCTGTTTCATGCCCAAACCCATCACAGGTGATAATGGTTCTGGGATGCATTGCAACATCTCTTTAAGCAAACAAGGTAAAAATGTGTTTCAAGGAGATAAATATGCTGGCTTATCTGATACCGCACTGTATTTTATCGGCGGGATTATTAAACATGCAAAAGCATTAAATGCCTTTACTAATCCAACAACTAATTCCTATAAACGTCTTGTTCCTGGCTTTGAAGCCCCTGTGTTATTAGCTTATTCTGCAAGTAACCGTACTGCTTCAATTCGAATCCCCGCGGTCACCACTCCTAAAGCTATTCGTATTGAAGCACGTTTCCCTGATGCGCTAGCAAATCCTTATCTTGCCTTTGCTTCATTACTCATGGCTGGTTTAGATGGTATCTTGAATAAGCTCCATCCTGGTGATGCAATGGATAAAAACCTGTATGATCTACCGCCAGAAGAATTAAAAAATATCCCCGCTGTTGCGACCTCATTAGAAGAAGCATTAAATTCACTTGAACAAGACAATGCATTTTTAACGAAAGGTAACGTGTTCACAAAAGAGTTTATTGATGCCTTTATTAGCATCAAACGTAAAGAAGTGGAA
Source organism: Pasteurella sp. P03HT (assembly GCF_054052285.1). Taxonomy (NCBI): domain Bacteria; kingdom Pseudomonadati; phylum Pseudomonadota; class Gammaproteobacteria; order Pasteurellales; family Pasteurellaceae; genus Pasteurella; species Pasteurella sp. P03HT. Next base: position 326,231 of record NZ_JBSIUM010000001.1, read on the forward strand.
CGTTTAAATATGACCCCACACCCAGTAGAATTTGAAATGTATTATGCTTAATTTTTAGAATGCAGTCCCTGCTGCATTCTATTTATTCATTTTTTTATTTTTAATCTTAATTTAGCTAATTACTCACTAGGAGCTTTTATGCGTACTTTTAAAAAATTAATCCCTGTTGCAGTCGCTTGCTGTACTACAGCTTGTGTTCAACTTGGCGATATTGAAATGGGCGGGTTTAATAACCAAACTACTGATTCTAGCCTTATCCAATTCCGTTGTGAAAATGGCTACAAAGGTTCAATTAAACACCAAGCAAAAGGCGCAATAAGCCTTGTATTTAGAGACAACAATAAAAACCGATATGCCAATTACCTCACTACAGTACCAGGCACAAAAGCGACTTATGTGAATAACCAAAATACATTGAAATGGGAAGATCATCACGCATCAGGTACATTTACTTTCCCTGCGCCTGATTATCGTACCAGCCGTCAATTATTAACCACAGTTTGTCAAAAATATTAATTCAATCTGATTGATACCAATAACAAAAATTGCTGATATATTTTGTATGTACCAGCAATTTTTTTATTCTCATTTAGTTAGCTCAGATTTAACAATAAAGTGCGGTCTATTTTTTCAAAATATCCAGATGACACATCAAATTTGGGGCAATAAAAAACCCAGCATACGCTGGGTTTTTCATATTTATACTTCAAGAATTATTCAGCAACAACGATAACGTTAACTGTTGCAAATACTTCACCATGAAGTTGGAATTTCACTTCGTGATCACCTAAAGTACGGATAGGACCTGTTGATAAACGAACTTCACTTTTCGCAATTTCAACGCCAGCTGCTGTTACAGCTTCAGCCACATCGCGAGTTGTGATAGAACCAAATAAACGACCCTCATCACCAGCTTTAGATGCGATAGTTACCGAACCTAATTCTGCTAATTTCGCTGCACGAGCTTGAGCAACTGCTAATACTTCTGCTGCTTTCGCTTCTAATTCTGCGCGGCGAGCTTCGAAATGTTCAATATTTGCTTTCGTTGCCATAACTGCTTTACCTTGTGGGATTAAGAAGTTACGCGCGAAACCTGATTTAACATTTACTTGATCACCAATGTTACCAAGGTGAACCACTTTGTCTAAAAGAATTACTTGCATTACCGTATCCTCTCTTTAATTACTGATGATTGTCAGTGTACGGAAGTAACGCTAAATAACGTGCACGTTTAATAGCACGAGCTAATTGACGTTGATACTTCGCACGAGTACCGGTAATACGGCTTGGAACAATTTTGCCGCTCTCTGTGATATAGTTCTTTAATGTAGCAACATCTTTATAATCAATTTCAACTACATTTTCCGCTGTGAAACGGCAGAACTTACGACGACGGAAATAACGTGCCATTTGGCTAGTCTCCTAATCTATAAATTCGATTTGCTCGGCATGTAATACTAATTGGCTTAAACCATTTGCAGTTTTGTGAGAACTAATAAATCCCACCACCAAAAGCTGACTGCCGACCGTAATGCTTTGAGTTTTTTCTATTAATTGATTGCCGCTAATTTGAATTGGCATTTTACACCAAGCCTGTCGGCTTAATCCTGCCTCCTCTTGTGTAGAACGATGTTCTAACAAAAATTGGCAATGCGCAATTCCGCTTGGGCTTTGCATTCGCTTTGGTTGACTGGCGACCTGACCTATCAACGAAAAACGATTATCAATTTTTAAATTACTCTTCAGCATCCTCAAAATCGTTGTTTTCAACTTCAGCTAAAGCTTTACGATCGTCTTTTGCTTTAACCATTGGGGACGCTTCTGTTACGGCGTGCTTAGTACGAATGATTACGTTACGAAGAACTGCGTCGTTGTAACGGAAAGTTGTTTCTAGCTCGTCGATGACTTCTTGAGGCGCTTCTACATTCATTAACACATAGTGTGCTTTGTGTAATTTGTTGATTGGGTACGCTAATTGGCGACGACCCCAATCTTCTAGGCGATGGATTTGACCGCCAGCTTCTTTTACAGAACCTGTGTAACGTTCAATCATGCCAGGTACTTGTTCGCTTTGGTCCGGGTGAACCATAAACACGATTTCGTAGTGTCGCATTACTGCTCCTTACGGGTTAATCAGCCTCTGACTGTTAGACCAGCTACCAATCTGCAGAAGCAAGGAACGAAAATTCAATGTAGCTGTAAGGTGGTGAATTATACAGATAATCATGTTTTTTGCAAGATAAAGCGTGGTCATTTTTGCAAGAATTTTATGTTTTTCTTTCCCTCGAAAAAGAATAAAAAAGAACCGCATTTTTACGGCTCTCATTTTACTTTTTTGGATTACATCCACGCATTATTGCGAATAATCCCAACTGCAATTCCTTCAATTTCAAAATTTGGTTGTTGATTCAAATCGACAACAATCGGCTCAAATTCTTCATTTTCTGCATGCAAATAAATGACAGATCCTTTGCGTTCCAAACGCTTTACTGTCACTTCATCTTCAATCCTCGCTACGACTACCTGTCCATTGCGTACATCTTTGGTACTATGTACTGCTAACAAATCGCCATCTAAAATGCCGATGTCTTTCATCGATTGACCATAAACTTTTAATAAAAAATCGGCTTGTGGCTTGAACATATTGGCATCGACTTTATATGTCCCCTCAATATGTTGTTCCGCTAAAATTGGTTCTCCTGCTGCAACCCGTCCAACAAGTGGTAAACCGTCATCGGCATCATCATGAGAAGAAGCCTCTTCTAATAAGAGACGAATCCCACGCGATGTGCCCGAAAGAATCTCAATAACGCCTTTTCTTGCTAGGGCTTTAAGGTGTTCTTCTGCCGCATTAGGCGAACGGAAACCTAATTCTTTTGAAATTTCCGCACGAGTAGGCGGCATGCCTGTTGTCTCTAAATGACGCTTTAGAAAATCGTATACTTCTTGCTGACGCGCTGTCAGTGCTTTGAATGGTTTCATAAACACCCCTGTTTTTATATACAGAATAACTGTCATTATATACATACTTATTCATATTGCAATCTTTTCCGTTCTTCTCGTAGCAAAGCAAGAACACGAAAATCCCCCTACGAGATCAAAACCCACAGTAGTTCTTTTATTCAACAACTCACTTCTGATAATTTTATGGTAAACTAATCGAAATTTTTCTAATAAACCTATAAAAATGGAAATTCACTATGTTTAGTTTTCTAAATATGTATCGCAAAATATTGGAATTGCCTTTATCCTTTTTAGTGAAAAATAATCCAATTCCACATCATCCTATCGATGAATTAAAACTTGATACCACACAACCTGTTGTTTACGTTTTACCCTATACTTCACAGACCGATTTAGTTATTTTCCGCAAAAACTGCCTCAGTGTAGGTTTGCCTGATCCATTTGAAAATAATGAAATTGGCGATCATGTGTTGCCACGTTTCGTATTTCTTGATGAAGGACGTCGTTTTTTCAAATCAAAAGGTGCTAAACAAGAAACGATTCAAGTCTTCAATAAATACTTAGCCTTACACCACGCCTTACCCGAGCTGGATGTGCAATTAATTCCAGGCTCAGTATTATGGGGACGTTCTCCTGGTCACGAGAATCAATCAGGTCTACCGCAACTTCGTCTATTAAGTGGCATTCAAAAAGTCATCGCAGCCATTTGGTTTGGGCGTGACACATTTGTGCGCTTTTCACAGGCTGTATCACTACGTTACATGGTTAATGAACATGGTGCAGACGAGGCAATTGCTCACAAACTTGCCCGTGTTGCCAAGATGCACTTTTCAAAACAACGTATGTCAGCAACAGGACCACGCTTACCAAATCGTCAAGCAATGTTCAATAAACTACTTGAACTGCCAAGCATTTTGGAAGCCATAAAAGATGAAGCAAAATCAAAAAATATCAGTGAAGAAAAAGCGGCACAAGAAGCAGAAAAAATACTGAATGAGATTGCAGCTAACGTCAATTATGAAGGGTTACGTGTTGCGGATCGTTTCTTACGTTGGTTATGGAATAAACTTTATCAAGGTATCGATGTACAAAATGCAGATCGCGTACGTAAATTGGCATTAGAAGGACATGAAATTGTCTATGTCCCTTGCCATCGCAGCCACATTGACTACCTATTGCTGTCTTACTTGCTTTATCATCAAGGATTAGTCCCTCCTCATATCGCAGCAGGCATTAACCTTAACTTTTGGCCCGTGGGGGCAATGTTCCGTCGAGGCGGTGCCTTCTTTATCCGTCGTACCTTTAAAGGAAACCGCCTGTACTCAACAATTTTCCGTGAATATTTAGCAGAGCTTTTCCACCGTGGTTATCCTGTTGAATACTTTATTGAAGGCGGACGTTCTCGGACTGGTCGCTTGCTCGCACCTAAAACAGGGATGATGTCAATGACCTTACAGGCACTGTTACAGCGTCAAACTCGCCCGATTTCTGTTGTTCCTGTTTACGTGGGTTATGAGCACGTTTTAGAAGTTGATACCTATGCGAAAGAACTGCGCGGGGCAGCAAAAGAGAAAGAAAACGCAGGACTGGTTTTAAGAGTGATCAAAAAATTACGTAATTTAGGTCAAGCTTATGTGAATTTTGGTGAGCCAATTACGTTAAGTAACTTTTTGAATCAACATTATCCTGAATGGAAAGAAAACATTCAACATGAAGAGCGACCACAATGGTTTAACCAAGCGGTTGATAGTGTGTCACATCAGGTGATGATTAACATTAATAAAGCTGCAGCGGTTAATGCCATGAATTTAACGGGTACCGCCTTATTATCTTCACGTCAGCGCGCCCTTTCAAAAGAGCAGCTACTTGAACAATTAGAAAGCTACCAACAATTTTTACAAAATGTGCCTTATTCACAAGACATCGTGGTTCCACAAGAATCTCCAGAAAAAATGCTTGAGCATATTCTGACATTAGAGCGTGTTGGTATCATTATTGAAAAAGATAACTTTGGTGAAATTGTGCGTTTAGAACGCAATGCTGCAGTATTAATGACTTACTATCGAAACAATATCCAGCATTTATTTGTCTTACCTTCTTTAGTCGCTAGTATCGTCTTGCACTATGAAGCGATCCAAAAGCCTTTAGTGTTAGAAGCAGTCAGCAAAATTTATCCGTTCTTGAAGAATGAATTATTTTTATCATTCTCACAAGAAGAGCTACAAGAGCGCGTCAATCACATCATTGCTGAATTTGAACGCCAGCAAGTGATTAAATGTAATGCCAACATGCTGTCGATTAATAAACCTCGTGTCAGAATGTTACAACTGTGGTCTTCGGGTGTGCGTGAAATATTACAACGTTATTACATTACGGTGAGTATTTTAGAAAAAGATCCTGCCACACCTCGTGCAAATTTAGAAAAAGACAGTCAATCTGTTGCACAACGTTTGTCCGTATTACACGGCATCAATGCACCAGAGTTCTTTGATAAAGCGGTTTTCTCTGCCTTTATCGCCAGCTTAAAACAAGAAGGCTATTTCAATGAGGAAGGCATTGCCAATACAACAAAACTCAATGAAATCATAGAGATTCTAAATCAAGTCATTTCAACAGAAGTCACCCTAACCATCAAAGGTGCTATTGCCAAAATTGAAGAAGAATAAATCTTTCGATATGAAAAAGAGCGGTGCAAAAGTAAAAATTTGCACCGCTCTTTTTTATGCTGTATTCACGAAGAGTTTATCGTCTAAACATCCCGCCTAGACCACCAAGTCCCCCCATCATACCTTGCATACCACGCATCATTTTTGCCATGCCGCCTTTACGCATTTTTTTCATCATTCGTTGCATTTCGTCAAACTGTTTGAGCAATTTATTGACGTCCTGCACTTGTGTCCCAGACCCCATTGCAATACGACGACGACGGGATCCTTTGATAATATCGGGATTCGCACGCTCTTTAAATGTCATGGAGTTAATAATGGCTTCCATTTTATTAAACATTTTATCATCAACTTGGTTCTTAACATGGTCTGGTAAATTTTTCGCGCCAGGTAATTTGTCTAACATCGACATCATTCCACCCATTTTTTTCATCTCAATTAACTGTTCACGAAAATCTTCTAATGTGAAATTGTCGCCTTTTTTGAATTTCTGCGCCATTTTTTCCGCTTTTTCGCGGTCAACAGAGCGCTCAAGATCTTCAATTAACGACAAGACATCGCCCATTCCCAAGATACGTGAAGCAACACGCTCTGGATGGAAAGGCTCAAGCGCATCCGTTTTTTCACCTACCCCTAAGAATTTAATCGGTTTGCCTGTAATTTGACGAATCGATAAGGCTGCCCCTCCACGTGCATCTCCATCAACTTTAGTCAATACGACCCCAGTTAATGGTAAGGCCTCATTGAAGGCTTTCGCGGTATTCGCGGCGTCTTGCCCTGTCATTGCATCCACAGTGAAAAGTGTTTCGATTGGCTTAAGCGCGGTATGAATTTGCTTAATCTCTTCCATCATTTCGCCATCAACATGGAGGCGACCTGCGGTATCCACAATCAATACATCATAAAATTTTAATTTTGCTTCAGCTAAAGCTGCTTGTGCAATCGCAACCGGACTTTGTGAAACATCAGAAGGGAAAAATGCAGCACCAACCGCTTGAGCCAGGGTTTCTAACTGTTTAATCGCAGCTGGACGATACACGTCAGCAGACACCACGAGCACTTTTTTCTTATGGCGTTCTTTTAAGAATTTCGCTAATTTACCAACACTCGTCGTTTTACCCGCACCTTGTAAACCCGCCATTAAAATGACTGCAGGAGGCCGCGTAGCAAGGTTTAAACTTTCGTTTGCTTCGCCCATCGCTGCTTCAAGTTCAGCTTGTACAATTTTGACGAACTCTTGACCTGGTGTCAGGCTTTTATTAACTTCGACCCCAATCGCACGTGCTTTAACGTTATTAATGAAATCACGTACTACTGGTAATGCGACATCCGCTTCAAGCAATGCCATCCGAACTTCACGCAGCGTCTCTTTAATATTGTCTTCGGTTAAGCGCCCACGTCCACTGATATTGCGCAACGTTTTAGATAGGCGATCTGATAAATTCTCAAACATGTGTTATTCCTATTTACACAACAAAAATTGTGTCAATTATACTGAAATCTGTTAGATTTTCACCCTGTGAAATAAATTAATAGCAGTTTAATACGGAGAAAGTTAGAATAAATTACGTTTTAAGATGAGGAAATCGACATGTGGTTTGCAATTTTTGCTGTGCTATTTTATTTGTTGAGTGTGCTGCTAATAACACCCATGCTATTAAAAACACAATCAGGTGAACCTGCCGCAAAACCAAATACCTTCTTTTTTATCATAAGTACGGTGTTCGCCCTGGTTCTTCATATTATCAATCTCACTCCGCTCTTACTCCGCTTAACAGGGGGACAAAATTTCACTGTTATGGAAATTAGCTCACTCATCAGTGTCATCACAGCCACGCTCGCAACTTTTGCTTTATTATTTCAAATTCGTACACTCTGGTTTCTCTTACCAATTATCTATGCGTTCTCTATCATTAATTTACTTTTAACAACCTTATTACCCACGCATTTTGTCTATCATTTAAGCCAAGATATTTCACTGTTTATCCATGTCGGATTGGCATTATTCACTTATTCAATTTGCCTCATGTCTGCACTTTACTCTATTCAGCTCTTGTGGATCGATCGCAACTTAAAAAATAAAACATTGGTTCTTTCCCCAGTCATTCCCCCCTTAATGGCTGTCGAACGGCATTTTTTCCGCTTAATGCTCACAGGTCAATTCCTCCTTAGTCTCATCTTAATTTCGGGCTCTTATCACTTGGCAAAAGAATTTGCGCCACAAGATATTCAAAAAGCCGTGTTTTCTTTTCTCGCTTGGCTAGTTTTTGGTCGTGCACTGATTGGTCATTGGAAACAACATTGGCGTGGGAAAAAGATGGTATACTATGCCATTCTAGGTATGTTATTACTCAGCATTGCCTATTTTGGCAGTCGTGTAATGCTTGAAATATAAACAATATTTATTTATCCTTATACCTAGCAAAAGTGCGGTTCAAATAGTGAAAAAAATGACCGCACTTTTCAATTTTGATTAACTCATAAAAGGATGCATTTTGGACAGTATTCCCCTTAGTACCCTATTTATCGTTCTTATTGTTCTACTTATCACCTCAGCCTATTTTTCAGGCTCAGAAACAGGTCTGTTAGCGGCAAACCGCTATCGTCTCCGCCACTTAGCCGAGAAAGGTCATAAAGGTGCCAAAAAAGCTGAGAAATTATTAAAAAAAACCGATGTGTTATTAAGCCTAATTCTGATTTGTAACAACCTCGTCAATATTACCGCCTCTGCCATTACCACTATTATTGGTATGCGTTTATATGGCGATGCAGGGGTCGCCATCGCGACAGGGGCATTAACGTTTGTTATGCTCATTTTCTCAGAAATTTTGCCTAAGACGATAGCTGCGCGTTACCCCGAAAAAGTCGCGTTTACATCAAGTCATTTGCTTTCGGTCTTTTTACGTTTATTTACCCCATTAGTGTACTTGATGAATTTAATCATCCAAGGCATTCTGGCATTACTCCGACTCAAATCGGAAAGTAAATCACAATCCCTCAGTCCAGAGGAGTTGCGTTCTATTGTCAACGAATCAGGCAAATTCATTCCATCTGCCCACCAAGAAATGTTACTTTCCATTTTAGATCTGGAAGAAGTCACTGTGGATGACATCATGGTGCCACGTAACGATATTGGCGGCATTGATATAGACGATGACTGGAAATCCATCATGCGCCAACTCAACCATGCAGCACATGGTCGCGTGGTTCTTTATAAAGGCAGTATGGATGAAAATATCCTCGGGATGCTTCGCGTACGAGAAGCCTACCGTTTGATGTTGGATAAAAATGAGTTTAGCAAAGAAACATTAATTCGCGCCGCAGACGAAGTCTATTTTATTCCTGAAGGCACCGCACTAAATGCACAATTACTAAATTTCCGTAATAATAAAGAACGCATTGGATTAGTAGTAGATGAGTACGGTGATATCAAGGGACTCGTCACACTAGAAGATATTCTTGAAGAAATTGTCGGTGAATTTACCACTTCAACTGCACCATCGATCGAAGAAGAAGTCATCCCACAATCTGATGGTTCTATGATTATCGAAGGCTCAACCAATTTACGTGATTTGAATAAACTATTTGATTGGAACTTAGATACGGAAGAAGCACGAACCTTTAATGGTTTAATCCTCGAACATCTGGAGGAAATCCCTGAAGAAGGGACCGTCTGCGAAATTAATGGTCTACAGATTACCATTTTAGAAGTCGCTGACAACATGATTAAACAAGCAAAAGTCGTCAAACTTTAACCGTTTTTTCTCATGGCGATGGCACAATCCCATCGCCATCCTCTTTCGTTTCCTCAATATTTTTCTATAAAACATGCGCTGATTTATATCAAAAAATTGTCTCTTTTTTATTTACCTTTTACCTTGCTTTTTGCTAGAATTTCGCAATTGAAATTAATTCTCAATAGCGTATAATGCACAACTTATTTTTCGTTGCAAATTAAAGGACTTTGTTATGCCACAGCTCTTTCAATTCTTACAAAACTATATTGACTACATCATTTTAGGCTTACTTGCTCTGATGAGCTTTATCATGGTATGGCTTGTTGTTGAACGTTTTATCTTCTTAAATAAAGTAAATGTTGAAGATTATGACAACGTGCATGAACTTGATATTGATTTGCAACGTAATCTCACCGCAATTTCGATTATCGGTTCCAATGCACCTTATGTCGGTTTATTGGGAACGGTTATTGGGATTCTTCTCACTTTCTTTGAGCTTGGACATTCTGGTGGTGAAATCGATGCTGCTGCCATCATGGTGCACTTGTCTCTTGCACTAAAAGCCACTGCTGTGGGGATTTTAGTGGCGATTCCTTCTATGGTTTTCTACAACGGATTAGGTCGTAAAATCGAAGTAAATCGTTTGAAATGGTTTGCCTTAAATGAGAAAAAAACCAAACAAGCATAGGTGATACCGTGAAAAAATTTGATGAAATCAACATCATTCCGTTTATCGACATTATGTTGGTATTGTTAGCCATTGTCTTGATTACAGCTTCCTTTATTTCTCAAGGCAAAATACAAGTGAATGTTCCCAAAGCCAGTTCAACTGTCGCATTTAGATCGGATGATTTAGCCAAATTATTAACCGTGACAGAAACTGGTGACATCTTTTTTAATGATAAACCGATTACGAAAGAAGCATTAGAACAAGAAATCAGCACATGGGCTAAAGATCAGAAAGTAACGCTGAAAGTAGATGCAAAATCAAGCTTCCAAGATTTTGTTTCTATTACAGATATCATGGCAAAAAATGAAATTCGCAATGTGGCGATTGTCACCATCAAAGAAAAGGCTGCGCAATGATAAAAACAAATCGCTCATTGGTTGGATTTGTCGTTTCTTTGCTTTTTCACGTGAGCTTTGTCGCGTTTTTATACTGGTCGGTACAAAAAGATGATGAAAGTGCAAATGGATTTTCTGCGGACATTGTAAGTACTCACATTTCCATGGAAATGTTAGCAGCTACTGTGCTGGAAGAACCTGAGCCAGAACCCGTTCCTGAGCCAGTCGTCGAGCCAGAGCTCCCGAAAGAAGAAGTAGCCGATCCAACGGTAAAACCTGAACCGCCAAAAGAACCAGAAAAACCTAAAGAACCAGAAAAACCAAAGGAAAAGCCTAAAGAAAAGCCAAAGGAAAAACCGAAAAAAACCAAACCAGAACGTAAAGACTTACCGAAATCGGATCGTGAGATTAATTCAGATTCCTCAATTAATCAGCAAGCGACCACGACAGGTAAAGTGACTAGCACAAACCCTAATTTAGTTGGAACTGGAAGTACAACAAACGAAATTAATGCTTATCGTTCGGCATTACGCCGCGAGATTGAAAAACATAAACGTTATCCAAATCGCGCTAAAATGATGCGTAAACAAGGTGTCGCAACGATTTCATTCCACATTAATAATAGTGGTGCAATTAGTCACGCTCGTATTATTAAATCATCGGGGTCAGAAGAACTTGATCAAGCTGCACTGGCCGCTGTAAATAATGCACGCCCAATTGGTCCACTGCCCGCGGGGATGGCGAATGAAGTAAGCGTACCTGTTAGCTTTAGAATCACTAACTAACAAAAAATCCACCTTACACAGAAGGTGGATTTTTTATATCAAGCGAGTTCATCCGCGCAAATTATTTTGATTGTTTGTATAACGCTATGGCTTGTGGCATCAAGCGTAATAAATTCTGTTGGCGATCTGCATCATTAGGGTGTGTTGAAGATAAGGCCGCCAATACCCCTTTTGAACTCGAACCCGCGGCTTGCATTTTTTGCCAAACACGTGGTGCAGCTTCTGGGTTAAAACCTGATTTTGCCATTAACATTAAACCGACTTCATCCGCCTCCGTTTCATTACTACGCGAATACGGTTTATCCAATGCCCAATCTTTCGTTAGCCCAACAACGACCGCACTACCGTCTGTACCAATCACGGTTGACAACGCAACATGACTCACTTGCGCTAAGACATTAGTAAATTGTCCCATGTTGACTTTTTTCTTACCATGTTCTTTCAACGCATGTGCCATCTCGTGCCCCATAACCGTTGCAATTTCATCATTGGTTAATTTCAGACTATCAACTAACCCAGTATAAAATGCCATTTTACCGCCAGGCATTGCCCAAGCATTTAATTCTTTTGATTTAATCACACTAATTTGCCAGTTAAATACTTGTCCCGTGTGATTTTCTGCATTCGCGTAAGGAACCATTTTCTTAAACACTGCTTGGATCCGTTTTGCTGTAGGGGAAGTCGTATCTAACACCCCTTCACTGCGCGCTTTATTTACCGCTTGTAAATAAGACGACGCCGACTGTTGATTAATACTGGCAGAATCGGCACAGGCATTTAATAGCAGGGCAATAGAAGAAACCATCGCGATTTGCTTGATAAATTTAGTCATAAAGTCCTCACTTACAATCAATTAAATAAAAAAATACCGCTCTTTACAGCGGTATTTATCGCATCAATATTACTTTTTCGCACGTTCAAATGATTCTAAAATTTCTTGACGTGCTGCTTCAACGCCTTCCCAGCCTTCAACTTTCACCCATTTGCCAGCTTCTAATGCTTTGTAGCTTTCAAAGAAGTGTTGGATTTGCGCTTTTAATAATGCGGGTAAATCACCCACATCTTTGATGTGATCGTATTCTTTCGTTAATTTGCTGTGTGGAACTGCAACCACTTTTGCATCACCACCCGCTTCGTCAGTCATTTTTAATACGCCAACTGGACGGCAACGAATGACAGAACCTGGCTGTAACGGATATGGTGTTGGCACTAACACGTCCACTGGGTCGCCATCAGAAGAAAGGGTGTGGTTTACATAACCGTAGTTTGCTGGATAGAACATCGCTGTTGCCATAAAACGATCCACAAATAATGAACCGCTTTCTTTATCCACTTCATATTTGATTGGATCAGCGTTTGCAGGGATTTCAATTACAACATAGATATCATCTGGTAATGCTTTACCTGCTGGTACATTTTCTAAACCCATTTTGTCTTCCTTATTTCAAGTTAATTATAAATAAAAGCAATCAATTATAGCGCTAATTGACGTAATTTGTCGAGATAGAGACGCACGCCTCCTCACTTTCTCTCATTCATCAAAAAAATACTTCAAATGTGTAAAAAACATTTGATTTTTATTTCATGCACTATTAAAGTAGTACATGTTTTACATGACTATCATAACTAACATGGGATTTCTATGACAACGACAACAAAAAAACAGCCTTCTTTACTCGGCGGCGCAATGATTATTGCAGGCACAGCGATTGGCGCTGGTATGTTAGCAAACCCAACAGCAACCGCAGGGGTTTGGTTTATCGGTTCGATTCTTCTTTTAGCTTACACGTGGTTTTGTATGACAACGTCGGGTTTAATGATCCTCGAAGCCAACTTGCATTATCCAACTGGTGCAAGTTTTGACACCATTGTGAAAGATTTATTAGGTAACGGCTGGAATGTAATCAACGGACTTTCTGTTGCCTTTGTACTTTATATTTTAACCTATGCTTACATTACATCAGGCGGCGGGATTACACAGAATTTACTCAATCAGGTCTTCAGTTCACCAGAAAGTGCGGTCGATATTGGGCGTAGTTCTGGCTCGCTAATTTTCTGTATTGTACTCGCCGCTTTTGTGTGGTTATCCACGAAAGCGGTCGATCGTTTTACTACTGTGCTGATTGCAGGTATGGTTGTAGCGTTCTTTCTTTCCACCAGCGATTTAATTAGCTCAGTCAAAACAGACGTGTTATTCAATCAAATCGCACAAAGTGAACAACACTATTTACCTTATATTTTGACCGCACTTCCTGTCTGCTTAGTATCGTTTGGTTTCCACGGTAACGTGCCAAGTTTAGTGAAATATTACGATCGCGATGGTAAACGTGTGATGAAATCGATCTTCTTAGGTACAGGCATTGCATTAGTGATTTACATCTTATGGCAGCTAGCGGTGCAAGGAAACTTGCCACGCGCTGAATTTGCACCAGTTATTGAAAAAGGTGGCGACATCGCTGCACTGCTTGGCGCACTGTCACAATATATCCAAACCGATTACATTGGCGTGGTACTGAATTTCTTTGCTTATATGGCGATTGCGAGCTCATTCTTAGGGGTAAGTTTAGGTTTATTTGACTATATTTCTGACCTATTCAAATTAGATGACAGCTTATCAGGCAGAACCAAAGCAACTTTAATCACATTTTTACCGCCACTATTACTAAGCTTACAATTCCCTTATGGCTTTGTGATCGCCATTGGCTATGCAGGTTTGGCGGCAACGATTTGGGCGGCAATTGTGCCAGCATTATTGGCAAAAGCGACACGTCAGCGTTTTAAAGACAGTACATATCGTGTTTACGGCGGTAACTTTATGATTTACTTTGTGATTTTGTTTGGCGTCCTCAATATTGTGGCACAAGTGGCTGCACAATTTGGCATCTTACCGACATTTTTAGGTTAAACATCACAAATTTCATGGAAAAAGCTTGGCTTGATACAAAATTTTGAGTATATAGTTAGCGGATTTTCAATCTCAAGAGGTTTACAATGAAAAAATTAATTAAATTTAGCGCCGTCGCACTGTCATTAGGGTTAATCAGCCAAGCACATGCTTACACACAAGACAAAACCTATAACATCACCGTATTACACGTGAACGATACGCACGGTCACTTCTGGAAAAACAGCAAAGGTGAATATGGTTTTGCTGCACACAAAACCTTGATCGACGGTATTCGTAAGGATGTCGAAAGCAAAGGTGGCTCGGTTGTGTTACTTCACGCAGGTGACTTCAACACGGGCGTGCCAGAATCAGATATGCTAAACGCAAAACCAGATATCGAAGGGATGAATATGATTGGTTATGAAGCGGCAGTGCTAGGTAACCACGAGTTTGACTTCCCAATCCAACTGTTAGATATGCAAGAAAAATGGGCAAAATTCCCACTTCTTTCTGCAAACGTGATCAACAAAAAAACCAACAAACCATTAGTGAATCCTTATGTGATGTTGAAAAAAGAAGATTTAAACATTGCAGTTGTAGGTTTAACCACTGAAGATACCGCAAAATTAGGTAACCCAGATGTGGTTGATCACGTTATCTTCAAAAATCCAATCGAAACAGCAAAAACTACATTAGCGGAAATCAATAAAAAAGAAAAACCCGATATGCGCATTGCGTTGACCCATATGGGCTACTATTTTGACGGTAAACACGGTCAAAATGCACCAGGCGACGTTACCATGGCTCGAACTCTTGATAAAGGCGCATTTGATTTAATCATTGGTGGACACACACACGACACCGTTTGTATTGATGAACAAGGTCAATTCAAAGCGAAATACACGCCAGGTGAAGCATGTCAACCTGACTTCCAAAACGGGACTTGGATTGTTCAAGCAGGCGAATGGGGTAAATTCATTGGTCGCGCAGATTTTGAATTCAAAAACGGCGAAACGAAATTGGTGAAATATGAGTTAATCCCAGTTAACTTAAAACAAAAAATCAAATTAGAAGACGGCAAATCTGAATACAAACTTTATCAATCTGAAATCGTAGAAGATCCAGCAGTATTTGCACATTTAAAAACTTACCAAGACGAAGGTGACCGCTTATTAGGCGTGAAAGTGGGTGAAGTAAAAGGTAAATTTGTGGGCGATCGTAAAATTATTCGTTTCCACCAAACTAACCTTGGTCGCTTAATCGCACAATCTCAAATGGAACGTGTGAAAGCTGACGTCGGTATTATGAACTCAGGTGGTATCCGTGCTGATATCAACGAGGGCGAAACCACTTATAAAGATCTTCTTACTGTTCAACCGTTCGGTAATATGATCGCAACTGTGGATTTCACCGGCCAAGAGCTTTTAGACTACCTCAACGTTGTTGCGATGAAACAAGTTGATAGTGGTGCATATCCACAATTTGCGGGGCTTTCAATGGTTGTTGATCGTACTGCACAAAAAGTGTCTGATGTAAAAGTGGATGGCAAAGCACTTGATTTAAACAAAAAATATAAAGTGTCTGTACCAGACTACTGCGCTGGCGGTGGTGACGGTTACCCAGTATTGAAAAAACACCCAAGCTATGTGAATACTGGTTTCATCGATGCTGAAATGTTGAAAAAATACTTTGAAGAAAACAAAGTATTAGACGCATCGAAATACGATCCAAAAGACGACATCATCTTCAAATAAGATGACTAAAAAAAGCGTCTATGATGCCCCGCAATTTTTTGAGCTTTATTTAAAATTGCGGGAAAATCCGATCAGCTTAAATGAAGTGGTAGAAAAGCCGACAATGTTGTCTCTACTGCCCGATTTAACAGGCAAAAAACTGTTAGATTTGGGTTGTGGCTGTGGTGGTCATCTACAACTTTATTTACAACGCAATGCCCGCTTTGTTGTGGGCATTGATCTGTCTGAGAATATGCTCAAACAGGCAGAAACAGACTTAGCAAAATTTTCCCAAAATGCACCGCACTTTGCTTTGCATCAGCTTTCAATGGAACAACTCAGCGAGTTACCTGAAAGCCAGTTTGATGTCATCACAAGTTCATTTGCGTTTCATTATGTGCAAGATTTTCCTCAGTTGTTATCCGATATTCATCAAAAATTAAATCCAAATGGTTATTTGATTTTCTCGCAAGAGCACCCGATTGTAACTTGTTACCAAGGCGGTGATCGCTGGGAAAAAGATGAAAACAAACAGCAAGTGGCGTATCGCTTAAATTATTACCGTGACGAAGGCGAACGTGATCGAAATTGGTTTAAACAACCGTTTAAAACCTATCACCGCACTACTGCTACCCTCATCAATAATTTAATTCAAGCGGGTTTCCAAATTGAACAAATGGCAGAACCGATGCTTTCCGATCAGCCTGAGTGGCAAAACGAATTTAAAGATCTGCAACACCGCCCTGTTCTGTTATTTATTAAAGCAAAAAAAATTTAACTTTTTTGTAAAAAACACTTGCCAGTTCATTTTTTTTACAGTAATTTGGATAGCAATTAACCAATAAGGAAGACAAAATGAATTTTAACCGCATTGCTCATCATCACCACCATCACTCCTGATTATCTTTCGGGCGTTTAGTGGTGCTTGGAAGATAGAAAATCTTCCGAGCAGTGCGATAGAACCAACAACAAAGCCTCTCGGAACCACTCGAGAGGCTTTTTTTATAACTAAAATTCACAACATCAAACACAGGATAACATTATGATCGAAAGTAAAAGACTACGCATTGCGATGCAAAAATCAGGGCGTTTAAGCCAAGAATCTCAAGCACTATTAAAACAATGTGGTGTAAAAATAAATTTACAAGAACAACGTTTAATTGCTTACGCTGAAAATATGCCAATTGATATTTTACGTGTTCGTGATGATGATATCCCTGGTTTAGTCTTTGATGGCGTCGTGGATCTTGGCATCATCGGTGAGAATGTTTTAGAAGAAGAGGAACTTGCCCGCCAAGCTGCTGGCGAAAGCGTCAATTATAAAAAATTACGCCGTTTAGATTTCGGTGGCTGTCGTTTATCCATCGCTATTCCACAAGATGAGACTTATAAAGGCGTAAGCGATCTCGAAAACGCCCGTATTGCAACCTCGTATCCAAATTTACTCAAACGCTATATGCAACAACAAGGCGTGGACTTCAAAACCTGTTCACTCACTGGCTCAGTAGAAGTTGCTCCTCGTGCGGGGCTTGCCGATGCGATTTGTGATTTAGTGTCTTCAGGCGCTACGCTTGAAGCCAACGGCTTAAAAGAAGTGGAAGTGATTTACCGCTCAAAATCCTGCTTAATTCAACGAGCTGCCGAACTTAGCCCAGAAAAACAAGCCTTAGTGAATAAGTTACTCACTCGTATCCAAGGCGTTCAACAGGCGGCAGAATCCAAATACATTATGCTCCACGCACCGAAAGAAAAATTAGAAGAAATTACCGCACTTTTACCAGGCGTGGAAAACCCAACCATTTTGCCATTGGCACACGATGATTCAAAAGTCGCCATGCATGTTGTTAGCCAAGAAGCGCTATTCTGGGAAACAATGGAACAGTTAAAAGAGATTGGTGCAAGTTCAATCCTTGTTTTACCAATTGAGAAAATGATGGAGTAAATATGGCATTCACAGAAACTGAAAAGCAATCTTTACTCGCTCAAAAAGGCATTGGTCCAACTATTTTGAAACGTTTAGCTGAAATGGGGCTAGATGATGTGAATCAATTAGCAAATTCTACCCCTGACTTTATCTTACAACTCGGTTCAGAAATTACAGGTTCAACTTGTTGGCGAAATAGCCCGCAAGCTCGTAAAGCAATAGAGGCTGCAATTAATTGGGCTAAGGCACAAAACAGTTAATATATTGCAAAAAATGCTTTAAAACTGACCGCTTGTATTTTTTATTAATGAATTTACCGTGCAATATGAGAAAAAATTATGCAAACACTAATTTGGAATAACTTAAATGATCAAGAAAAACAAACCGCACTTTCACGCCCAGCACAAGCGATTGGTGAGCAAATTACACAAGCAGTCAATCAAATTAAGGCGAATGTGCTCAAGAACGGCGATCAGGCGTTATTTGAGCTGTCGGAAAAATTCGATAAAGTGAAATTGGAAAGCTTGGTTATCTCAAAAGAGCAAATTGAACAAGCAAGTAGCCGAATTTCTGAAGGGTTGAAACAAGCTATTCAAACGGCAAAAGATAATATTGAGCGTTTTCACCAAGCACAGAAAAATGAACGTGTGGATATCGAAACGCAAGAAGGTGTGCGTTGCCAAGTGTTAACCCGACCAATTCAAAAAGTCGGTTTGTATATTCCGGGTGGTTCTGCCCCGCTCTTTTCCACTGTATTGATGCTCGCAGTGCCCGCCAAAATCGCAGGCTGCAAAACCATTGTACTTTGTTCGCCACCACCAATTGCCGATGAAATTCTCTACACAGCAAACTTATGTGGAGTTGAAACTATTTATGCCGTTGGTGGCGCTCAAGCGATATTTGCAATGGCAAACGGTACAGAGAGCGTGCAAAAAGTGGATAAAATTTTCGGACCAGGCAACGCCTTTGTGACAGAAGCTAAACGCCAAGTTTTACAACAAGGCACAGCCATTGATATGCCTGCGGGGCCTTCAGAAGTGTTAGTGATTGCCGATGAATTTGCCGATCCTGATTTTGTAGCGAGCGATTTACTCTCTCAAGCGGAACACGGGGCTGACAGCCAAGTGATTTTAGTGACGAATTGCGAAACTTTAGCAAAACAAACCGCACTTGCCATTGAACAACAACTTGCACGCTTACCAAGAGCGGAAACTGCACGCAAAGCCCTTGCACACAGCCGCACGTTTATCGCAGAAGATCTGCAACAATGTGTCGCAATCAGCAATGCTTACGCTCCAGAACATTTAGTCGTACAAGTGGAAAACGCTCGTAATTTATTGCCATTGTTGGACAATGCAGGTTCGATCTTTTTAGGCGCTTATTCCCCTGAAAGTATGGGCGACTATGCCAGCGGCACCAACCACGTATTGCCAACTTACGGCTACACACGCACACACTCTAGCCTAGGTTTGGCCGATTTCAGCAAACGAATGACCGTACAAGAACTTAGTCCACAGGGTTTTAAAAATCTCGCCAATACTGTGATGTTAATGGCAGAAGCAGAACAATTAGAAGCGCACAAACAAGCGGTGGAAATTCGCTGGAGAAAGTTGCAAGGTGAAAAAAATCGCGCATAATACACTGTGATTTTATACAGTTTATTAAGGAAAATAAATGAACAATCAAATCCAGCTCTACACAAGCGAAGACGGCAAAATTGCATTACAGGTTTCTTTTGAACAAGAAACGGTATGGCTAACTCAAGCACAGATGGCGGACTTATTTGAAGTTAAACCACAAAATATCACTATGCACTTACAGCATATTTATGCTGAAGGTGAGTTGGATGAAATATCAACTTGTAAGAATTTCTTACAAGTTCAAAAAGAAGGGAATCGCCAAGTTAAACGTCAAAGAAAACTGTACAACTTAGATGCCATTATTTCCGTAGGCTATCGTATTAGTTCTAAACGAGCGACTCAATTCCGCCAATGGGCAACACAGACCTTAAAACAATTTTTAGTGCAGGGCTATGCGATAAATGAACGTCGTTTACAAGAAAAAGGGATTGAATTTAGTCAGGCTGTTGCCTTATTAAGCCGTACACTGACTAATCAAGCCTTAATCAATGACGACGGGCAAGCAGTCATTAGCGTAGTGCAAGACTATGCCCGAACTTGGAGTTTATTGCAGGCTTACGATGAACAAAGTTTGGTTGAAAATCGAGTCAAACAGCCAGAAATGAAAGCCTTAGTTTTTAATGAGGTATTACAAGCAATTGATCAATTAAAACAAACCTTGATTGAAAAAGGGGAAGCGACTGAGTTGTTTGGTCAACTGCGTTCTGATGGTTTGGCTTCTGCTATTGCAACTATTGAGCAAGGATTTGGTGGGGAGTGGTTTTATCCAAATGTTGCCAGTCGTGCCGCACATTTGCTGTATTTTGTGATTAAAAACCATCCATTTGCAGATGGTAACAAACGTTCTGGATCCTTTTTATTTTTATGGTACTTACGCCTGAATCAGGGATTGTTGGAAAAACCTGTTGAGCAACTCATTAATGATAATACATTAGTCGCCTTGGCCCTATTAGTAGCAGAAAGCTTGCCAGAGCAAAAAGAGCTCATGATTAAACTTATCGAACATTTTATTTTATTAAAAACACATAATTAAGCAGGAACACAATATGCCGATTTCACAACTTTCACGTAAAAATATCCAAGCCTTAACGCCTTATCAATCCGCACGCCGTTTGGGTGGTAAAGGCGATATTTGGTTGAATGCGAATGAATACCCAACTTCGCCAAATTTTGATTTAACTCACCGCACTTTTAACCGCTATCCCGAGCCACAGCCTCAAGCAGTAATTGAAGGCTATGCCAACTATGCAGGGGTGAAATCTGAAAATGTGCTAGTCAGCCGAGGCGGTGATGAAAGTATCGAGCTGATTATCCGTGCTTTTTGTGAGGCGCAAGATAGCGTGCTTTACTGCCCACCGACCTATGGAATGTATTCTGTAAGCGCCGAAACCTGTGGCATTGCATTAAAAACCGTACCTTTAACCGCCGATTTTCAGCTGAATTTACCGGAAATTGAACGCAATCTTTCAGGTGTGAAAGTTGTGTTTGTGTGTAGCCCGAATAATCCAACGGGTACGTTAGTGAATCGTGAAGATTTGTTAGCTTTATTAGAAATGACGAGAGAGAAAGCCATTGTGGTGGTTGACGAAGCTTACATTGAATTTTGCCCACAAGCGACAATGGTCACAGAGCTAAAAAATTACTCGCACTTGGCGATTATCCGCACCCTATCCAAAGCCTTTGCATTAGCGGGCTTGCGTTGTGGTTTTACTCTTGCGAACAAAGAATTAATCGATGTGCTACAAAAAGTTATTGCGCCTTACCCATTGCCTGTGCCTGTGGCTGATATTGCTGCTCAAGCCTTACAAACAGACGGCTTACAAGTGATGACACAACGAGTGCAAGAAATTTTGCAAAATCGTACCGCACTTGAAACCGAACTTCGCACATTGTCTTGTGTTGAAAACGTCTTCGAAAGCGACGGCAACTATGTCTTAGTGAAATTTCAGGATGGGCAAAAGGTATTTAAAACCCTTTGGGATCAGGGCATTATCTTACGTAATCAACACAGCGCATTGATGTTAGAAAACTGCATTCGTATCACTGTTGGTACTGTGGAAGAAAACCGCCAAGTGATTGAAGCTATTCGTCAAATTGCATAAGATACAAACAGAACAAAAGACAAACAGGATAACAATATGACACAACAATCTATTCTTTTTATCGACCGCGACGGCACCTTAATTGATGAGCCGAAAACCGATTTTCAAATCGACAGTTTAGAAAAATTGCAATTTGAGCCGAATGTCATTCCAGCGCTGTTGAAGCTCAAACCTTTTTACCGTTTTGTGATGGTCAGCAACCAAGATGGCTTAGGCACGCCATCTTTTCCACAAGAGAATTTTGACAAACCGCACAATGCAATGATGGCATTATTTAAGTCTCAAGGCATTGAATTTGATGAAGTGTTAATTTGTCCACACAAACCAGAAGATAACTGCGATTGCCGTAAGCCTAAAGTCAAATTATTGAAAAAATATATTGATAAAAAATTGTTCGCTCCTGCCACCAGCTTTGTGATTGGCGACCGATACACCGATGTGCAACTGGCGGAAAACCTTGGCATTCGTGCGTTGCAATATGATCGAGAGAAACTCAATTGGGATCTGATTGTTGAAAAACTTTTGCCAAAACAGACCGCACTTGCCGATCGAACACCACGCTATGCGGAAGTGGTTCGCACCACCAAAGAAACAGATATTAAAGTGCAAGTGTGGCTGGACGAAACAGGGATGAACGACATCAAAACGGGCGTGGGCTTTTTCGATCATATGCTCGATCAAATCGCTACCCACGGCGGTTTTAGAATGAATGTGAGCTGCAAAGGCGACTTATGGATTGACGAACACCACACCGTTGAAGACACCGCACTTGCGCTCGGCACGGCATTAAAACAAGCCCTCGGCGACAAACGAGGCATCCAACGCTTCGGTTTTGTGTTGCCAATGGACGAATGCAAAGCAGAATGTACGATGGACTTATCCGGTCGCCCATATTTCAAATTCAAAGCCAAATTTAAACGCGACAAAGTGGGCGACTTCAGCACCGAAATGACGGAGCATTTTTTCCAATCTATCGCTTATACCTTAATGGCAACCCTGCACCTAAAAACGAAAGGCGACAACGACCACCACAAAATCGAAAGCCTGTTTAAAGTGTTTGGTCGCACGTTGAGACAGTGTATTAAGGTAGAAGGGAATGAGTTGCCGAGTAGTAAGGGAGTTTTGTAATCTGAAAAATATATAGACTTATTACATATGACTTAAAGTATGGTTAATTTTTAATAGATTTTAATCATTTGTAGAAACTAACACTTAAAGGAGTTTTTATATATATGAAAGTTAAAATTATAGATAAAAAACTATGGAATTCTTATACCAATATAGTTTCAATTTTAAGTATGTTAGCAGGCACATATTTATATTTTTGGGAAATCCCACAAGACGGAAAGACACATATTGGAATTATTTTTTTATTTTTATTATTTACTATCTTCATATATAAGTTATATAAAGCAAATTCTTTAGAGAAGATATCTTTAGAAATAGATGGAACAACAGTTGAAATTAAAAAAGGCAATTTATTTGAAGAGGATGATAATTCTTTGATTGCAATCAGCTTTAATGAGCACTTTGATACCTTAGTGGATAATGTGTTAATTGCAAAAAGAACAATCAATGGACAGTTTATAGAAAAGAATATAAAAAATGTTAATACTTTTGATAGTTTTCTAGATAATGAGCTAAAAAATGAGAGATATCAATTAGATAAAACAAGAAAAGTGGGAAAAGATAAGAAATACGATTTGGGTACAACGATTATTTATAATGATAAGTATTTGCTAACAGCATTTTCAAAATTCGATAAAGATAACCGTGCAGTTTTAACAATTGACGAATATATTACATTCTTAATGAATTTTTGGAAAAAAGTTGACAAGCTTTATGCTTTAAGAACAGTAGTCATACCAATTTTTGGCTCAGGAATAACAAGAATTGAAGAAAACAATCCAATCTCTGATGAAGATCTACTTCGTATTATTCTTTGGACATTTAAATTAAGTCCTATGAGATTTAACCATAAAAAATCAAAATTAGTTATTGTCATTCATGAAAATAACATGAACGATATAAACTTGTTTAATATAAAAGGGATAAAAAATGGCATATAGAAATGGAACTTATGTCGCTTTTGATGGGCAAGATACGACAACTCCATATGAGAGTGATATACAGTATTTCAATCTGCTTAAAGCTTGGAAAAGTCACTCTAATGATTTTAAGTTTAGTGACAGTCATAAAAAAACATATTCTGTTAAGGATTCAAGTCAGAAAGATACGTTGAAGAGAAGACTAAGAGAACGTTTAAATGAATCGAAAAATTTCATATTAATTTTATCAAATGATACTAGAAATGATCGAGAAATGCTTAACTATGAAATTGACATAGCTATAGAATTAGGTTTACCTATTATTGTTTGCTATACAGACTTTGAGAAAATACAGGCTCCACAAAAATTGTCAGCATATTGGCCTAATTCTTTAGCAAATGCAATTTGTGCAGGAAAAGTAAAATGTATACATATTCCATTTAAAAAATTACCAATTTTAGATGCAATATCTCAGTTCTCTATTCATTCAAAAAACACCTTAACCCCATTATCTTATTATAGTGATAATGCATATAAAGAATTCGGAATTAGTTAATATGCCCAAACTAACCATCATCAACACCCGTTGCGCTAACCTTTCTTCAGTCAAATTTGCTTTTGATCGTTTGGGTTATCACGCAGAAATTACTGATAATATCGAGCAAATCCGCTCTGCTGATAAATTGATTCTACCTGGTGTCGGCACTGCTAAAGCAGCGATGCAAAATCTAGCAGATTTGGGCTTAATTGAAGTTATTCACAACTTAACTCAGCCTGTTTTGGGAATTTGTTTAGGTATGCAATTAATGACCGAATATTCCGAAGAGGGCAATTTGGACTTGTTAAAACTGATGTCAGGCAGAACAGAAAAATTGCCTGATTGTCAGTTGCCGTTACCTCATATGGGCTGGAATAAAGTGCATTATGTTGCTGATCACCCGTTATTTGCAGGCATTGAGCAAGATAGCTATTTCTATTTTGTGCATAGTTATGGCGTGTTGCCGAATTCGCATACCGTTGCCACTTGCGATTACGGTGTGCCTTTTTCTGCAGTCATTCAGCATAACAATTTTTATGGCGCACAATTCCACCCTGAGCGTTCAGGTAAAGCAGGGGCGTTATTTTTGCGTAACTTTGTGGAGAATTGTTAATGCGATCTGAAATTTTGATGATTAAAGTCGGTGGTGTAGAAACCCTAACTTTTTCAGATGGTTCTACATTAGAAACGGCTATCCGCAAAAGACCTGTGCCTATGGTGAAAGTTCATCAACTTGGCGCTGAAGGCAATGAGGTGGGTTTAACCGCACATCATGGCGGCGTGGATAAAGCTCTGTTTTTTATGTCAGATGAATCTTTCCAGAAATTAACCGCACTAATTAACAAGGAGTTTGATTACCAAGGTATTGCAATCTATGGTGAAAATTTCGTTGTATCTGGGTGGAATGAAGAGAATGTTTGCGTGGGTGATCGCTATCAAATTGGTACTGCAATTGTGGAGGTTTCTCAACCGCGTAAACCTTGCGATCGTTTATCGAAAAACACAGGCAATAAAGATACTCACCATGTAGTAAGACATTCAGGATTATCTGGTTGGTATGTTCGAGTTTTGCAAGAAGGTGAAATTAAAACTCTGGATTTAGTACAACGCATCCAATGCCCCTACCCAAATTTAACCATTAAACATTTAAATAAATTACTTTCTGGCTCTGAGAAAGAGTTAACGAGAGAGGAGTTGGAGCTTGCAATCAATTGTGATGCTTTAGCAGAAGCATTTAAGCGTAGTTTGCGAAATCAATTACAACGAGTTGAGAAAGCGTCTAAGTCGTGATTTGTGAAAACACTTTTAAGAATAAACACAGGAAACACAATGAAAACATCACAAATTATCCCCGCACTTGATCTGATTGACGGTCAGGTGGTGCGTCTGTATCAAGGTGATTACGGGCAGAAAACCCTTTATTCCGATAATCCGATAGCCCAATTCCAAACCTATGTTGAGCAAGGGGCAAAGCAATTACATTTGGTAGATCTCACCGGTGCAAAAGATCCGAATAAACGTCAAACACAACTGATTGGTGAGATTATCAAGGCGGTGAATTGCCCGCTTCAAGTAGGTGGTGGTATCCGCACCGAACAAGATGTCGCCGATTTATTAGCTGTTGGTGCGAACCGCGTCGTCATTGGATCAACTGCGGTCAAACAACCGGAAATGGTCAAACAATGGTTTAAAAAATACGGTGCCGAAAAATTCGTGTTGGCGTTAGATGTGAATATTAATGCTCAAGGTGAAAAACAGATTGCCGTAAGCGGTTGGCAAGAAAATAGCGGTGTTTCGTTAGAAGCCCTAATTGCGGATTTTAGCGAAGTGGGCTTGCAACACGTGTTATGTACTGATATTTCCAAAGACGGGACTTTGCAAGGTTCAAATGTGGCACTTTATCAAGAAATCTGCGCACAATTCCCAAACATTCAATTCCAATCATCAGGAGGAATTGGCTCTCTAGCAGATGTTGAAGCATTAAAAGGCACTGGCGTGGCTGGTGTGATTGTTGGTCGTGCATTATTAGAAAGCAAATTTAATGTGCAGGAGGCGATCGCATGTTGGCAAAACGCATAATTCCTTGCTTAGACGTGCGTGATGGACAAGTAGTGAAAGGTGTCCAGTTCCGCAACCACGAAATTATTGGCGATATTGTGCCACTTGCTCAACGCTATGCTGAAGAAGGTGCAGATGAGCTAGTTTTCTACGATATTACCGCCTCTTCGGACGGTAGAACCATTGATAAAAGCTGGGTGGAGCGTGTGGCACAAGTGATTGATATTCCATTTTGCGTGGCAGGTGGGATTAAAAGTGTCGAAGATGCGGAAAAACTGTTTGCCTTTGGTGCAGATAAAATTTCCATAAATTCACCCGCACTTGCCGATCCTGATTTAATCAACCGCTTAGCCGATCGCTTTGGCGTGCAAGCCATCGTGGTAGGCATCGACAGCTGGTTTGAAAAAGAAACGGGCAAATATTGGGTCAATCAATATACAGGCGATGAAAGTCGCACTCGCCAAACCAATTGGCAATTACTCGACTGGGTGAAAGAAGTACAACAACGTGGCGCAGGTGAAATCGTATTAAATATGATGAACCAAGACGGCGTCCGCCAAGGCTACGACATCGCCCAATTAAAATTAGTGCGCGAAGTTTGCCACATTCCCCTAATCGCTTCAGGCGGCGCAGGCGAAATGATGCATTTCCGAGATGCATTTATCGAAGCCAATGTTGATGGCGCACTCGCAGCCAGCGTGTTCCATAAACGCATTATTGATATTGGGGAATTGAAGTCATATTTAAGACAAGAGAATATTGAGGTGAGAGCGTCATGTTAAATAGAGAACAAATCAACTGGCAAAAAGTCGATAATTTACTGCCTGTCATTATCCAAAATGCAACCACTTGTGAAGTGTTAATGTTGGGTTATATGAACCAAGAGGCGCTAGAAAAAACACTCGCGGAAAAACGAGTAACCTTTTTTTCGCGTACTAAAAACCGTTTATGGACAAAAGGTGAAACCTCTGGGCATTTTTTAAATGTGGTGGATATGAGCCTAGATTGTGATAACGATACATTGCTGATTTTGGTCAATCCAATCGGGGAAACTTGCCACACAGGCGCAGAAAGTTGTTTTTATCAATTTGACAATGCAACCCAACCTGATTGGATTTTCTTTAGTAAGTTAGAACGTTTGATTGCGGAGCGTAAAGGTGCTGATCCAGCAAGTTCTTACACCGCTCAACTCTATGCAAAAGGCACAAAACGTATTGCGCAGAAAGTAGGCGAAGAAGGCGTGGAAACAGCGCTTGCGGCAACGGTTAAAGATCGTAATGAAACCATTTGTGAAGCGGCAGATTTGGCTTATCACTTGACGGTATTACTACAAGATGCCGATTTAAATTGGGCAGATGTGATTGGTAAACTCAAAGAACGTCATTCAAAATAATCACAAAATTCACCGCACTTTATCGCAAATAAGCGAAAAATGCGGTGATTTTTTCAAAAGTTTACGCGTTCCTCACTTTATTTCCCTATAGGATATTGACTTCTTTTATGCTATTTTAGAGCCCAAATTTTCTTATTTAATTAGGTCGATTATTATGGAAAAAATCATTATTGATGAAAACCAATTTCTCCGTACCATTTCCCGTATCTCACACGAAATCATTGAAAAACATCAAAACTTAGACAATGTCGTCATCGTCGGCATTAAACGACGCGGTGCTGAAATTGCGGAACTTATAAAGAAAAAAATCGCAGATTTAGCCAAAGTTGACTTACCTTCTATTGATTTGGATATTACTTTTTATCGTGATGATCTTGAATATGCCGAACCCCATTCCCAAACGCCAACCTACAGCGGCGCCTCAAATTTCATCAGTATTCAAAATAAAGAAGTCATTTTGGTTGATGATGTGCTTTACACGGGTAGAACTATCCGTGCTGCATTAGATGCCTTGGTTGATTTCGGCCGTGCCGCCAAAATTGAGTTAGTTATCTTTGTTGATCGTGGTCATCGTGAATTGCCTATTCGAGCCGATTATGTGGGTAAAAATGTTCCTACCAGCCGTAATGAAGCTGTACAAGTCCGTACCATGAAATTTGATCATTGCTATGAAGTTGCATTGTTGTCACCGACTAAATAAAGTTTGTGAACCTTTTATAAAATTGATACTCTAATCACTGTCATCTTTAACTTATTTAAAATAATGGAATAACGCATGAAAACCATTCACATCAAATCTATTTTTGTCGCTGTCATCGGATTGTTTGCTATTTCAACAACACAAGCCGCTGAGCGTGTGGTAGCTACCGTAAATGGTGTTCCCGTTTTAGAAAGCCAAGTTAAAAAACATCTCGGTAAAAAAGGCGATCACAGAGCAGCAGTAGATAAAGTGATTGACGACATTCTTGTGCAACAAGCTATCGAGAACGCGGGAATTAAAGTGAATTATGCTCAAGTAGACCAAATTATCGAAGGCATTGCTGCTCAAAACGGTCTTACTTTTGGTCAATTATTAGATGCCTTGGATTATCAAGGTATTAGCTATAACGCGTATCGTCAACAAATTGCAAATCAAATGGTGATGGGCGAAGTACGCAACCAAGCGATCGGGCAAAGCATTGACGTGAAAAGAGAACAGGTAGAAGCGTTAAGCCAACAACTTTTGCAACAGGCTAAAGCAAAAGGGACAGAGAAAAAAGTCTCTGGTAAACAATACGAAGTGCGTCATATCTTATTGAAATTAAATCCATTATTAAATGATGCACAAGCTAAAGCACAATTGACACAAATTCGTGCTGATATTTTAGCGGGTAAAACCAGTTTTGCAGATGCGGCCTTACAGTATTCAAAAGACTACCTTTCTGGTGCAAATGGTGGAAGTTTAGGATTTGCTTTTCCTGAAACTTACGTGGGTCCGTTCCAAAAAGCCGTACTCCAAACTAAAACAGGAACCATTTCCGCCCCATTTAAAACTGAATTTGGTTGGCATATTTTAGAAGTAACCTCCGTGCGTGACAGTGACCGCACAATTGATGCATATCGCCAAAAAGCGTATGAGCAATTGGTCAATGAACAAGTAAAAGATGTAGAAAGAGATTGGGTCAAAGCGCTACGTAAACACGCCGAGATTCGTTACTTAAAATAACGCCTGAATTAATTGAGAAATCCCAGCACATTCGCTGGGATTTTGCTTTATAATAGATCACAATTTTGCTAATCGTGATCACTCTACACAATTGAGAAAATATGAATTCAAAAAAACATTTAGGACATACCGCCCGTAAGCGTTTTGGGCAAAACTTTTTACATGATGATAATGTCATTCAAAGTATTGTTACGGCAATTTATCCCCAAAAAGATCAATTTTTAGTTGAGATCGGCCCAGGTTTAGGGGCATTAACTGAGCCTGTGGGGGATTTAGTCGATCACTTAACTGTAGTGGAATTAGACCGCGACTTAGCAGAGCGTTTACGCCACCACCCTTTTTTACATCACAAAATTACGGTGATTGAAACGGATGCAATGCAGTTTGATTTTGGTCAGTTGTATCAAGACGCTAAACTTGCTGAAAAAAATCAAAAAATGCGTGTGTTTGGTAACTTACCTTACAACATTTCTACACCGTTGATGTTCCACTTATTTAAGTATCACGATTGCATTCAAGATATGCACTTTATGTTACAAAAAGAAGTAGTAAAACGTTTATGTGCAGGTCCAAATAGCAAAGCTTACGGTCGTTTGACGATCATGGCGCAATATTTCTGTCAGGTCATGCCTGTGCTTGAAGTGCCACCAACCGCATTTAAACCTGCGCCGAAAGTGGATTCAGCAGTGGTGCGTTTAGTACCACACAAAGCATTGCCGCACCCCGTAAAAGATTTATATTGGTTAAATCGCGTATGTAGTCAAGCGTTTAATCAACGCCGTAAAACATTACGAAATGCGTTATCCACCTTATTCAGCGCAGAACAACTGACTGAATTAGGCATTGATTTAACCGCGCGTGCAGAAAACTTATCGATTGCGGATTATGCTCGCTTAGCCAACTGGTTAGCAGACAATCCACCAGCCGATGTCAACAAAGACGACGTGATTGAAAATTTAGACGATTAATGGAATAAGTGCGGTGCAAAATGGCGACATATTTGGTGGGTGATTTACAAGGATGCTACGACGAATTACAGCTTTTACTCGAAAAAGTACAGTTTGATCCGATAAAGGATCAGCTTTATTTAGTCGGTGATTTAGTGGCTCGTGGAGATAAATCTCTCGAGTGCTTACGCTTTGTCAAATCCCTTGGTCAATCCGCCAAAACGGTGTTGGGTAATCACGATTTGCACTTAATTTCCACCGCACTTGGTATTAAACGTGTGAAACCACGCGATCGTGTGGATGCCATTTTCAATGCCCCTGATTTTGACGAATTAATTGACTGGTTACGTCATCAGCCGTTGCTCGTTCACAATGAACAGCACAATTTTGTGATGGTCCACGCAGGTATTTCACCTGATTGGGATCTGGTGACCGCTAAGCAATGTGCCAACGAAGTGGAAGACGTGTTACGCGACGGAGATTATCGCTATTTGATCGAAAATATGTACCAAAATCATCCTGATCGTTGGGACGACAATCTGCAAGGCTTAGATCGCCTACGTTACAGCATTAACGTATTCACGCGAATGCGTTTTTGTTATTGGGATCATCGTTTGGATTTCGATTGCAAACAACCGCCAGACTCTGCACCAGAAGCACTCACCCCTTGGTTTAATTTAGATAACCCACTCTATCAAAACACGCCGATTGTGTTTGGACACTGGGCAAGTCTCGTTGACACACCAACGCCTGCTAATATCTATGCCTTAGATACGGGCTGTGTATGGAATAATCGTATGACAATGCTGCGTTGGGAAGATAAGCACTATTTCACACAACCTGCGCTAAAAAATTACACTGATTTTTAATTAACCAGTTTCTTTTCTGTTCATTTTAAGGTAGTCTGTGCAACATTCATTGCTGATAAAAAAAGCAAATGAAGACGAGATGCATATAACATGTTATGTTTATTTATCTATACAGGACAATTCCATGAAAAAACTTTTTGCAACCCTGCTTGCTACCTGCTCAACTGTTGCTCTTGCAACTTCTGTTCAACAAAATTATCACACAGATATCCATACTTACGAACTCACCAAGTCCTTTAATTTGGCTGTACCAAAAGGTTCCGCGGGGGAAACAAACTTATGGGTCCCTCTGCCATTCAACAATGAATACCAAGAAGTGAAATCAGTGAAATTTGAAGGCAATTACAAATCTGCCTATATCACTGAAAATAACCAATATGGTGCAAAAACCTTATTTGCAAATTGGGATGAAAATGCAGATAAACGCAATTTAAAAATCCAATTAGTGATTCAAACTAAAGATCGCGAACCTATGCTGCAAGGTGCGCTAAAAGATTATAAAGTGCCACATAAAATTCAATATTCTGTTGATGTTTTGGAATATTTAAAACCAACAACACACATCAAAACTGACGGCATTGTAAAAGAATATGCAGACAAAATCGTGGGTAACGAAACTAATCCACTGAAAAAAGCCGAATTAATCCACCAATGGATCGTCAACAACATGGAACGCGATAACTCAGTATTAGGCTGCGGTGATGGCGATGTAGAAAAAATCCTAACCACAGGTGTCCTAAAAGGAAAATGTACTGATATCAACTCAGTGTTTGTTGCTTTAGCGCGTGCCTCAAACATTCCTGCGCGTGAAATTTTTGGCTTACGCTTAGGTCAAGCGGTAAAAATGGGCAAATACTCCAAAGGCGCGTTTGGCAGTGCTGATGAGAATAAATTGGCGAAAGTGAGTGGTGGACAACATTGTCGGGCTGAATTTTATTTAGCTGGCTTTGGCTGGGTACCCGTCGATCCTGCCGATGTGACTAAAATGCGCTTAGCCGAGAAAAAAGCAGTGAATGCCCCTGATACGCAAGCCGTATCTCGCTATTTATTTGGCAACTGGGAAATGAACTGGGTGGGCTACAATCACGCGCGTGATTTCGAGCTTTATCCATTGCCAGAAATTGCACCATTGAATAACTTTGGTTATCCGTATGCTGAAATTGGCGGCGATCCGTTAAATTCTTTTGATCCGAAAGAGTTCAGCTATGAATTCAGTTCAAAAGAACTATAACAAGAGCTTTATTGCGACTTGTGTGACTGCAGTGATTGCTGCGGTCACCTCAACGTTATGTTGCATTGCGCCTTTGGTCTATTTGGCTTTTGGCGTCTCTTCAACGTGGCTCGTCAGTTTGCACGAATACGATTATTTACGCATTCCCATGCTCGTGGTTTCATTAGTCGCATTTGGTTATGGTTTTTGGTTGCTCACGTTTTCCAAAAAAATCATCTGCACAAAATATCTGTCACGTAAAAGCCTGATTATCTTGTATGCAATAGTGTTCGCGACCATGTTATTTTTCTTACTTTATCCAACACTATTGCCTTATTTCCTAGAATAAAAGGTGTGTTATGAAAAAAATTCTCTGTGCATTTTTCTTGTTTTTCTCTTTGTTTAATATCAGCTACGCTACAGCGCCGAGCGTGAATGCAGACGAAAAGCAGGTGTCTATTCATATTAAAGAAATGACTTGTCAGCTTTGTGTTTATCTCGTGAATAAAGAATTACGTAATATTGATGGAGTCGTATCCACAAAAGCCAGTTTTAAAGATCGTGTAGTGAACATTGTGGCGAAACAATCTGTGGACAATCAGCAATTTGTCGAAGCGATTCGTAAACTCAAATACACGCCTGAAATTCTGTCATTACAACCTTAAAAATCAAACAGTGAGTACCGCACGTTTCTAATTAAGCGGAAAGTGCGGTTAAAACGCAAAAAATCCTTTCACTTTAGTGTCAATTTTCCCCATTTTACGCTATCCTATATCACATTTTCTTAAGTAAATTCGTCCCGCAAAGTGCGGTTAAGAGCAAAGGTAACATTATGCAAGAACAATACCGTCCCGATTTAATTGAACCAGAAGTTCAACAATACTGGGCTAAAAATAAAACATTTAAAGCCATCAAAGATACTAATAAACCCAAATATTACTGTCTCTCAATGTTCCCTTACCCATCAGGTCGTCTGCATATGGGTCACGTGCGTAACTACACCATTGGTGATGTAGTTTCACGCTATCAACGTATGAACGGGAAAAACGTATTACAACCAATGGGTTGGGACGCATTCGGTTTGCCAGCTGAAGGTGCTGCAATCAAAAACAAAACGGCACCTGCAAAATGGACTTACGAAAATATCGATTATATGAAAAACCAACTCAAAATCTTGGGCTTTGGTTTTGACTGGGATCGTGAAGTCACTACGTGTAAACCTGAATACTACAAATGGGAACAATGGTTCTTCACTGAGTTATACAAAAAAGGTTTAGTGTACAAAAAAACCTCTACGGTGAACTGGTGTCCAAACGATGAAACTGTATTGGCGAACGAACAAGTTCACGAAGGTTGCTGTTGGCGTTGTGATACCCCTGTGGAACAAAAAGACATTCCACAATGGTTTATCAAAATCACTGATTATGCAGAGCAATTATTAGGTGACTTAGACAACCTTCCATTATGGCCAGATCAAGTAAAAACAATGCAACGTAACTGGATCGGTCGTTCAGAAGGGGTTGAAATCACATTCAAATTAGACAATTCTGAAGATAGCTTAACCGTTTATACCACACGCCCTGATACTTTCTTTGGTGTGTCTTATGTTGCTGTTGCAGCAGCGCACCCTTTAGCAGAAAAAGCGGCGGAAAATAACCCAGAATTAGCGCAATTCATTCAAGAATGTAAAAACACCAAAGTGGCAGAAGCTGAACTGGCTACGATGGAAAAGAAAGGGATGGCAACGGGTCTATATGTTGTTCACCCAATCACACAAGCCAAAATCCCCGTTTGGGTCGCAAACTTTGTATTAATGCATTATGGTACTGGTGCGGTCATGGCCGTACCTGGTCATGATGAACGCGATCATGAATTTGCGTTGAAATATGATTTACCGATTAAACAAGTCATTCAACCATTAGATAATTCAGCCTGGGATTTTCATAAAGCCGCCTTCACAGAACATGGTAAATTAGTGAACTCAGCTGAATTTGATGGGTTAGACTTTGATAATGCGTTTAACGCGATCGCCGATAAACTCGCACAAATGGGCGTAGGTAAAAAACAAACCAACTACCGCTTACGTGACTGGGGTGTGTCTCGTCAACGTTACTGGGGTGCGCCAATTCCAATGCTGACTTTAGAAAACGGCGATGTAGTGCCAGCACCATTACAAGATTTACCAATTGTATTGCCTGAAGATGTGGTAATGGATGGCGTGAAAAGCCCAATCAAAGCGGATCCAGAATGGGCAAAAACCACTTACAACGGTCAGGCTGCATTAAAAGAAACAGATACTTTTGATACCTTTATGGAATCATCTTGGTACTACGCACGCTACACGTCACCTACATTTGCAGAAGCAATGTTAGACAAAGAAGAAGCGAATTACTGGTTACCAGTGGATCAATATATCGGTGGTATTGAACACGCGACAATGCACTTATTGTATTTCCGTTTCTTCCATAAATTATTGCGTGATGCAGGTTTCGTAACAAGCGATGAGCCAACAGAGAAACTCTTGTGTCAAGGGATGGTATTAGCAGATGCGTTCTATTACACTTCACCAACGAATGAGCGTATTTGGGTATCGCCAACGGAAGTCACGCTTGAGCGTGATGAAAAAGGTCGTATCTTAAAAGCCTTTGATAAAGAAGGTCGTGAATTGGTTCACTCTGGTATGACTAAAATGTCAAAATCCAAAAATAACGGTATTGACCCACAAGAAATGGTGGAAAAATATGGTGCGGATACGGTACGTTTATTTATGATGTTTGCTTCACCAGCAGAAATGACTCTTGAATGGCAAGAATCTGGTGTAGAAGGGGCAAAACGCTTCTTAGGTCGCTTATGGAATTTAGTATTTGAATACAACAAAAATCCAGCGGAAACTGCAGTAGAACCGACCGCACTTTCAGCGAGCCAAAAAGCATTACGTCGTGATGTACACAAAACTATCGCGAAAGTGAGCGATGATATTGGTCGTCGTCAAACATTCAACACTGCAATCGCTGCCATTATGGAGTTAATGAACAAATTAACTCGTGCGCCATTAACAGAAGCACAAGATCGTGCGATTATGGCAGAAGCGTTAAGTGCCGTTGTACGTATGCTTTACCCAATCACACCACACATTTGTTTCCAATTATGGAAAGAATTAGGCAATGCCGAAGCGATCGACTTCGCACCTTGGGTGGAAGCAGATGCAGCGGCAATGGTTGATGATGAAAAATTAGTTGTGGTACAAGTAAACGGTAAAGTACGTGCTAAAGTGACTGTGCCTGCAGATATGTCTGAAGAAGATATCAAGCAAGTAGCATTAGCTGATAGCAACGTAAGTAAACACTTAGATGGTTTGAACATTGTGAAAACCATCTATGTACCAGGTAAATTATTGAGCTTTGTTGCAAAATAATGTCTATTTATCTTAACTTTCCCTCTTTCTATAAGAGGGAAAGTTAAGAGGGAAACTAAGGATTGAACTATGTTAACACAACTTAAACGCTTGCTACTCATTAGCAGCATTAGCTTCTTGACCGCCTGTGGCTTCCAATTTCAAAATGGTGGTTTAATTCCAAAAGAATTGCGTACATTAACATTAGAAAGTAGCGATCCTTATAGTGAAATGACGATTGTTTTAAGAAAACAGCTGCAATTAAATAACATTACACTGGTCAACGCGAAAGCACAGGTTCCAGTACTGCGTTTAAATAAAATTAGTACTCATGACCAAGTAGCATCAATTTTTAAACATGGACGTGAAGCAGAAAAAGTCCAGCTTTTAGAAGTTGAAGCGGTCGTAAAACTACCGAATAAAGCGCCATTCCCAATTTCCGCTAAAGTCAACCGCACTTTCTTTGATAACTCACGTGCAGCCTTAGCAAAATCCGCGGAAAAAGAGGTGATTTGGCATGATATGCGAGAGCAAGCAGCACGCCAACTCATCACCAAAATGGTTGCGCTGCAACACCAAGTTCAAAAATAAAAATGAACCGTATTTTTACTGAACAGCTCAATGCTTCGCTCACCAATAGGCTCGCTAGAGCCTATTATTTAGTGGGTCAAGATCCATTATTATTAAATGAAAGCCAAGATCTGATCAGTCAAGCTGCGCTAAGCCAAGGATTTGATGAAAAAAACATCATTCAAATTGATACCAATACTAATTGGAATGATATCTTTGAACGGTGTCAGTCCATGGGGCTATTTTTTACAAAACAAATTCTGTTTCTCAATTTACCTGAAAATCTTACCGCACCTCTCCAACAAGATTTACAAGAATTAGTCAGCTTACTCAATGAAGATGTGCTACTGGTATTACAATTCCCGAAACTGACAAAAATGACAGAAAAGCAAAAATGGTTTATCGCGCTGAATCACTACGAACCACACGCCATTTTAGTGAATTGTCAAACACCAAATCTTGAACAACTTCCACGTTGGATCTATAACCGAGCCACAACAATGGGGCTTAACATTGAAGAACAAGCGGTACAATTGCTCTGTTATAACCATGAAAATAATTTATTGGCACTCAAACAAAGCCTACAATTACTGGCTTTACTCTACCCTGACAATAAATTAACTTATCAACGTGTACAGACAACTGTTGAACAAGCTTCTGTCTTTACTCCTTTTCAATGGGTAGATGCTTTATTAGAAGGAAAAACAAAACGTGCACTACGTATTTTGGAAGGATTAAAAGGCGAAGACATCCAACCCATTATTCTTCTACGTACATTACAGCGCGAGCTTATGACATTATTAGAACTCGCTAAACCGACACATCGCATCGCGATTGAAGCACACTTACCAACTCAACAACTTCGTGAAAAATTCGACCATTTAAAAGTGTGGCAAACCCGCCGTCCGCTTTTTACACAAGCATTCCAACGTTTAACCTATAAACAACTTTACCTCATTTTCCAGCAGCTCGCCGAGTTAGAACGTTTAGCAAAGCAGGATTTCAGTGCAGATCTTTGGGAAAAAATCGCCGAATTAAGTATCACAATTTGTCTCCCACCTCCCTCATCAATTGATGTACAGTGCTAATGTGCATAACTTTTCTTTATCGTGACTTTTCTTTATCGTGACTTTGCTTCATTCAATTTGGTCAAAATTTCAAAAAACAGTATATTTAACTATACCCAAATAGTATAATAAATCGCCTTTGGCAAATTTTTATCTATAACATAAAATCATTTATTAAGGATTCATTTATGAAAAAATTATTCGCAGTAATCACTTTATCTGGTATCGCTATGACTGCATCTGCAGCAGATTTATCACCAGCTTGTGAAAAATATTTCACAGAATATGAAGGATATCTTAAAAATGTTCCAGCAGAACAAGCTGCTATGATCAAACAACAATATGATGCAGCGAAACAACAATTTGCTGCGATGCCAAAACAAATGCAAGAGCAAAGTTGTAACCAAGCAACCGAACAGCTTAAACAAATGAAAGCTGCAATGGGTCAAAAATAATCCAATACAGTAAATAATAAACCCTGCAATCGCAGGGTTTATGTCTTTCTATTGGGATGAGTGGAATCAAATCGGTGAGTTATTCCACTGTACTTTCAGCAAGCAAACGTTGAATAAGTTTCGCATTCGCAGGTGGAAATTGCCCCGCATCCAATTCGCTTTGTGCAACCCAAAAACCTTCTTGTCCTTCACGTCCAAAAGGCTCACCAAACCATTCATCCACTAAATAAAAATAAAAGGAAATACGTTTCGTGGGGTATTCAAATTGAAAACGCTCATACAAGGCTGCATGCAAAATATGAATCCCTATTTCCTCTTCTAATTCACGTTTTAATGCTTGCTCAGGTGTTTCACCTGCATCGACTTTCCCCCCAGGAAATTCTAAAGCCTGTGCAAAGTCTTGACCTTCTAAACGTTGTGTTAAATAAATTTGACCAAACTCGTTACGAATAATCCCTGCGGCAACTTGAACTAAAGGTTTTGTCATACATTACATCCTAATCATAAAAAGTGCGGCATGATTTTCAACAAAATTGTGAAAAACACCGCACTTTTCAACTCAACTGATATACAAAAGCAAATTAATATTTTGCTTTGCTGCCATGGCAATGCTTATATTTTTTGCCCGAACCACAAGGACAAAGTTCGTTGCGCCCAACACGACGTTCGTTCGAAAGATCTTCATGCTGTTCATCACTATCGCCGCTATAATGCATCGCTGCATTTTCACGGCGAGCCGTTTCTTGACGTATACGCTCTGCCTGCTCGACTTCTTCTTGTGTGCGTACTTGAACGCGGCTTAGTGTAGTCACCACACTTAATTTCAAAGCATCAAGCATATCGGTAAACATTTGGAAACACTCTTTTTTATACTCTTGCTTTGGATCTTTCTGTGCATAGCCACGTAAATGAATACCACGACGTAAATGATCCATAGCAGACAAGTGTTCCTTCCACAGCTCGTCCAATGTTTGTAGCATCACGCCTTTCTCAAAATGACGCATTGTTTGTTCACCCACAATCGCTTCTTTTTGCTTATATTCGGCAACTGCCGTTTCTAGCACGCGCTGACGTAATGCATCCTCATCAAAATGGTTATCCTCTTCTAACCATTTAGCTAAAGGTAAATCTAACGCAAAATCTTGTTTTAAGCGTTGTTCCAACCCCGGCACATCCCACATTTCTTCTAATGATTGTGGCGGAATATATTGATCGATCACTTGATTAAAGACATCTTCACGAATAACGTCAATCGTATCCGAAATATTTTCATTATCGAGTAATGTGTTGCGTTGTGCATAAATCGCATGACGTTGGTCATTGGCTACATCATCAAATTCTAATAAATTTTTACGCCCATCAAAGTTATGCGCTTCAACTTTTGCTTGTGCAGAAGCGATCACTTTCGTGAGCATTTTAGACTCCATCGCTTCGCCTGCTGTACTGAATGCTTTACGCATTAAGTTTAATTTACCCTCATTCAAGTAAATACGCATCAACGCATCATCTAAAGATAAATAAAAACGAGAAGAACCAGGGTCCCCCTGACGACCAGAACGACCACGTAACTGATTATCAATACGACGAGATTCATGACGCTCAGTCCCAATAATGTGTAATCCACCCGCGGCTTTCACAATATCATGGCGTGCTTGCCAAGCAGAATGAATCGCATCAATTTGTTCTTGAGTAGGATTATCTAACTTCGCGACTTCTGCCTTCCAGTTACCACCTAACACAATATCCGTACCACGTCCCGCCATATTCGTGGCGATCGTTACCGCGCCCGGATAACCCGCATTTGCTACAATTTCTGCCTCTTGTGCGTGGAATTTTGCATTCAATACATTGTGTTTAATCCCCGCTTTTTTCAACGCGTTAGATAATAATTCTGATTTTTCAATCGATATTGTTCCTACTAAAACAGGTTGGTTACGTGCAACACAATCTTTGATATCATCAATAATCGCATTAAACTTATATTCTTCATTTTCGAACATAATATCCGTACGATCATCGCGAATCATTGGACGATTAGTCGGTACCACTATTGTTTCCAAACCATAAATCTGTTGGAATTCAAAAGCTTCAGTATCTGCAGTACCTGTCATACCCGCTAATTTTTCATATAAACGGAAATAGTTTTGGTAAGTAATCGAAGCAACAGTTTGGTTTTCACTCTGAATGCGTACGCCTTCTTTTGCCTCAATCGCTTGGTGTAAACCATCAGACCAACGACGACCTGCCATCGTACGTCCCGTATGCTCATCAACAATCACAATCTCACCGTCTTTCACGATGTAATCCACATCTCGCTCAAACAAGGTGTGCGCACGTAATGCCGCATAAACATGATGTAATAGTGAAATTTTAGAAGGGGAATAAAGCGATTCTTGCTCCGTCATCAAGCCCTGTGCCGTTAGCCAATTTTCTACTTTCTCTTGTCCACGTTCTGTTAAGTACGCTTGTTTGGTTTTTAAATCTAACGTGAAATCCCCTTCTCCTTGGTATTCTTCGCTGTCTTCTTTATCTTGTTTGACTAAATTTGGAATCAGTTTATTTACGGTCATATACAATTCTGAACTGTCTTCCGCTTGTCCAGAAATAATCAATGGCGTACGCGCTTCATCAATTAAAATTGAGTCAACCTCGTCCACTAAAGCATAGTGTAAATAACGTTGAAAACGCTCTTCTGCGCTGTGTGCTAAATTATCACGTAAATAATCAAAACCTAATTCACTGTTCGTTGCATAGGTCACGTCAGCGGCATACGCTTCACGCTTTTGTTCAGGTGATAAACCTGGTACATTCACCCCCACCGTCATGCCTAAAAACTCAAAGAGTGGGCGGTTTGTTTCAGCGTCACGACGGGCAAGGTAATCATTCACGGTCACAACATGCACACCTTTCCCTGTCAACGCATTAAGATAACAAGGTAAAGTTGCCGTGAGCGTTTTCCCTTCCCCCGTACGCATCTCCGCAATACAACGGTTAGTTAACACCATACCGCCTAATAATTGCACATCGAAATGACGCATACCTAAAACACGTTTACTCGCTTCACGCACTGTAGCAAAGGCCTCAGGTAAAAGCTGTTCTAATGTCTCGCCTTGTGCTAAACGCGCTTTAAACTCTGCCGTTTTTGCCTTTAATGCTTCATCATTTAACGCTTCAAATTCAGGTTCTAACTTATTAATCTTAATAACAATTTTATTTAAACGACGTAAAATACGATCGTTACGGCTACCAAAAATTTTTGTGAGAATACTTCTAAACATAATCTTTTTCTTCTA
This sequence comes from Pasteurella sp. P03HT, assembly GCF_054052285.1. NCBI lineage: Bacteria > Pseudomonadati > Pseudomonadota > Gammaproteobacteria > Pasteurellales > Pasteurellaceae > Pasteurella > Pasteurella sp. P03HT. The sequence continues at coordinate 367,281 of NZ_JBSIUM010000001.1, forward strand.
GTTCAATATAAATCAATAAAATTATCAGCCGTTTAACAAAAAACAGCCCGTGTCATCATATTAGGAAGAAAAAGTCGGACCCGCACGAATTAGAGGGAGGGAATACGCAAAAATAACCAGAACGTGCGGTTCATTTTTTAACAGATGCTGAGAATCTTGAGAGGTAACAACAGCCTTTCTTTGTTGTAACTGAACTTGTTGTACTATTGTGACAGAACGCGTATTCTGATGCTGGATGAGTTGGGTATTTTGATAATTTTCATTTGTGACATTCGTTTGATTCAGTAAACTCTGTGCCTGCGGTAAAGCTAAAATTGCAATCATACTTAAAAGCAATTGCGACCAAAAATTATGCTTACCTTTTGTTAAAATCATCATGATACCTGCTTGCCAAAAATCTTTCGTATTGTAGCGGAAATTCGCTACAATGTCATAAAGATTGAGGTAAAAAGTGAGAAAACAAGCCGATGAGATATGAAAAACCTGTAAAGGTCACTGAACTACTAGAAAATTCAAATTTAGCTAAAATTATGAAAAAAGGGTTGTTTCTCAATGAATTAAACTTACATTTACAACAACACTTCCCAAAACACTATCAAGGCTTATATCACGTTGCCAATTTAGAACAAGAAACGTTGTACATAGAAGTTGCAAATGCAATGGTGCGACAAGCATTAATGTTTCAGCAAAACCATTTATTAGCGATGGTTAACGTCAATTATCCTGAAGTAAAAACACTCAAATTCACAATCAATCCTAACCTATCTTCAACTAAGTAAACACAGACTAAGAAGACTTATGTGTATGTGTTCAAACAATAGGATTCTATTTCACTATCGTCTGAAAAACAGCAATTAATTCTGCGACTTTGACACGTCGTTCTGATTGATGACTGATTGAACGTTGAACTTTTATCGCTTTCAATTTAGCCGCATGGTAGATTTCACGTGTAAATTTTGTATCATGATTTGAAATCACGACTGGGATATGACGTTCCGTTGCGGTTTTATGTGCAAGCTCTGCAAGCTGTTTTTGATGTTGAAAAGAAAATTCATTACCCGCATAGTTGGTAAAATTACTTTCTTGGATAAGAGGTGCATAAGGCGGATCACAATAGATCACAGATTTATCATCCGCTAAAGAAAATGTATGTTGAAAATCTGCACAAATAAACTCCGCTTTCTGCGCTTTTTCAGCAAAATAACGCAATTCAGTTTCTGGGAAATAATGTCTTTTATAAGCACCAAAAGGCACGTTAAATTCATTTTTTGAGTTATAACGACATAATCCATTAAAACAAAAGCGATTTAAGTACAAAAAGAGCACTGCACGTTCAAAAGTGTCTCGTGAGGCGTTAAATTTGGCTCTTTGTGCATAATAATATGCGCTCGTGTTTGCATCAGGGTGAAAAAAGACAACTTTACATGATGCAATATAACGTTCAACATCTGTTTTAACCAAATTAAACAAATTGATCAAATCAGGATTAATATCTGCCAAGATGTAGCGTTCAAAATTAGTATTTAAGAATACTGCACCCGCACCAACAAAAGGTTCAATTAAGCATTTATTTTTTTTGGGCAAAACTTTATTAATTTCATCCGCTAAACGATATTTTCCCCCCGCCCATTTTAAAAATGGACGGTATTTTAATGTTGGTAATGAAGTGTTTTTTTTGAAGCCTAAGCGTTTTGCTTTAACAGGCTGTTTTCGGCAAGGCGGCATGCGTTTAATCGACCTGTGAACAGCAACGAATCGCATCTAATACAAGTGCATGATCAATATCTGTTGCTACATAAGCTTGCCCCAGCGCTTTCAATAAAACAAGACGTAATTTACCTGCTAATACTTTCTTATCACGCATCATATGTGGTAAATAATCTTCAGCTTGCATCGTATCTGGAGAGACCGTAGGTAAATTTGCACGAGCGAGTAATTTCTCAAGACGGGCAACATCTTCATGCGCCAAATGACCTAACTTTTCTGATAATACAGCCGCCATCATCATGCCTGCGGCTACTGCTTCGCCATGTAACCAGTTCCCATAGCCCAAATGAGTCTCAATAGCATGACCAAATGTATGACCTAAATTAAGTAAGGCACGATCACCTTTTTCAGTTTCATCACGTGCTACAACCTCTGCTTTTATTTGGCAACAACGAGCAATACAGTATTGCAAATATTCTTGTTCAAGCGCAACTAAACGATCAATGTGCTGTTCTAACCATGAGAAAAATGTCGCATCCAAAATAGCGCCATATTTAATTACTTCCGCCAAACCTGCATTGACTTCACGTTTCGGTAAACGTTGTAGTGTCAAGGTATCCACAATCACAGTACAAGGTTGATAAAATGCCCCAATCATGTTTTTACCTAATTCATGATTAACGGCCGTTTTTCCTCCCACAGAAGAATCTACCTGCGCAAGTAAAGTTGTCGGGATTTGGATAAATCGAACACCACGTTGATAACTTGACGCAGCATAACCCGCGACATCACCAATCACCCCACCCCCTAAAGCGATGATTGTCGTATCACGTCCGTGGTTGGCTTTCAAAAGTGCCGTAAAAATAAGATTAAGTGAATCAAGTGTTTTATATTGCTCACCATCAGGCAAGAGGACATGTTCAACGTGACATCCTTTTTTTTCTAAAGTGTGGGTCACGTCAGTAAGATAATACTGTGCGATAGTTGGGTTAGTCACGATCATGACTTTATCACCCGCATTTAACGGATAACAACGCTCATCAGACAATAAACCCGCCCCAATGTAAATTGGATAACGGCGTTCTTTTAACTCAACATTCACACTTAACATCTTATGCCCTATTTTGCTCACTTAACCGTTAAGATTATCGATTAGATCCATGATTTGTGTTGCCATCACTTTTGCACTTTGTTCATCTGTTGGCAACGTAATATCAGCAATTTCTTCATATAAAGGATTACGAATTTTAGCTAAATCCTCCAACACTTGACGAGGATCATCGACTTCTTGTAATAACGGGCGCTTTTTATCACGTTGTGTACGTTGGTATTGTTTTTCAACGGTCGTTTCTAAATAAATGACAATACCTCGTGCGGATAAATGATTACGATTTTCTTTTGATAATACGGCTCCACCGCCAGTAGAAAGTACAATACCTTGTCTTTGCGTTAATTCATTAATGATACGTTCTTCGCGTTTGCGAAAACCCGCTTCGCCTTCAACGTCAAATATCCAGCTGATATCTGCGCCAGCACGTTGTTCGATTTCACCATCTGAATCGACGAAATCCATATTTAATAATTGTGCAAGTTGTCGACCAATCGTGCTTTTGCCTGCGCCCATTGGTCCGATTAAGAAAATATTACGCTTTTCTGCCATCTCTAATTTTTCTTCTTTTTCATTAAAACATTGATAATTATGATCTTTTACAAAATAGAGAGGCGACCTAAATTGGTCGCAGAAAGATCACCCAAAAAATAATTGAGATTATCGCAATAAATCACCCTCTTTTTCAACCTTAATGGGTGATTTATTTGTTTGATTCACTCGCTTCATACGAAAGTGTAATTTATTCGCGATTATAAGTGTTTCCCCTCTTTTCCCTTGTGATCAGGTTCAATATTTACGATTGCTTCTCTTAAAATGTGGGGGGTGACAAAAATCACTAATTCTCGTTTTTGATGGCGTTCACTTTCTTTACTAAACAAATGTTTTAGTACTGGTATATCACCAAGCACAGGAACTTTATCTACGCCTTTAGTTATCGTATCATGAAACACGCCACCTAAAACGATTGTTTCACCATCTTTAGCAAAAACTTGTGTATTAATTTCTTGTTTGTCAATGGAGACAATTTCACCTTTCTCATAGGCAACGCGAGGTCCTAATGCATTCTGGCTGACGACTAAATCCAACAAGATCGTATTATCTTTTGATATTTGCGGCGTAACATCCAGTCCTAATACGGCTTCTCGAAACTCAACAGATTGCGTATTATGTTTACCTGAAGTTAACACATACGGGATTTCTGTACCTTGCTTAATACTGGCACTTTTTTTATTTGTCGTCAGTAAACGAGGACTCGCAATAATTTCAACATTATTTTCTCGTTCCAAAGCCGTTAACTCTAAATCAAGTAATCGTCCATTAATTTTAGCCAGTTGCAAGGCAATTGAACCAGCTGGGGTAGTATTAGTCGCGAAATTCACATTCAATTGATCACTGAGAGTATGAAATCCCTGCCCTTCTAAACTTCCTGCAACACGGTGTGCGTGCTCTACAGGATTAAACATCCCCCAGCGTACACCAAGCTCTTTTAAACTTTCATCTGTCATCGTCACAATACGTGCCTCAATGACAATTTGCTCAACAGGTTTATCCATTTCTGCAACTAACTTCTTAATATTACGCAATGAAGTCATATTGTCTTGAATCAATAACACATTACTACGTGCATCAACGCTGATACTGCCCTGTGCAGATAATAAGGTACCACTTCCTGAAGTTAAGGACTTCATCACTTCTTCTGCTTTGGCATAGTGCAATTTAATTGGTTCTGCCACAATCTGAGCAGCATATAAGGGAGATGTTTTTTCTATGGGGCTCATGCTCGAACGGAGAGACTTGCTCAAATAATATAACTCGCCTTCTTTTTGTAACGTAAGCTGTTTAATTTTAGCAACTGAATGTAAAAATTTTTCAAATGTCGTATTGTCTAATTTCATTGACAAGGCGCCATCAAGCTCATCATCTACAACTAAGTTTTTATCCTGTTGTAAAGCAAGTTGTTGCAATGTTTCAACCAAAGGTGCCTGCATTAAACGAATCGAGAATCTAGACGTGCTGTCGTGCGCCTCAACAACAAAAGCAACACTTAACCCAAATAAACCACACTTAATCCAATGTTTCATAAATCCCATACTGTCCTTATAATTTAATGAATAATATTGCTTGGTCAGTACAATATTGCTTATTTTTCCAATAAGATAGCGTCACCCCTTTGGGCTCTATTTTTATTATTTGCATCTTGTCTTTACTGAACCATTGATTGACAAACATCGAATGCAGTTGTTTATCTGGATTGATAAAAAGGGCTTGCCATTCCTCGTTCTGCTGTAACACCCCCACTAATTTCAGCTCATGCATAGGATTGTCTGCAAAAAAGGGAGATAACGCTTCCTCACAGGAAGACGAAACGACAAGCTCCCGCTTTTGATTAGAAATCGCTGTCTCCTGCCGTGTTGTTTTATCAAAGGGATCAGCGTAGAGGTGACATGGCACGATGAGGAATAAAAGTGCGGTAAGTTTTTTCATTTTTATTTTTATCCTTGCTGTAATTGTAATAACACTTCACAGTATATTGAAACGTCAGGCTTATCTTCTGCTTTTCTAAGCTCCAACGAAGACAGCATAAGCCGTGGAACATCCCGTAAAAGCGTCCTAAAAAAATCCTGAAAATCCTCAAAATTACTTTCAATTTGCATATGTAATTGAGGCGTAGACTGAAATGACCACTGTAATGATTGAAGTTTAATGGGTTCTGAAATACGTTGAATACGCTGGTTGATCAAGCTGATCTCATTCGTTAACTCAGGAGTCAGGACGGATTCCTGTGTATTTTGCTTTAATGTAGCTAAAATCCGCTGTTGATGTTGTAACTCTTCTTGTCGCTGCAATACCATACGCTCTATTTGCTTAGTGTGTTGATATTGCATCGTTAATTGGAATACAAGAATGCTCCATCCACAGATCACACAGGACATCAATAACAAAAAACGTTTTATAGTGGGTAACTGCAATAGCTTGATTAACCATCTATCCGAATGAACAAAATACTTCAATGTCATTGCTCCATAATCAATAGTTCAAACTGAAATGAAATTTGTGTCGGTTCAGGCTGAAAATGAGTTAACTCCGTTTTTTGAAATAACGGGTGATTTAAGAAAAACTGGTGTACATGCTCAAATTCAGTTTGGTTGACGACATAACCTTGCACGTCTAAAACACCTTCGGATAAACGTAATTCAATCAACTCCCCCTCTTCTAAAGGTAATCCAGCCAGTGCATTTAATACGTGTGTTAACAGGTTTTCATTGACTAGAATTGATGTCTCATTGACTCGATAACGCTGACGGAGTTGTTCAACATGATGTGACACACTTTGTAAAGTGTCATCAATCTGTTGCAAATGAGTCGAATACTCTGTTTGCTTTTTTGTCAGTGTTTCTGACAAAAAAGAAAACGCAACATAACCACTCAAAAAACACAGTAAAGCCAATCCAGTATGCAATACAAATAAACGGAGCTGATGTCGATAATACCTCTGTCGCCACGGTAACAAATTGATTTGATATGCCACATTTTTCCTCTCTTCTCTCAATTTATTCTTTCATTAACGATGCCGTATCTTGTCCCCATAACGCATTGCCTAAAGCAATCACAGGTAAATCAGAGCGAATTTCACGCCAGCCGTCTGGTAACATAGATAAAGTAGGAGTACGCTGATAAACAAAAACGCAGTCTGGTTCTTCGTTAAAACGCGTACAAAATTGTTCATAGAGCGTCATCAAATTTGAAGATCGTTGTTGTAAGACATACAATTGTTGCGATTTTTCTAAAACTGCAATACTGCCGAATTCATCTTGATATAAAAATAGTTGACTCTGTTGTTCTGTACTCTGTGCTAAAAATTGTAAACCTCGTAGAATAGCATGTGCCAGATTATCTAATACTTCGATATTTAATTTAGATAATGGAGCTAAATATTGCTGTGCAATCGCTTTTTGAATCGCAAACACAGTTAATTGACAACCTTGTTTAACTGTCTTCTGGCTGTAGTCAAACCAAAGTTCAGAAAGTGGGATATCCAGCTCCTGCGCTAACAAAAAACAACATTGCTGTTCGCATTCTAAGCTGGACAATGACTGAGGGAGTAATATGTTTTTCGTCCAAATTTGATGGGGTGAAATAGCACTAATAAACATTAACTGAATAGATGTTTTTGGGGGAAAATGACTTAGAATATGTTTTTCTATTTCGGAAAGATGCTCAACAGTTGAATAAAAAACCTGTGCATGATGCGCTAAATCAAACCAAACACACTCAAGAGATTGCCCACTTTTCCACACACCCACGTTAATCATTATGGTTTTATTTTGCCACATAATTCCTCCTTCTCTTTACGGATTATTTACATTTTTGCTGAACTTTTAGCTTTGGATTTAGTCTGGTTATCTTTATACTGTCAGTAATTTTTTGAGCTTTTTGAGAAGCAAGCACTAACCAAGAGAGAATCTTTCGATGCGGATCGCAAAATTAATATTAAGCACCCTATTAACGTTGTTCGTATTAGGCTGTGTCGCGGTAGGCGCGGTATATGTCTATTTAAAGGCAGATTTACCAGATGTAGAAAGTTTAAAAACAGTTGAACTACAACAACCAATGCAAATCTACACGGCGGATGGAAAACTCATTGGTGAAGTAGGAGAACAACGTCGTATTCCAGTTCCTTTAGCGCGTATTCCCCAGCAATTGATCAACGCGGTTCTGGCGACAGAAGATGCACGCTTTTATGAACACCATGGTTTAGACCCGATTGGTATTGCACGCGCCGTGACAGTGGCGATCACAAAAGGCGGCGCCTCACAGGGTGCGAGTACCATTACACAACAATTGGCACGTAATTTCTTTTTAACACCAGAAAAATCCATTGAGCGTAAAGCCAAAGAAGCCGTTTTAGCGATCGATATCGAAAATACCCTCAGCAAAAATGAAATCTTAGAGTTGTACTTAAACAAAATTTATTTAGGTTACCGCTCTTATGGTGTTGCCGCTGCTGCTAAAACCTATTTTGGTAAAGAATTGGATCAACTGACATTATCAGAAATCGCAATTATTGCAGGGCTACCCAAAGCCCCTTCTACTATGAACCCTATCTACTCATTAAAACGTGCAACAGAGCGACGCAATGTAGTATTGGGGCGTATGCTCACAACGAAATATATCACTCAACAGGAATATGATGCGGCACTCAAAGAACCAATTGTAGCTCGTTATCATGGTGCACAAATTGACTTTCGTGCAGATTATGTGACAGAGATGGCGCGTCAAGAAATGGTAAGACGTTTCGGCGAAGAAAAAGCCTATACAAGTGGTTTTAAAGTTTACACAACCGTACTATCCAAAGATCAAGCTCAAGCACAAAAAGCCTTACGCGATAATTTAATTGATTATGATATGCGTCATGGTTACCGTGGCGGTGCACCACTTTGGAAAAAAGATGAGGCGCCTTGGGAAGCAGAACGCATCTTGGGTTTCTTAAAAAAACTCCCCAATACAGAACCGCTCTTACCTGCTGCCGTGTTAGCAACCAATAAATCTGGTCTTGAACTGTTGCTCGCCTCTGGCGAAAAAATGAACTTACCAAACAGTGCCATGCGTTGGGCGGGTAAAAAAACACCTCAAGTCGCAGATCAAATTTGGATCCGTCAACGTGATAACGGTGAGTGGATTCTGGCACAGGTTCCAGAGGTCAATTCTGCATTAGTCTCTTTAAATAGCGATAACGGAGCAATTGAAGCATTGGTTGGTGGATTCAGTTTTGAACAAAGCAAATTCAACCGTGCAACACAGTCCTTAGTACAAGTTGGTTCCTCTATCAAACCCTTTATTTATTCAGCCGCATTAGAGAAAGGTCTGACATTATCAAGCGTACTCCAAGACTCTCCATTGATATTGAAAAAAGCGGGACAAAAACCTTGGGCACCCAAAAACTCCCCAAATCGCTTCGATGGTCCAATGCGTTTACGCGTAGGATTAGGTCTATCGAAAAATATGATTGCTATTCGCGCTATGCAAATGGCAGGCGTTGACTTTACTGCCGAATTTTTACAGCGCTTTGGTTTCAAAAAAGATCAGTTCTTTGTTAGTGAAGCATTAGCATTAGGGGCGGCGTCTTTTACGCCACTAGAAATGGCACGTGGCTATGCTGTATTTGATAATGGTGGTTTCTTAATTGAACCATTTATCATTAATCGCATCTTAGACAACACTGGCAAAGAAATTTTCTTAGCGAATCCTAAAATTGCTTGCGTAACTTGTCATGATATCCCTGTCTTATATGGTGAAACAGAGAAACTGGACGCGTTTAAAAACTATGATCTGAGTTTAACCGAGAATTTAAATGTTGATGTATCCGATGAAGGTGGCGAAGATGGTGCAGGCGAGATCATTCCAGATATACCTGATTTACAACCACTTGCTAACCAAAGTATTGATGAAAATAATCTGCACTTTATGGCTGATGCCAAAACAGAACAGTCTGAAACACAATATGCACCACGAGTGATTAGCGGTGAATTAGCCTTTCTTGTGCGTAGCGCATTGACCTCGGCAATTTATGGTGAACCAGGTAAAAGTTGGGTCGGTACAAGTTGGCGACTTTCAAAAGCGTTTAAACGACAAGACATTGGCGGCAAAACGGGAACAACCAATAATTCCAAAGTAGCCTGGTATGCGGGATTTGGTGCCAATCTTACCACTGCGGTCTATGTTGGGTTTGATGATAATAAACGTAATTTAGGTCGCGGTGAAACAGGAGCAAAAACAGCAATGCCCGCATGGCAAGCCTATATGCAAGTCAGTTTATCTGATATCCCTGAACGTAAATTAGCACCACCACCAAACATTATCGAGAAACGCATTGATACTGGTTCGGGATTGTTAACAAGCAGTGGTGGACAAATAGAATACTTTATTCAGGGAACGGAGCCGAAACGGACGTATGTAGAAGAACAAGGCTATTACATTCCCCCTAATGTGACGACGCCAAGCCATCTTCCTGCGAGCAATGAACGGCAAGAACTTTTCTAAAATAGACCGCACATGAAAGCCACTTCGATGAAGTGGCTTTCTTTTCTCTCATTATTGCTGCTTATTTCTGACTTTGGTGTAATAATGCTTGCAAACTTAAACGCACAAATTGTATCTTTTCTGCGCTTTCCTCATAAAGCAAACCAATATCACCATTTGGTAATTCCGTTAAACTGTTATAGGCATAATGACCTGTACTAATTGTTGTTGAATTGAGCCATTTAATCGAACTATCTTGCTTCACTTCACCTAGCCAAACTTTACCATTGGCGCGAATACGGTTTGTAGAATGAGGATTTGCAAACAGCACATATTCTTTTCCACCAATACGTTTAGAATATTTAATCACCGACATTTGTGAATAAGGATCTAATAAAACTTCATCAAACTCTCGTTTATTTAGCCATGTAAATCCACCATCTTTACTGGTCGCAATATGTACTTTGCCATTCAAATTACGTGAAAACATTTTCAAATCACCATTATCTAACTGAATGAGTTGGGATTCAGTTAATTCATAATGACTATTATTTAATAAACGAGACCCACCTGCTGCATGCAAAATACGATCTGTTGGCGACTCACCACGAACCCAGGTGTTTCCCCCATCTTGACTAATGATCACGGCTGCTGATTGTTTATTCTGTTGATTCGTATAATAAATCGGCATGACTAATGAACCATCTTTCAATTGAATCCCGTTACCAGGTCCCGTCCCTAAAAAACGCATCCAATCTGCTTTCACATATGCCGTCAGATCCCGTGGATTAGACCAGGTTTGACCGTCATCATCACTGTACATCATCCATAAATAACTGGTTATTTTCGTTTTTAGTGGCGCGGCTTTGGAGGTAGCGGCATTCGTTTGTAAAAAAATATTCCCAAGCCATTTTTTGCCTTGGTATAAATCCCCTAAATCATTGAATCCAATCTCACGACGCCCTTCGATAACGACACGATAATTGGTTGGTTTATTCTTCGAATTAAAAACGATACCTTTCTCTCGTACAGTATAGTAATTACCCGCCTGATCCGTTAACTCGCGGTAAAATCGTCCGTTAATCTTTTTATACCCTGTTCCTTCCGCTGAAGGATGTTGGTTAATACCAAAAAAACCTTTTGTTTCAGGGAACATATCGACAAACAAAAACAAACGTCCCGTTTTTTTATCTTGAACCATGAGAGGATCAATAGAAAAAGCAGCGTTTTCTTGCCCATAATGTTGGCTAGGTAAATCTAAAATGACTTGTTCACCTAACCAGGTTTTCCCACCATCTAAGCTACGACGAATGACCGTATCAATATTTCCCCAATCTTCCGCATGTTGATGACGTTTATCGATAGCCGCAATCACCACATGATTTTTTGTGGTAAATAAGACAGGAATGCGATACTTTTGAGCCCCATTTTGCCCTTCTTGAAACAGAGTAGTGGTATCACGTACAACAGGACTTACTGTTTTCTCAGCGTGAGGCTGTATAGGGGAAGCCGATGCTGTTGCGCGAATAATGGGGGAAACGAATAAGGCAAACATCATGAACGCCAATGCCTTTTTCTTCATACTCACTTTCTCAATATGGATAACAATAGGCAAAATGTAACAATACGTCACCATAAAGTAAAATTCTACCATGTCATTTTGAGAATCTGATCACAAACCCTCAGGATGAATTGATTGAACATCTTGTATGTGTTATCAACATCCATATGACCACAACTTCCCGATACCGCACTTCATCATATCGTTACGAAAAAGACAAAATCCCCCCTGTTGAAAAAGGAGTAGTGGTGATCACGTTAATTTGCTTTATAATGTCGGTAAAGACTCTACTCGCTTATATTAAAGGCAAATATTTATGCTCAGTTATCGTCATAGCTTCCATGCTGGCAACCATGCTGATGTGCTCAAACACATCGTGTTAATGCTCATCATTGAAAATTTACAAGCAAAAGAAAAAGGATTTTATTACTTAGATACTCATGCAGGCGTAGGTCGCTATCGTTTATTCAGTGAAGAAGCAGAAAAAACAGCCGAATTTGAGGAGGGTATTGGACGCCTTTGGGAGCGTGATGATTTACCAGAAGAAGTCGCTCGTTATATTAAACTCATCAAAAAATTCAATTATGGTGGCAAAGAGCTTCGTTACTATGCTGGTTCACCACTCATTGCAGCGACAATGTTACGCCCACAAGATCGTGCATTGCTGACAGAATTACACCCAAGCGACTTCCCTTTATTGCGTAATAATTTTAAGGAATTTGAGAATGTCACGACTAAACGTGATAACGGTTTTGTGCAAGTGAAAGCCACGCTACCACCGAAAGAACGTCGTGGTTTAGTGCTTATCGATCCACCTTACGAGCTGAAAGAAGACTATGATCTCGTCGTCAATGCGATCGAAGAAGGCTACAAACGCTTTGCGACCGGTGTTTATGCGATTTGGTATCCCGTTGTATTACGCCAACAAATTAAACGTATGGTGAGAAATTTAGAAAATACGGGGATCCGTAAAATTCTACAAATTGAATTAGCCGTACGTCCAGATTCAGATCAACGTGGTATGACTGCAAGTGGAATGATCGTGATTAATCCACCTTGGACACTTGAACAGCAAATGAAAAAAATTCTGCCTTATTTAACTGAAACCCTTGTGCCAGAAGGAACGGGTAGTTGGTCTGTAAATTGGATTACACCAGAATAAGCAATTACCAATCGAACCAATATACAATGCCTCTTTGCGTTGTATATTGTTATTCTGCACAATAGATAAATTTATCGTAACCACTTATTAGAAGGAATCGAACGATGACCAAACATTATGATTATATTGCTATCGGGGGCGGTAGCGGTGGTATAGCCTCAATTAACCGTGCGGCAAGCTATGGCAAAAAATGTGCCATTATTGAAGCAAAACACTTAGGTGGTACTTGTGTTAACGTAGGATGTGTGCCGAAGAAAGTAATGTGGTACGGTGCGCAAATTGCAGAAGCGATCAACCTTTATGCGCCAGATTATGGCTTTGACATTCAGGTCAATAAATTTGATTTCGCCAAATTAGTCGAAAGCCGTCAAGCGTATATCGGTCGTATTCATAATTCTTACAACAATGTATTAGCGAAAAATAATGTAGATGTGATTCAAGGTTTTGCTAAATTTGTGAATGCCAATACTGTTGAAGTGAATGGCGAACACATTACTGCGGATCATATCTTGATTGCAACAGGTGGCCGCCCAAGCCGTCCTGCGATTCCAGGTGCAGAATATGGTATTGATTCTGATGGTGTATTTGCTTTAAATGCCTTACCAAAACGCGTTGCAGTTGTCGGCGCAGGTTATATTGCGGTTGAACTTGCGGGTGTAATGAATAGTCTTGGTGTTGAAACGCATTTATTCGTTCGTCAACACGCGCCATTACGTACTTTCGATCCATTAATTGTGGACACATTATTAGAAGTGTTACAACAAGATGGTATTCAACTACACACACAAGCCATTCCACAAGAAGTGATCAAAAACGCAGATGGTTCATTAACTATTAAATTAGAAGATGGTCGTACGCAAGAAGTGGATTGCTTAATTTGGGCAATTGGTCGTGAACCAGCAACGGATGTCATCAACCTTGCAGCCACAGGCGTGAAAACAAACGAACGTGGTTTCATCAAAGTCGATAAATACCAAAACACTAACGTGAAAGGCATTTATGCAGTAGGTGATATTATTGAAGGCGGGATTGAATTAACCCCCGTTGCAGTGGCTGCAGGTCGTCGTCTTTCAGAGCGTTTATTTAACAATAAACCCAATGAGCATTTAGATTACAATCTTGTTCCAACGGTTGTGTTCAGCCACCCGCCAATCGGCACGGTTGGTTTAACGGAACCAAAAGCAATCGAACAATATGGTGCTGATGAAGTAAAAGTCTACAAGTCTTCTTTCACCCCAATGTACAGTGCGATTACACAGCATCGTCAACCTTGCCGAATGAAACTCGTTTGTGTTGGTAAAGAAGAGAAAATCGTTGGTTTACATGGTATTGGTTTTGGTGTCGATGAAATGATCCAAGGCTTTGCGGTGGCGATCAAAATGGGGGCAACAAAAGCTGATTTCGATAATACTGTCGCAATCCACCCTACAGGTTCTGAAGAATTTGTAACAATGCGTTAATTAATAAAAAGGCGGTTTCAAACACCGCCTTTTCTCATTAAAACTTTTCAAAAATTGACCGCACTTTTGTGCAGTCTAGCCTCAACTTAAGGTGCAATTTTCTCTTTATAATGTAAGCGACATACTGATAGATAAGTATCATTCCCGCCTATTTGAATTTGGGCACCATCCCGTACGACTTCGCCCTCTTCATTCAAGCGTAAAACAAAGTTAGCTTTTCGCCCACAATAACAAATCGTTTTGAGCTCTTCCAACTGATCTGCCCAAGCCAATAAATATTGACTACCTTCAAATAACTCAGATTGGAAATCCGTACGTAAACCGTAACACAGCACAGGGATATTTAATTGATCAACGACTTCACTCAATTGATAAACTTGTGCCTTAGTTAAAAATTGTGCTTCATCAACTAAAATGCAATTCAGTTTTTCCTGTTCAAGATGTTGTTGAATTTCTTGCAATAAATTGCTGTCCTTATGGAAAAGTCGCGCATCTTGACTAATACCAATGCGTGATGTCACTTTTCCCACACCAAAACGATCGTCAATCGCCGCAGTATAGACCAGCGTATTCATATTACGTTCTTTATAATTATAAGAGGATTGCAACAACGTTGTCGATTTTCCCGCATTCATTGTTGAATAATAAAAATAGAGCTTTGCCATACTTTTCCCGTCTTATTTTAAGGCCCATTTCCAAATAAAATAAAAAATTGCACCAGTTAAAGGGGGTAAGGTCGCTAACATCAAAATACCCAATGTCGTACCACCACCGACTAAACGCCCCGCTAATGTTAAATAATCAATCAATTCTTCTGTTGGCAGCATGAATACAGTAATTGCAATAAGCAAGAGCGTAACCCCGCAGCCTACTGCAGCAGCACGTACTGCGTTTAAGTTATGTTGAACCATCGTGATTTCTCACCCTTCATTTGTTGTTATTGCAGATAATTCTGTCATTGCCCAACGTGGTTTCACGTCAATGACTAACTCTTGTTGCTCACCTTGTTTCAAGCGCAAAAAGCCTGTATAGGCAATCATCGCACCATTATCGGTGCAAAACTGAGGCTGAGGATAAAACACTTCTCCTTTTAGCTGTTGCATTAATTGTGCAAGATGATAACGAAGCTGTTTATTTGCACTCACTCCACCCGCAATGACTAACCGTTTAAAGCCCGTTTCTTTCAGTGCACGACGACATTTAATCGCCAATGTATCAACAACGGCTTGCTGGAAAGCATAGGCAATATCCGCCTTAGTTTGCGGCGTGAGCTCGCCTTCTTCTTGAATTGCTTGCGTAATCGTATTCGCCGCAAACGTTTTTAAACCCGAGAAGCTAAAATCTAAACCAGGACGATCCGTCATCGGACGCGGAAAAATAAAACGATCGGGCTTACCACTCTCAGCTAAACGAGATAATGCCGCCCCACCTGGATAATCTAAACCGAGCAATTTTGCGGTTTTATCAAATGCCTCTCCTGCCGCATCATCAATCGATTCGCCTAGCAACACGTATTGACCGACGCCATCCACACGCACTAACTGCGTATGCCCGCCAGAAACTAACAATGCCACAAAAGGAAATGCAGGTGGATGTTCTTCTAACATTGGGGCTAATAAATGCCCCTCCATGTGATGCACACTAATTGCAGGTACATTCCAAGCATAAGCCAAGGATCTCGCGATCGTCGCGCCCACTAATAATGCTCCTACGAGTCCTGGACCTGACGTATAAGCAATGCCATCAATATCTTCAGGTGTTAAATTTGCTTCAGCTAATGCGGCTTGGATAAGAGGAGCAGTCTTACGAATATGATCACGCGAGGCTAATTCAGGCACCACACCACCGTAATCAGCATGCAACGCAATTTGGGTATAAAGCTGATTCGCGACTAACCCTTTTTCTTCATCATAAATTGCTACGCCTGTTTCATCACATGATGTTTCAATGCCTAATACTCGCATTTGTTATTCCTTTACCGTTTAATGAATGATGGAATTTTACCTTGTTTATTGTCCTTTCACCAGTTTACAATGATTTTTACGCAAAAGATCAAACTTCCCTTTGCTTTTAAGTGAAAAGTAGATTAAAATTGCGACCTTTATTGAATAAGCCGTTTATTCCAAACGGTAAAATAAATTAGCAATTGCAAAATTAATTCCATTGAGGTGATTGGCTTATGCCTGTAATTAAAGTACGTGAAAACGAATCATTTGACGTTGCATTACGTCGTTTTAAACGCTCTTGCGAAAAAGCTGGTATTTTAGCAGAAGTTCGCAGCCGTGAATTTTATGAAAAACCAACTACTATCCGTAAACGTGAAAACGCAACACGTGCTAAACGTCATGCAAAACGCGTTGCTCGTGAAAATGCACGTAACACACGTTTATACTAATACGATATAACGTATTTAAAACTCGAGTTATACAAACCGTGAAACCGACGAGGTATCACGGTTTTGTTTCATTTAATACGCTCCATTTTACTTTCTAACTAAAGGGCATAAACTTGATGAAAGGCTCAATTCCACGCACATTTATTGATGATCTGTTAGCAAAAACAGATATTGTGGATCTTGTCAACTCAAGGGTTAAGCTCAAAAAAGCGGGTCGAGACTACCAAGCCTGCTGCCCGTTTCATCACGAAAAAACACCTTCATTTACAGTTAGTCAGAAAAAACAGTTTTATCATTGCTTTGGCTGTGGTGCGCATGGGAATGCGATTTCGTTCTTAATGGAATACGATAAATTAGAATTTATCGAAGCCATTGAAGAGCTTGCTGGTCTGCTCGGTTTAGAAATTCCGCGTGAAAATAAACCGCACTTTAATAGTAAGCAAATCAATTATCAAACTAAGCGTAACTTGTACGAGCTCATGCAAGACATTGCACAGTTCTATCAACAGCAGTTGCCACAACATATCCCTGCACAAAGCTATCTGCAACAACGTGGGCTTTCACCTGAAATTATCGCACGTTTCCAAATTGGTTTTGTGCCGAATAGTTTTGATGCCGTGTTACAACGCTTTGGTAGAACCAATGAAGATCAACAAAAACTGTTCGATCTCGGTATGCTTTCACGCAATGAACAAGGGAAAATCTACGATCGTTTTCGTCATCGTATTATGTTCCCGATTCGAGATCGACGAGGGAGAACCATTGCCTTTGGCGGCCGAGTATTAAATGATGAAAAACCGAAATATCTCAACTCGCCAGAAACCGTCACATACCATAAAGGGAATGAGCTATATGGACTATATGAAGCCTTACAAGTCAACGAAAGTCCTGACATGTTACTGGTCGTTGAGGGTTACATGGATGTGGTTGCACTCGCACAATTTGGGGTGAACTATGCCGTGGCTTCCCTTGGAACCGCAACTACCGCAGAACAAATTCAATTACTTTTTCGTACAACAGAACAAGCAATTTGTTGCTATGATGGCGACCGTGCAGGTCGGGAAGCTGCGTGGCGCGCCTTTGAGAATGCTTTACCTTATTTAGAAGATGGTAGACAGCTGAAATTTATTTTTCTCCCAGAAGGAGAAGACCCCGATTCCTTTATCCGTCAACACGGTAAAGCTGGATTCGAAAACTACATTCAAAAAGCACAATCGCTCAGTGATTTTTTATTCTCAAGTTTATCACCACAAGTGGACTTTACTAGCAAAGAAGGAAAAACGAAATTAGCGGCGTTAGCTGTCCCACTAATCAAAAAAATTCCAGGTGAAATGCTACGTTTATCCCTACGCAATACCCTAGCTCAAAAACTCGGTATTTTGGATCAAGCTCAGCTAGAAAGCCTGATCCCCACATATTCCGAGGTGAAAATTAATCTTCCTCCACAAGCTGTCAAAAGAACACCAATGCGCTTATTAATCGGATTATTACTGCAAAATCCAGAGCTTGCGCAACTCGTTCCTGATTTGACGCCATTGCGAATACTGAATGAATCGGGACTCGATTTATTCGAAAAACTGACCGCACTTTGTCGAGAGCGAGTCGGCATCACCACTGGGCAGATTCTGGAATATTGGCGTGATACAGAACACTGTAAGGCTCTTGAAATTTTGGCGGTTTGGGATCATCTTGTTGAAGATGAAAAAATTGAAGAAACATTCAAAGATACATTGCGTTACTTTTATTTCCAGCTCATAGAACAAGAAATCGATGCCCTCATTGCTAAAGATCGTGCAGAGGGATTAAATACAAGTGAACGACAAAAGCTAACACAATTATTAATGAAAAAACAACAAAAAGCATAGTTAATCTATGATAACAATGATAAAATCAACCGTATTTTATCTTCATAACTACTCAATCAAGGCGGATATATTATTATGGATCAAAATCCACAATCTCAATTGAAATTGTTAATCGCACAGGGCAAAGAGCAAGGCTATCTCACTTACGCGGAAGTCAACGATCATCTTCCAGAAGAATTAGTCGATGCTGAACAAATTGAAGATATTATTCAGATGATTAACGATATGGGTATCCAAGTGCTAGAGACTGCACCTGATGCCGATGATCTTATGCTGAATGAAGCGATTGCAGATGAAGATGCCGTTGAAGAAGCGACTCAAGTTCTATCAAGTGTTGAAGCAGAAATTGGGCGCACTACGGATCCTGTTCGTATGTACATGCGTGAAATGGGTAGTGTTGAACTCTTAACACGTGAAGGCGAAATTGATATTGCAAAACGCATTGAAGAAGGCATCAACGAAGTACAAAGTGCTATTGCATTTTATCCTGAAGCCATCACCTATTTACTCGAACAATATGATTTAGTTGAAGAAGGTGGCGTTCGCTTAGCGGATTTGATTACGGGCTTCGTTGATCCTAATGCCATCACAGAAGGTGATGTCACAGAAATAGAAGAATCTTTTGATGAAGATGAAGAATCTGACTCTGTTGCCGTTCCATTGAACGATGAAGAAGAGGAAGAAGAGGAAGAAGAGAGCGAAGAAGAAAACAGCAGTGATGATAGTGATTCAGATAACTCTATCGATCCTGAAGTCGCGCGTGAAAAATTCTTAGAATTAAGAACGCAACATGAAAAAACCGTTGCTATCATTGAGAAACATGGTCGTACGAGTAAAAAATCAAAAGATCAAATTCAAGCATTAGCAGATGTTTTCACACAATTCCGCTTAGTACCAAAACAATTTGATACGCTAGTCAACTTAATGAGCAATATGATGCGTTCGGTCCGTCAACAAGAACGTAGCATCCAAAAAATTGTTGTTGATAAAGCCAAAATGCCAAAAGAACAATTCCAAAAAGTGTTCATTGGGCATGAAAATCAAGATGCTTGGTTAATCAAAGCCGTGTCATCAGGTAAAAGTTGGTCAGAGAAATTAGCTAAACACGAAGACGAAATTCGTCAGCACATTGACAACATCTTAGAAATTGAACGCCAAACTAACCTCACCGTACAACAGATTCGTGAAGTGTGTGAACGTATTTCTGCTGGTGAATTAAAAGCACGACGTGCTAAAAAAGAAATGGTAGAAGCGAACTTACGTTTAGTCATTTCTATTGCGAAGAAATACACTAACCGTGGTCTACAATTCTTAGACCTAATTCAAGAAGGGAATATTGGCCTAATGAAGGCGGTAGATAAATTCGAATACCGTCGTGGCTACAAATTCTCAACTTACGCAACGTGGTGGATTCGCCAAGCAATCACACGCTCTATTGCGGATCAGGCAAGAACAATTCGTATTCCTGTACATATGATCGAAACGATTAATAAATTAAATCGTATTTCACGTCAAATGTTGCAGGAAATGGGTCGTGAGGCCTCACCGGAGGAACTTGCTGAACGCATGGGAATGCCAGAAGACAAGATTCGCAAAGTCCTTAAAATTGCCAAAGAGCCTATTTCGATGGAAACTCCAATTGGTGATGACGATGATTCACATTTAGGCGACTTCATCGAGGACTCAACACTTGAGCTTCCATTAGACTCTGCAACAGCACAAAGCTTAAAAGTCGCGACACACGAAGTATTAGAAGGGCTAACGCCTCGTGAAGCAAAAGTCCTACGAATGCGTTTTGGTATCGATATGAATACTGATCATACCTTAGAAGAAGTGGGGAAACAGTTTGATGTCACACGTGAACGTATTCGCCAAATTGAAGCAAAAGCCTTACGTAAACTACGTCACCCAAGTCGTTCAGAAACCCTCAGAAGCTTCTTAGATGAATAATCTATGAGAGACCAAAAAGCTGTTAATGGTATTAACAGCTTTTTTGTTTAAATTTGAAACATGCAGAAACCAAATCCTAGACTTTATTCAAGGATTTATCTATAATTCCCAAGTTTTCAGTTCTATAAGACCGCCCCTATAGCTCAGTCGGTCAGAGCAGTCGACTCATAATCGATTGGTCACAGGTTCAAGTCCTGTTGGGGGCACCATCTCTCCGAAATACCTATTTACACTTAACTTCAATGAGTATTGAAAAATACAAAGTAAGTAATATTCATTCTACTTTTTTATTCCACAATAAGCCTAATCCTCCCCATCAATTTATTCTAACAATCCATATAATCAGCTCATTTTGCTAAAAATAATGTCAAGAAAAGTAATTTTGAGTATATTCAAGCCAGATTTGTTGCATTTATGTTAAATTCTGTTATGGTATTTTTGCATAAGAAATGTATTGTTGTATAGAAAACATCGCACATTACTTATTTACACTGCCATTTTTTAAATCAATGATTTGATTTTAATTTTTCTATTGACTACTCATAAGGAGAAAAATATGGGTTGGATTTCGGCTATCATTGTCGGGGCATTAATTGGTTGGATTGCAGAGAAAGTCATGAAAAGTGACATGGGTCTGCTTATGAATATCATCATCGGGATTATTGGCTCATCACTTGGTCGTTGGATTTTTGGTGATGTGTTAGAAATTGGTTCAGCGCAAGCAGCAGGCAGCTTCTCACTAGCAGGTTTATTATTTGGCGTACTCGGCGCAAGTTTATTAATCTTTATCTTAAGATCATTACGAATCATGAGTAAATAATACTCACAAAACAGAGCAAAAAAGCCGGAGCAACAATGCTTCGGCTTTTTTTTCTTGATTAATCTCTAAAATTATTAAATTGGAAAGGTTGGCCAAGTTCCGCATTTTTTACTAGCTGAATCGTTGCCTGTAAATCATCGCGAGATTTTCCAGTTACGCGCACTTGTTCACCTTGAATTTGCGTTTGTACTTTTAACTTAGCATCTTTAATTAATTTAGTAATTTTCTTCGCCATTTCAGTTTCAATGCCTTGTTTTAGCTTGATTTCCTTACTGTATGTTTTACCACTATGTTCATACTCTGTTGGAATATCTAGCGAACTGGAATCAATACCACGTTTAATGCAGGCATTACGTAAAATATCGACAAGTTGCTCAACTTGGAAATCTGACTCACTCGATACTTTAATCGTTTCATTTTTTTCATTTAATTCAATAGAGGCTTGTACATTACGGAAATCCCAACGATTTGTTAAATCACGGTTCGCATTTTCCACTGCATTACGTACCTCATGTAACGTAATTTCAGACACAATATCAAAAGAAGGCATAGTTTACTCCTTAATTAATCTCTGGGCCGCACTCAATAAGCATAAAAGCCCGCTAAAGTCAGCGAAGTTTACCACAATTTGCGCCTGCTGTTGTACTTTTGGTTTGGCATGCAATGCTACCCCTAAACCTGCAACCGCAAGCATCGCTAAGTCATTTGCACCATCCCCAATCGCCACCGTATTTTCTAGAGCAATTCCATATTGTTGTGCTAACTGTTGCAAAGTCCGTGCTTTATACTGAGCATCCACTACTTCACCTTTCACTTTCCCTGTCAAGATTCCATTTTGAATATCAAACTGATTTGAGACGGTGTAATCAAGCTTTAATAATGTCTTCAAATAGTCGGTAAAATACGTAAATCCCCCTGATGCAATCGCAGTTTTCCAACCATACTGTTGCAGCACCTGAATCGTCTCGACAAGACCAGGCATTAAGGGTAAACGCTCTCGAACCTGAGTAAGAATCTCTTCTGGCGCGCCTTGTAAAGTGGCCACGCGACGACGCAAACTTTGCTCAAAATCTAATTCACCACGCATGGCTTGTGCCGTAATCGCTGACACTAATTCCCCTGTACCAGCTAATTTAGCAATTTCATCAATACATTCGATTTGAATAGCAGTAGAATCCATGTCCATAACCAATAAACCAGGCTGTTGCAAACGAGGAGAAAAATCCATTTTCGCGGCATCTAATGCCAAGTCATGCGCATTGGTCAACCATTGTGCTTGCCATGTTCCTTGCAATAATACGACGGTATTGTGTAAAACTGTCCAGCCATCTAAAATAACAAAATTCTCACCGCACTTTTGCTGAAATTGTAGCAAGCGCTCATCATTGAGCTGACTGCCATACAGAATGAATTTTGTCTCACCATCAGTCAATTTTTGATCTGCAATTAGCGCACGAGGAAAAGTAGGAAAACGTTGCCTTATCATTGCAAGGTTTTGTGTTTGCATAGGAAATCCTGTAAATTGTGATGAAAATAATGTGCTGGTATTCTAGCCTATTTACTGACGTTTAGGAAAAAAGAAGTTGCATTTAACGAAAGAAAAACTGATTAAACTCACGATGATCACATCGATCATCTTATTTTGTTGCGCTACGATGGCGGTCATTTTGTTTGGCGTTCAACAATTCAAAATTGGCTCGCAATTAGCCAGCGTAAACCAAGTTTCTAACTTATCGCATCTATT
Source organism: Pasteurella sp. P03HT (assembly GCF_054052285.1). Lineage (NCBI taxonomy): Bacteria > Pseudomonadati > Pseudomonadota > Gammaproteobacteria > Pasteurellales > Pasteurellaceae > Pasteurella > Pasteurella sp. P03HT. Next base: position 390,076 of record NZ_JBSIUM010000001.1, read on the forward strand.
AGTGAGGCAGCAGGCGAATCTATTTTCTATGTTGCTGGTCAATAACGCCAGTACAGAAAAACTTACAGAGAATCTCAATGCGTTTGCTAAAGAAGAATTTGTACTTGATGCATCGATCTATGCCAATAATGGAGAATTATTAGCTCAAACCAATCATTCTAAAAGCTTACGAGCAACGTTGGGATTAAATGATACAACAGTAGAGGACAACGAGAATAATGCACAACAAATTGTGGAACCCATTTATTCCTCTCACGGCATAGAAGGTTTTTTGCGTGTCACTTTTGATGCCAAGTATGGTAAAACCACGCAAAATAAAATCGATCAAATTTTTCACCAATTATATGGGGAGCTAATTATCGTCTTTTTAGCGGGGATTCTACTCGCCAGTTCAGTACATTATTTCCTCAGTCATTACCGTAGAACCTATCGCAAACCGATGGAAACCAAACCAACAAAAGTGCTAAAAACCGTGAGCAATACATTGCAGTACCACCGTCGACGTAAACGCTTTAATAAATAATCTAATAAACTCACCAGAACATATTTTACGCAAAATAAAAAACCGCCCCTTGATAAGGCGCGGTTTTATTTTTACTAAAAATCGAAAAATTACGCTAATTTTTTGATTTGTGCAGATAATTTCGCTTTGTGGTTAGCTGCTTTGTTTGCGTGGATTAAACCTTTAGAAGCCATTCTGTCTACAACTTTTTGCATTTCTACGAATGCTGCTTCTGCTACTGATTTATCACCTGCTGCTACTGCTGCGTAAACTTTTTTAATGTAAGTACGCATCATTGAGCGTTGACTTGCATTGTGCTGACGGCGTTTTTCTGATTGAATCGCACGTTTTTTAGCTGACTTGATATTAGCCAAGGTCAAACTCCTAAAATTATGTGTTAGTAAACGAGATAAATTAAAGGCGTAAAATATGCCTATTTTCTATGCTTTTGTCAATGACAAATTGCCTTTATCACTGAAAATTTGTTGTTGGTTTCGGTGAGACACAACCGAAAGTTTTTGCATCGTTATATCAATCAAGCACTCTCAATATGGCTCACCAAACGATGTGGGCGAGATTTTAGCAGTTTTTTCACTTAGAATATAGCGTAAAAACAAAATTTCTATACAATTACATAAATTTTCTTCAGACCATCACCTTGAGTACATTATTTTGAGCAAAGGATTATTAAAATCTGGCATCGTTGTCAGTACCATGACCTTACTATCACGTATTTTAGGGTTAATACGAGATATCGTTATCGCCAACTTACTCGGTGCTGGTGTAGCAGCAGATGTTTTCTTGTTCGCAAATAAGATCCCTAACTTCTTACGACGCTTATTTGCCGAAGGCGCATTTTCACAAGCCTTTGTTCCCGTTCTTGCCGAGTATCAAAAATCGGGTGACCTTGATAAAACACGTGAATTTATTGGCAAAGTATCTGGAACCTTAGGCGGATTGGTCTCTATTGTGACTGTGCTGGCTATGATTTTTTCACCTATTGTGGCTGCGATTTTTGGTACAGGGTGGTTTCTCGATTGGCTCAATGATGGACCGAATGCAGTCAAATTTGAGCAAGCCTCTTTGCTGCTAAAAATCACGTTTCCTTATCTCTGGTTCGTGACGTTTGTTGCACTCTCTGGTGCAATTCTGAATACGATTGGTAAGTTTGGTGTCATGTCTTTTTCGCCTGTGTTACTCAATATTGCGATGATTTGTACCGCACTTTTCCTCGCGCCACGAATGGACAATCCTGATCTTGCGCTCGCAATTGGTATTTTTGTGGGCGGTCTATTACAATTTTTATTCCAAATTCCATTTTTGAAAAAAGCAGGCTTATTGGTCAAACCCAAATGGGCTTGGCACGATGAAGGCGTCAAAAAAATTCGAACGTTGATGATCCCCGCATTATTTGGTGTATCCGTCAGTCAAATTAACTTACTACTTGATACTCTAATCGCGAGTTTTTTAATGACAGGATCAATCAGCTGGCTCTATTACTCTGATCGCCTATTAGAATTTCCACTCGGTCTATTTGGTATCGCTATCTCAACGGTTATTTTACCCACATTGGCACGTCACCATGTAAACCGTAATGAGAATGCGGCACAAAGTGCGGTCGATTTTCGTCATACAATGGATTGGGGAGTTCGTATGATCTTACTCCTTGGTGTGCCAGCAATGGTAGGGATCGCAATTTTAGCCCAACCACTTCTACTTGTCTTGTTCATGCGTGGGCATTTTGGGTTAAGTGACGTACAAGCGGCGTCTCTTTCGTTATGGGCATTTAATGCAGGGCTACTCAGTTTCATGCTGATTAAAATTTTAGCAAATGGCTATTATGCTCGCCAAGATACGAAAACACCAGTAAAAATTGGCATCATCGCGATGATCAGCAACATGGGATTCAACTTACTTGCCATTCCATTTAGTTATGTAGGGCTGGCTATGGCATCTGCCTTATCGGCAACGCTTAATGCGTATTTATTATACCGTGGGCTAGCTCGGGCTGACGTTTACCATTTTAGTCAGAAAAGTGCAGTCTTTTTAGGGAAGGTGTTGCTCTCTGCATCGGTTATGGGGGGGCTCGTTTGGTATCACACGCCAACGTTGCTTGAATGGCATGCAATGAGTTTCTTAAGCCGTGTACATTGGCTCTTATGGTTAATCGGTTTAGCTGTGATTGCTTATTTTGGTATGTTGGTCTTAGTGGGCATACGAAAACGACACGTAATGAGCAAAGGATAAGCATAAAAAAATATCGCCTATTTGCTTAATTTATGCTTATAATGTTCGGATTATTTTGGCTTATAAATTTCGAACGGATAACAATTCCAATGCGACTCATTCGTGGCATCCATAATTTACCTAAAAATTTATCTGGCTGCGCGCTAACTATCGGCAATTTCGATGGTGTCCATTTAGGTCATCAAGCGATTTTGAAGCACTTACGCCAAAAAGCTGATGCGTTAAACTTACCCGTTGTGGTGATGTTATTTGAGCCACAACCACGCGAATATTTTACTGGTGAGGCAGTGCCCGCACGTTTAATGCGGTTACGTGATAAATTACATTATCTTGCCAAAGCAGAAGTTGATTATGTGATTTGTATTCGTTTTAACCAATACTTTGCTGAACAAGATGCACAAACCTTCATCAAAGATTGGTTAGTCAATAAATTAAACGTGAAATTTTTAAGTATTGGGGATGATTTCCGTTTTGGTGCAAAACGACAGGGCGATTTTACGCTATTACAACAAGCCAGCGAAGCATTTGGTTTTATCGTTGAAGATAATCATAGCTTTTGTGTTGAGCAACTACGTATTAGTAGCACTGCAATTCGTGAAGCATTAGCTCAGGATGACTTGTTACATGCGGCCAAAATGCTAGGCAAACCTTATCGTATTTTCGGACGTGTTGCACATGGTAATAAGCTTGGTCGCACAATCGGTTTTCCTACTGCCAATATACCACTACACCGCCAAGTTAATCCCGTTAAAGGTGTCTACGCCGTCAAAGTGCGATTAAAAAATAATATGATTTATCTGGGCGTGGCAAACATTGGAAGTCGACCGACAATCAATGGTGCGGTACAGCTATTAGAAACTCATCTATTTAATTTTAAAGATGATATTTATGGTCAGTGTATTGAAGTAGAATTTTGCCATAAAATCCGTAACGAATTTAAATTTCCCACTTTTGAGGCATTAAAACAGCAAATTGCCAAGGATGTGGACACAGCAAAACAATTTTTCAGCCTACAGCAATCGGTAACAGATTAGTTAATTTTATTAATTGGGATATCACAATGACAGTTGATTATAAAAATACCTTAAACCTACCAGAAACAGGTTTCCCTATGCGTGGTGATCTCGCGAAGCGTGAACCACAAATGTTACAACATTGGTATGAAAACAACCTCTACCAAAAAATCCGTGAAGCCTCGAAAGGCAAAAAATCATTTATTTTGCATGATGGTCCTCCTTACGCAAATGGTTCACTCCATCTAGGTCACGCCGTTAATAAAATTCTTAAAGATATTATTATCAAGTCAAAAACAGCATTAGGCTATGATTCACCTTATATTCCTGGTTGGGACTGCCACGGGTTACCGATCGAATTAAAAGTAGAAAGTATTGTGGGTAAACCTAATGAAAAAATCTCAGCAGCAGAATTTCGTGAAGCCTGCCGTCGCTATGCTGCAGAACAAGTAGAAGGACAGAAAGCTGATTTTATCCGTATGGGCGTATTAGGTGACTGGGATAATCCGTATCTCACTATGAATTTCCATACTGAAGCAAACATTATCCGCGCCTTTGGTAAAGCCGTCGAAAATGGTCACCTCTACAAAGGTTCCAAACCAGTACATTGGTGTTTAGACTGTGCGTCTTCTTTAGCAGAAGCGGAAGTGGAATATGAAGATCGTGTTTCACCCTCCATCTATGTGCGCTTTAATGCAGTCGATCCAACAACAGTAGAACAAAAATTTCAAGCCGTCGGAAAAGGCACTGGTACTATTTCAGCAGTGATCTGGACAACAACACCATGGACCATTCCATCTAACCGCGCGATTGCCCTCCACGAAAATTTGGATTATCAACTCGTCCAATTTGGAACAGAACGTGTCATTTTAGCGAAAGATCTCGTTGAAGATGTTGTAAAAGCAGCGAATATTGAACAATTCGATGTATTAGGTGAAGCTAAAGGGGCGGATCTAAACTGGTTGCGCTTTAACCACCCGTTCTATGAATATGATGTCCCATTTATTTTAGGCGATCACGTGACAACTGATGGTGGCACAGGTCTTGTCCATACTGCCCCTGATCATGGTCATGATGACTATATCATCGCGATGAAAAATGGGATCGAGATGGCGGGCTTAATTGGTAATGACGGTTTATTCAAAGCTGATGTTCCTTTCTTTGCGGGTAAAGGCGTGTTTGAATCCAATGATCTGGTTGTAGCAAAACTACAAGAGGTTGGAGCATTATTAAAATTCAGTAAGATTAAACACAGCTACCCACACTGTTGGCGTCATAAAACCCCAATCATTTTCCGTGCGACACCACAATGGTTCATTGGCATGGAAAAACAAGGTTTACGCCAACAAGCCTTACGTGAAATCCAAAAAGTACGCTGGATTCCAAGCTGGGGACAAGCACGCATTGAAAAAATGGTTGAAAATCGCCCAGACTGGTGTATTTCTCGTCAACGTACCTGGGGTGTCCCTGTCGCACTCTTTATCCACAAAGAAACTGAAGAACTTCACCCACGCACAGTGGAATTAGTCGAAGAGGTTGCTAAACGCGTTGAAGAAAAAGGTATTCAAGCATGGTGGGATCTTGATCCTAAAACATTACTTGGTGACGAGGCAGAGCAATACATCAAAGTACCAGATACCCTAGATGTTTGGTTTGACTCTGGTTCAACCTATTTCTCCGTGGTAAAAGATCGCCCAGAATTTAATGGGAATGAAGCAGACATGTATCTAGAGGGGTCTGACCAACACCGTGGTTGGTTTATGTCTTCCCTCATGCTTTCTACTGCAACTGATAATAAAGCGCCTTATAAACAAGTTCTGACTCACGGTTTTACTGTGGATGAGAAAGGCTACAAAATGTCTAAGTCACTTGGTAATGTGATTTTACCAAGTGAAGTATGGAACAAAAATGGCGCGGATATTTTACGTTTGTGGGTTGCTTCAACAGACTATACGGGGGAAATCGCCGTATCACATAATATCTTAAATAGTGCGGGTGATACTTATCGCCGTATTCGTAATACAGCACGTTTCTTATTAGCTAATTTAAATGGATTTGATCCTAAACGTGACTTAGTAAAACCTGAGCAAATGATGGTTTTAGACCGTTGGGCTGTCGACTGTGCATTACAAGCGCAAAATGAAATTAAAGACGCTTACGATAACTACCAATTCCATACTGTTATTCAGCGTTTGATGAAATTCTGTTCTGTTGAAATGGGTTCATTCTATTTAGATATCATCAAAGATCGTCAATATACGACGAAAGCTGACAGCCTTGCACGTCGTAGCTGCCAAACTGCGTTATGGCACATTGCTGAAGCGTTAGTCCGTTGGATTGCCCCTGTTTTATCCTTTACTGCAGATGAAATTTGGCAATACTTACCTGGTGAGCGTGCGGAATTTGTTTTCACTGAAGAATTTTACTCAGGGTTATTTGCATTAGATGCCCATGAAACAATGAATGATGCTTATTGGCAACAAGTGATTACATTACGTAACGAAGTGAACCGAGTATTAGAACAGGCGCGTAATGACAAAATCATTGGTTCCGCATTAGAAGCAGAACTTACGATTTACGCCGATGAAAAACATGCTGAAGTATTAAACCAATTACAAAATGAATTACGTTTTGTATTAATGACATCTAAAGCGGAAGTCAAACCTCTTGCTCAAGCCGACGTTTCCGAAGGTGAAGTGAAAGGATTAGCCGTTAGCGTCATTCGTTCTGCAGCCGAAAAATGTCCACGTTGCTGGCATTATTCGGATACCATTGGTGTCAACTCAACTCATCCAACGCTTTGTGCTCGCTGTATTGAAAATGTTGAGGGCAATGGTGAAGTAAGACATTTTGCTTAAGTTGAACATTGGGCAGTGAAACTGACTTGCCCAACATAGCAAGGACATTTACATCAGGGCGAACCTAACAGTTCGCCTCTGCAATTTTAAGGATTTTTATCAGTGCTGATGACACAAACTAAAACAGGGCTGTCATTTCTATGGCTAAGTCTTGTTGCTTTTGTACTTGATTTAGGAACAAAATATCTCATTGTGCAACACTTTGCTTTATATGAAAGTGTCAATATTCTCCCTTTTTTTAACTTAACATATGTGCGTAACTACGGTGCGGCGTTCAGTTTCTTAGCGGAACATAGTGGCTGGCAAAAACATCTTTTCATTGTTCTCGCGAGTGTTATTTCTATGATGCTTGTATATTTTCTGTACAAGAATAAGGCATCACAAAAACTGCAAAATTATGCCTATGCCCTGATCATTGGTGGTGCATTGGGCAATATGGTTGATCGAACTTACCATGGTTTTGTTGTAGATTTTTTAGACTTTTATTGGGATATTTATCATTACCCAGTTTTTAATGTCGCAGATATTGCAATTTCAATTGGTGCAGGGCTTTTAATTCTAGATGCGATCAAAAACCGTCATGAGTCTGAGCCCCCATCCAAATCAACAAAATAGAGGAAAATAATGAAAATTATTTTAGCCAATCCACGTGGTTTCTGCGCAGGTGTTGACCGTGCGATTAGTATTGTTGAATCTGCTTTAGAGATTCACGGTTCACCTATCTATGTTCGTCACGAAGTCGTGCACAATCGTTTTGTTGTGAATGGACTGCGTGAGCGTGGCGCGGTTTTTGTTGAAGAATTAGATGAAGTACCAGATGGTGCGATTGTGATTTTCTCCGCACATGGTGTATCACAAGCGGTTCGTCAAGAGGCAAAAAAACGTAATTTGAAAGTGTTTGATGCGACTTGCCCTCTTGTCACTAAAGTCCATATGCAAGTGGCTCGTGCCAGCCGAAAAGGAACCAAAGCGATTTTAATCGGTCACGAAGGGCACCCAGAAGTAGAAGGGACGATGGGACAATACGATAATCCTGAAGGAGGCATTTTCTTAATCGAAAGTGTCGAAGATATTGCAAAACTTGGTTTAAAAAAAGAAGAAGATTTAACTTTTATGACACAAACAACGTTATCCATTGATGACACCAGTGAGGTCATAGAAGCATTAAAGCAAAAATATCCAGCTATTCAAGGACCACGTAAAAATGATATTTGTTATGCGACGACAAACCGTCAGCAAGCGGTACGAGAACTCGCACAACAATCTGATTTGGTCATTGTTGTGGGATCTAAAAACTCCTCTAACTCAAATCGTTTAGCCGAATTAGCTTCTCGCATGGGCGTCATGTCAAAACTCATTGATGAAGCAGATGATATTGATCCACAATGGCTAGCAAACGTGAAGACAATTGGTATCACAGCAGGCGCCTCTGCACCAGAAGTACTCGTTCAATCTGTTGTAAAACGCCTTCAGCAATTAGGTGTCACTGAAGTGGAAGAATTACAAGGTTGTGAGGAAAATACGGTATTTGAAGTGCCAAAAGAATTGCGAATTACAGAAGTCACAGAATAAACCAATCAAAAGTAAAGCGAGAATAACCTTCTCGCTTTTTTCTTTCTCATTTTTTTCTACGATCGAGATCGCAAAAATACATGGCATATTTAGCCAATTTTGACTTTTTCAGTAAGATTCCTTTTTGTTGAAATTCAACACATTTATGATTAATTCTATTACATTAAAGGAAATCGTATGAAATTAACCTCACTGGTTCTCTCTTGCCTCACTTTTGTCATATTCTCTAGCAGTCTCCCGACTTACGCGGCAACCGCTCCTTCAACTCACTCCACCCTAACCCAGACATCAGGCACTGCCCCTCCCGTCACACCTGAGACAATTATCAATAAAATCAATATTAATCAAGCAACGGCAAACGAAATTCAGGCTGCGTTAGTCGGTATTGGTGCGAAAAAAGCGGAAGCCATTGTTGAATATCGGGAAACTCAGGGACCCTTTACGATGTTAGAACAATTACTTGAGATACCAGGAATTGGTCCAGCGACGCTAGAAAAAAACAAAGCCCGTATCACATTATAACGGTCTTAACTTTTCCTTATAGCATGAGCGGAATTCTACCATTCCGCTTTTTTTGTTTTTTGGTTTCTTGAGTAGAAAAGCGTATAATTTCTTCACGTTTTATTCACCATGAGAATGTTTACATGAAACAAAAAGTCGTATTAGCAACAGGCAATCAAGGTAAAGTCAAAGAAATGTCAGATGTCCTAGCGGATTTCGGTTTTGATGTCATTGCACAAACGGATTTAGGCATCGAAAGTCCCGAAGAAACAGGATTAACTTTTGTGGAAAATGCGTTATTAAAAGCACGTTATGCAAGCAAAATGTCAGGTTTACCTGCAATTGCTGATGACTCAGGTCTCGTTGTTGAGGCATTAGGGGGAGCTCCTGGCTTATATTCTGCGCGTTATGCAGGGGTTGACGATGACACTGCTGACGCACAAAATCGCCATAAACTGCTCGCGGAATTAGCCCACGTCACACAAGATAAACGCCAAGCAAAATTTGTGAGTTGTATCGTCATGTTACAACATGAAACCGATCCTTCTCCGATTATTGCCGAAGGAGAATGTTTTGGTGAAATTGCTTTCAGTGAAAAGGGCGAAAATGGGTTTGGTTATGATAGTTTATTTTTCAGCCCAGAGGTGAATTGTACTTTTGCTGAACTTGAAACTGCTGAGAAGAAAAAAATTTCACATCGAGCAAAAGCGCTGTCAGTCTTAAAAAACAAATTAACCGCTAAAAGTAATTAATCAGGGGATATCATACCCTTGATATGAATAACAGGCTGCACTCTAGCAGAAGATTAGAAAAATGACACAAAGATGTTCAATAATAGACACAATAAAAAGGAAATAAAATGATTATTACGACAACTCCAAATGTAGAAGGTAAACAGATTGCTGAATATAAACAAGTGGTTTTTGGTGAGGTCGTCGCAGGGTCAAACTTTATTCGCGATTTTTTTGCAGGTATCACGGATATCCTTGGCGGACGTTCTGGAGCCTATGAATCCAAAATTACGCGAGCTCGCCAAGAAGCCCTTGAAGAAATGCAAAAAAATGCACAACGCTTAGGCGCAAATGCGATTGTGGGCGTCGAAGTCAACTACACATCAATTAACGGTGACGGGAAAAGTATGTTTATGATTGTGGCAAGCGGGACCGCGGTGGTGGTACGTTAAGTGAAGCTCACTCTCCCTCCATTAAGTTTGTATATTCATATCCCTTGGTGCGTGCAAAAATGTCCCTATTGTGATTTTAATTCGCATGCACAAAAAGGGAAAATTCCCGAACAAGAGTATGCTAAACATTTATTGGCTGATCTAAGACAGGATTTACAACGTTTTTCTCACAGCATAGCGGGACGTCAGCTCCACACGATTTTTATCGGTGGTGGAACACCCAGTCTGTTTTCAGCAGAGACGATACACAGTTTGCTTAGTGAAATAAAACAGCTCATTCCATTTGAGCCAGGCATTGAAATTACGTTAGAGGCTAATCCAGGAACAGTGGAAGCAGAACGTTTTCGTGGTTATGTCAACGCTGGAGTCACGCGCATTTCGATGGGGATACAAAGTTTCAATGACGATAAATTGAAACGATTAGGACGTATTCACACTGCAGCAGAAGCGAAAAGAGCGGTCGAATTTGCGCAGGTTTCAGGACTCAAAAGTTTCAATCTTGATTTAATGCACGGGTTACCTAATCAAACCCTCGAAGAAGCATTAGACGATTTAAAACAAGCTATCGCGCTGAATCCGCCACACCTTTCTTGGTACCAGCTAACAATTGAACCCAACACGCTCTTTGCGTATCGCCCACCGACATTACCTGACGACGATGCACTCTGGGATATTTTTGAACAAGGTCATCAATTACTTACCCAAGCAGGTTATAAACAGTATGAGACCTCCGCTTATGCTAAACCCGATTACCAATGCCAACATAATTTGAATTATTGGCGCTTTGGTGATTATCTCGCCATTGGCTGTGGTGCCCACGGTAAAGTCAGCAATGAATCAGGCGAGATCCTTCGTTATAGCAAAACGAAACACCCTAAAGGTTATTTGCGAGGCGAATACTTATACGAAGAAAAACCCGTTGATGCGGCGGATCGCGCTTTTGAATTTTTTATGAATCGTTTTCGTTTGTTAGAACCTGTCCCAAAAGCCGAATTTGAACAATATACTGGACTGCAGTTCGCTGACGTTGAAAAACCACTCCAGTGGGCATTATCTAAACAGTATATTGTGCAACATGCAGAATACTGGCAAGTGACAGAACGAGGCAAACTCTTTTTAAATGAATTGTTAGAACAATTTTTACCACAATAAGCTTGTTAATCCACGTGAATAGGATTAAAGTATGGCGTGATTACAAGATACGCAAACGATTACGTAACATTTTCTTTTGATAAAATGCCATACTCATATTGGCAATAAGACATTATTTCTCATTAAGCGAGTAAAAGGACTAAAAATGAATCAACTTGAAATGAAAAAACAAGCGGCAAAAGCAGCCTTACAATACGTCAAACCTGATACGATCGTGGGCGTAGGAAGTGGCTCGACTGTCAATTGTTTTATTGAAGCGTTAGGCTCGATGAAAGATCAAATTAAAGGCGCCGTTGCTGCTTCAAAAGCATCTGAAGAATTACTCAGAAAACAAGGTATTGAAGTATTGAGTGCAAATGATGTATCAAGTTTGGACATTTATGTTGATGGTGCAGACGAAGTGAACCCACAAAAAATGATGATCAAGGGGGGCGGTGCGGCATTGACTCGTGAAAAAATCGTTGCCGCACTCGCGAAAAAATTTATTTGTATTATCGATGAAAGTAAACAAGTCGATATCCTAGGGGCAACATTTCCCCTCCCTGTTGAAGTCATTCCAATGGCACGCTCACAAGTTGCCCGTAAACTTGTTGCCTTAGGCGGTTCGCCAGAATACCGTGAGGGTGTGGTCACCGATAATGGTAACGTGATTTTAGATGTCCATAATTTTTTAATTATGAGCCCAATGGAAATCGAAAAAGAACTCAATAATGTCGCAGGTGTAGTGACAAATGGTATTTTTGCGCTTCGTCCTGCTGATCTCATTATTGTCGGGACGCCAGACGGTGTGCAAACGATCGAATAACAACATCAATACGAAGGAAAAAAGCAGATATGACAACCAAGGTTTCTCTTGATAAAGCGAAGATCAAATTTTTACTCCTAGAGGGTGTCCACCAAAGTGCGATTGAAGTGTTACAAGCCGCTGGCTACACGAATATTGAATACCATAAAAAAGCCCTTGACGATGAAGAATTAAAAGAAGCCATCAAAGATGCGCATTTTGTTGGAATTCGTTCTCGTACGTTCTTAACGGCTGACGTATTAGAACACGCACAAAAATTAATTGCTATTGGCTGTTTTTGTATTGGCACAAACCAAGTGGACTTAAATGCCGCAAAACAGCGTGGCATTCCTGTCTTCAATGCCCCTTTCTCCAACACTCGTTCTGTTGCAGAATTAGTATTAGGTGAAATTTTGCTCTTAATGCGTAACGTGCCACAAGCCAATGCGGAAGTGCATCGTGGTATTTGGAACAAATCTGCTGCGGGTTCACATGAAGTACGTGGTAAAAAATTGGGCATCATTGGCTATGGTCATATCGGCTCACAATTGAGTGTGATTGCCGAGTCACTAGGCATGCATGTGTTCTTCTACGATATTGAAAACAAACTTCCACTCGGTAATGCACAACAAGTACGCACATTAGAAGAATTGCTTTCCATGAGCGATGTGGTCTCATTACATGTGCCAGAAAATGCCTCAACGAAAAACTTAATGAGCGCTGAACGTCTTGCTCAACTAAAAGACGGTGCGATTTTAATTAATGCTGCACGAGGAACCGTCGTCGATATCGACGCGTTAGCTCAAGCGCTCGAGTCAGGTAAAATTCGCGGTGCAGCATTAGACGTATTCCCAGTAGAGCCTGCCTCTATCCAAGAGGAGTTTGTTTCGCCATTACGTGCTTTTGATAACGTCATTTTAACTCCCCATATTGGTGGATCGACTTCTGAAGCTCAAGAAAATATTGGATCAGAAGTGGCTGGAAAATTTGTTAAATATTCTGATAATGGATCTACACTTTCTGCGGTCAACTTCCCAGAAGTCTCCTTACCAGAACACAGTGGCGCAAAACGTTTACTGCATATTCACCACAATAAACCAGGCGTATTGAATAAAATTAACCAAGTCTTCGTCGCTGCTAACGTGAATATTGCCGCGCAATATTTACAAACAGAACCCACGATTGGTTACGTTGTGATTGATGTTGAAACTGACAATGCACATACTCTGCTCAATCAATTAAAAGAAATTGATGGAACCATTCGTACACGTGTGTTGTTCTAACACATAACATGACAACCACAAAGTGCGGTAAAAATCTATCGAGATTTCACCGCACTTTTGCTTCCCTCAGTGTCTCAATATCGATATTTCTTATGCTATAATCGCAACAATTTTAGTGTGGTGAACAAGTGAGACGCATTTCTTAATGAAAAAATTATTCGGCTTTTTATCTTTTGTTATGATAATCGGTATCGGTGCAATACTGTTCATCTATACTCAAATTCAACAATTTAAAACTCAGTCAATCAATGTAGTCAGCGATGATCAATTACTGACAATTGAACGTGGTACAACAGGACAAAAGCTTGCTCATCTCTTTGAGCAAGAAAAATTGCTCGATGACGCAACGTTACTCCCTTATTTATTAAAACTCACGCCCGAACTGAACAAAATCAAAGCGGGAACCTATTCATTAGCGGGAATGACGACTGTTGAAAGCTTATTACAACGACTCAATTCAGGTAAAGAAGCGCAATTTAGCATTCAATTTATTGAAGGCGATACTTTCAAAACATGGCGAAAAACATTAGAAAACGCACCTCACTTAAACCAAACTTTACAACACAAAACAGAGCAGGATATTTTCGCCTTACTGGATATTCCTTATGCTGATCAAACAAACAATGGGTCCTCAAAATTAGAGGGATGGTTATATCCAGATACCTATCACTACACCGCTCATTCAACGGATCTCGCTTTATTAAAACGCGCCGTTGAACGCATGAAAAACACGTTAGCATCTGCTTGGCAACAGAGGGATAAAGACTTACCCTTAAACACCCCCTATGACATGCTTATTCTTGCCTCTATTGTCGAAAAAGAAAGCGCTGTCGCCGCAGAACGAGGCAAAATTGCTTCTGTTTTTATTAATCGTCTGAATAAGAAAATGCGTTTACAAACGGATCCCACGGTGATTTACGGTATGGGTGAAAAATACGATAGTAATATTCGTAAAAAAGACCTCGAAACGATGACACCCTATAATACCTATCTCATTGATGGTCTCCCTCCCACACCGATCGCCATGCCAAGTGAAAGTGCCTTGATGGCGGTGGCAAAACCAGAAAAAACGGCCTTTTTATACTTTGTTGCAGATGGTTCTGGTGGACATAAATTCAGTAAAACGTTAGCCGAGCACAATCGTGCTGTGCAAGAATATTTACAGTGGTATCGTACTCAACAAAACGGAAAATAACATGAAAACAGGTAAATTTATCGTCTTAGAAGGGATTGAAGGGGCTGGCAAAACCACCGCCCGTGATAGTATTGTACGTGCACTAAACGAACAAGGAATTCATGATATTGTCTTTACACGTGAACCTGGTGGCACGCCTTTAGCGGAAAAATTACGTCAGTTAATCAAACATGAAACGGAAGAACCTGTCACAGACAAAGCCGAACTATTAATGCTCTATGCCGCCCGGATTCAATTAGTAGAAAATGTGATCAAGCCAGCTCTTGCTGCGGGGAAATGGGTGATTGGCGATCGTCACGATATGTCATCACAAGCCTATCAAGGCGGAGGACGTCAATTGGATCAACGTCTATTGACTACCCTAAAACAAACCGTCTTGGGTGATTTTGAACCCGACTTAACTCTTTATTTAGATATTGATCCTGTGCTTGGATTGCGTCGTGCAAAGGGACGTGGTGAGCTCGATCGTATAGAACAACAACATCTCGATTTTTTTCACCGCACTCGTCAACGCTATTTAGACTTAGTACATCATAATCCGAAAGCAAGATGTATTGATGCGTCACAAAATATGGAGCAAGTGAGTGCTGCAGTACAAAAAACAGTCAAAGATTGGCTCAATACACTTAAGTAAACAGTAGATAATCCGATTATGCGACATTATCCTTGGCTTGAGCCTTATTACCAACAAACTCTCCGCGCCTTTGAACAACAGCACGGGCACCATGCTTTACTGTTCAAAACAGAACAAGGACTCGGTACAGCACACTTACTTGAACAAATCGGGCACTGGCTTATGTGCCAACAACCTCAAGCTCACCAGCCATGCGGTCAATGCCATAGCTGCCATTTATTTACTGCCCATCATCACCCAGATGTGTACACCCTCGCCCCTCTTGAAAACAAAGATATTGGTGTAGATCAGGTCCGTGAAATTAATGATAAAATTCACCAGCACGCCCAACAGCATGGCAATAAAGTGGTGTATATACAAGGTGTAGAACGTTTAACTGAAGCTGCGGCTAACGCCTTATTAAAAACATTGGAAGAACCGCGACCTAACACCTATTTTTTATTGCAGGCTGATGCTTCCTCAACAATCATGCCAACCATTTACAGTCGATGCCAAGTGACGATTATCAAGACGCCTGACACAACAATGGCACTAGACTGGCTACAACAACAATGTGTTGCTGAACTCGCCGAGATACAAACCGCTCTTCGTATCAGTTATGGACGCCCACTGCTTGCCAAAATGGTATTAACTGAAGGTCTGCTGGAAAAACGTCGAGACTTTTTGCGTCAATTTTGGCTATTTTATCGTAAACGTTCACCACTTGAGCTGCTTCCCGACTTTGACAAAGCGATCCTTTTCCACCAACTTGATTGGCTTTTAGCCTTCTTATCGGACGCCCTAAAAGCCAAGCTACATATTCAACAAGGTTGGCTTTGCCAAGATCTCGCCGCTGGTGTCTCACAATTTAGTAGTCAGTACAGCGCACAACAATTATTAAAAGCAACAAAAATTATGCAAAAAGTGCGTACTGATCTCACCCAAATTAATGCCGTTAATCAAGAATTGCTCTTATTAGATGGCTTAACTCGATTAATTACAGAAGTATTTGAAGGATAAAAACAAGATGTTTATTGTTGATTCACATTGCCACTTAGATGCCTTAGATTATGAAAACGTACACAATAATGTGGCAGATGTCGTCGCTAAAGCCAAAGCACGAGAAGTAAAACATCTTCTGGCTGTTGGGGTGACGTTAAGTCGTTTCGAACAAGTTTATGATACGCTAAAACAATTTGATAATGTGTCGCTTGCTTGTGGGGTACATCCACTCAATTTAGATGAAGAAACGTTTAACCGCGAACGCTTATTACATTTAGCGCAAGATCCGAAAGTGATCGCAATTGGTGAAACGGGACTAGACTATTATTACAGTGCAGAAAATAAAGCGTTACAACAACAAGTTTTTGCCGAACAAATCCAAATTGCCAACCAATTAAATAAACCTGTGATTGTCCATACACGTAGTGCAAGGGAAGACACCATTGCCATCTTAACGGAACAACAGGCAGATAAGTGCGGTGGTGTACTGCATTGTTTTACTGAAAATTGGGAGATGGCAAAACAAGGCTTAGACTTAGGTTTATATATCTCGATTTCTGGCATCATCACTTTTAAAAATGCGGAAGCGTTGCGCGAAGTGGTACGTCAAGTCCCGCTTGATCGTTTATTAGTGGAAACAGATTCACCTTATTTAGCGCCCGTGCCTTATCGAGGAAAACAAAATCAGCCCGCTTATGTACGTGAAGTATGTGAATACTTGGCTACATTAAAAGGCGTGTCGTTTGAACAATTTGCTGAAATAACGACGCAAAACTTTGAACGTTTATTCAAAATTAATGTACAATAAATAATCTACTTACTCTTTAAGGAAGGGATGATGCGCAAGTTTTTTAAATTCTTTTTTCTCACGGTGATTTTCTTATTTCATCTATTTTTAGCGGCAGCAGTGAATTTTGTGACACCAAGTTATGATGTAACAAAAGTCACTGGGGTAGAAGTCAAACGCGTCGATAAAGATGGTCCAATTACTAAAGCCAACCCAGCAGATGGTCCAACACGCGATGTATATTTCATTAATACACAACATCAAGATGGGAAAATCATGGTGTACCGAAATGAAGATACCCGATGGGGCTTCCCGTTCTATTTTAAATTTGGCTCTGCCAATGTGCACGCTGAAGCAGAGGCTCTCAGCAAAGAAGAAAAAACGGTTCAAATTAAATATTACGGCTGGCGTTTGGTAATGTTTGATGAATTTCGTAATGCCGTCAGTATTAAAGCAGTCGATGAAGGAGAAACCGCAGGTCATCCTATTCTTGCCTATGTGTTATACTTTTTCTTAGTCATGACGCTTTTCTTTTCTATCCAGTTTATACGTGGCTGGTTCGATAGCGAAAACTAATTTCCACCTTTCTTCATGCGGTTTAGTCACAGATTAAACCGCTTACACTGTATGTTTAAATATTCAAATTAGAGATAGGATATGACTTTATTTGAGGCAATCTTAAGCTTAAGCGTATTGATTATTATTAGTTCAATTATTTCTGCCGCTGAAATGTCCCTAGCAGGTGCTCGCAAACTCAAATTACAAAATTTAGTCAATGAAGGGGATGAACGTGCTGCGTTGGTCCTTGAATTACAATCGCAGCCTGGTCGCTTTATTACTGTGGTGCAAATCGGCTTAAATATGGTCGCCATTTTAGGCGGGATAATCGGTGAAAGTGCGATTCGCCCTTACTTAGAAATCGCATTAGCAAACCATATTACAACGGAATGGTTAGATAATGTGGCATCTTGGTTAGCGTTTGCCTTTGTCACGTCAGCGTTTATTTTATTAGCTGATCTGGTCCCTAAACGCTTAGCCATGATCAATCCAGAAAAAGTCGCCCTGCGTACTGTGCACATTATGACCTTTTGTATCTTTGTCTTAAAGCCACTCGTTTGGATTTTTGATTCTATTGCCAATGGCTTTTTTAAATTATTCCGTATCTCCACGATTCGCGAAGAAAATATGACACCTGAAGATATTGTCGCAATTGTCGGGGCTGGGGCTGAAGCTGGTGTAGTCAACGCACAAGAACATTACTTAATTGAAAATATCTTTGATATGCAAGAAAGAACCGTGACGTCAACCATGACAACACGTGAACACATTGTCTTTTTAGACCGCTCTTTTGATCGCCAAGCGGTATTAGATACCCTGACTAAAAACTCCCATTCCAAATTATTAATTTGTGATAATGGCTTAGATCGCATCTTAGGCTATGTCGAATCTCACACCTTATTGACCATGTACTTGCAAGTTGAAAAAGGCGTGTCGCTCACAGACAGTCGACTTTTACGCAAAGCGTTGTTTGTACCTGATACTTTGTCACTCTTTGAAGTATTAGAGTTGTTTAAGTCAACAGGCGAAGATTTTGCCGTGATTGTTAATGAGTACGCGCTGGTAGTCGGCATCATCACCCTAAACGATGTCATGAGTATTGTAATGGGCGAATTAGTATCAAATGAAGAAGAACAAATTGTACGTCGTGATGAAGATTCGTGGTTGATCGATGGGGCAACGCCATTAGAAGATGTGATGCGTGCTTTAAATTTAAGCCATTTCCCAGGTCAAGAAAATTATGAAACGATCAGTGGTTTCATGATGTATATGTTACGCAAAATTCCAAAGAAAACGGATTTTGTCTTATACGACAAATACAAATTTGAAATTATTGATACGGAAAACTTTAAAATTGATCAACTCCTAGTATCTTTACGTAAAGATATCGAACACCAAACAACGTAAGAGGGCAAACTGCCCTCTTTTCTCTCCCCATCTAACCCAATCAGATAAAACTTACAGACAAAATAAATGAAAAAGCAGATAATATGCCATTATTCCGTCAACTGTATGGTCTAATGCCCATGAATTTCTCTGTACACTGATAATTGGACGAAGCATTATGTATTCAAACTTCTCAAAAAGTCACCGCACTTTATTATTTCCAATCTTTTTCTTTAGCGCAGTCAACTTGATTATTTTTAATCTGTCACGTTTAGGATTAGCGTTATGGCAGGCAGAACGAATCGATGCAGTGGATGGTTGGCTCGCCCTCTTTTTGCAAGGTGTCCGTATTGATATTGTTTCGCTTTGCTACTTATTTGGTGTTCCCGCTTTATTGACCGTGCTGCTGTATCATCACAATCGACTTGGCGCAATATGGCAAAAAATACTACGTGTCTGGTTAACATTTGGCAGCGTATTTATTTTATTTATGGAAATAGCTACCCCAGCTTTTATTGATACCTATGATTTCCGACCAAACCGCTTATTTATTGAATATTTAATCTACCCAAAAGAAGTCTTTAGCATGTTAATAGAGGGACATTTACTTGCCATGTTCCTCACCATCACACTCACAGTAATCGCAACAGGAGTGTATTGGAAACTTGCGGGTTGGGCAGTACAATATCTTGCTTCACCAAGTTGGAAATTCCGACCGCTCCTCACGGTACTGGTTATCATTGTCGCCTTTATTGGAGCGAGATCGACTTTTGCACATCGTGGTATCAATCCTGCAATGGTAGCATTCTCTTCCGATGCCCTCGTCAATTCCTTAGTGTTAAATTCAGGCTATTCTGTGATCTATGCAGCACAGCAATTTAAAGATGAAGACAATTCATCTGCGCTGTATGGCAAGATGGAAACAGAAGAAATGTTACGCATTGTCAAACAAAGCCGTGGACGCCCAGAAAGTGATTATATTTCATCACATATTCCTACATTGACCGCAAACCAAGCGAGTTATCAAGGTAAACCTAAAAATATTGTAATCGTCCTAGAAGAAAGCCTTGGCGCACAATTTATTGGTAGCTTAGGTGGATTACCACTTTCACCAGAGTTTGACAAACTGGCACAAGAAGGCTGGTTATTCGAAAATTTATATGCGACAGGCACACGCTCCGTACGAGGTATTGAAGCGGTGACTGCAGGCTTCACTCCCACGCCTGCACGAGCAGTCGTGAAACTTAGTAATAGCCAACATGGTTTCTTTACCATCGCTGAACTCCTTGCTAAACAGGGCTACCATACCTCTTTCATTTATGGTGGAGAAAAACATTTCGACAACATGGCTAGTTTCTTCTATGGCAATGGTTTCCAAGAAATTATTGATGAAAAAGACTATGTGAATCCCAAATTTCAAGCGACTTGGGGGGTAAGTGACGAAGATCTGTTTGATAAAGCACACGAAACATTTACCAAACTGCACGCCGAAGGCAAACCTTTTTTTAGCTTAGTCTTCAGTTCAAGTAATCATGATCCGTTCGAATTTCCAGATGGAAAAATTGAACTGTATGCCCAACCCAAACAAACGCGCCATAATGCTGCAAAATACGCTGATTATGCTATTGGCCATTTCTTTAGATTGGCGAAACAGTCAACGTATTGGCAAGACACACTCTTTTTAGTTATCGCGGATCATGATTCACGTGTAGGTGGCGCTGCCTTAGTGCCGATTAAGCACTTCCACATTCCTGCATTATTTATTGGTGAAGGTATCGAAGCAAAGCGTGATCCACGTTTAGTCAGCCAAATTGATATGCCAACAACGCTACTCTCATTAGCGGGAATTAGCGGAAATTATCCAATGATGGGTTATGATTTAACACAAGATGTCAATCCAAACCGTGCTTTTATGCAATATGACCAAACACAAGCTATGATGAAAGGATCTGATGTCGTCATTTTAACGCCTAAAGTAGCGCCACGTGGTTACCACTATGATCGTCAAACAGGTGAATTTACTGAAAAAGAATTACCTGATGCCCTCAAACAAGAAGCACTGGCACATGCACTCTTAGGAAGCTACCTATATAAAAATCGGTTATATAAATCAGAGGATAAAAAGTAAACGAAATTAGGCATTGCGAACCCCAGGATCACACTTGCAGTGCCAATTTTGCTTAAAAAACGTAAGATCATTGCCGATAACTATAAATAAATATGCAATTAATCATTATTTTATTTCATTTTTCAGCATAAAAAGTGATATAAATAGCGGGAGTATAAATAAAATAAGAGGGGAAAAATGTTAACACCAATTCATAATTTTTTAAAACAAGAAGCTGCGGGCGGCATCTTACTTTTTATTTTTGCAACATTAGCGATTGTTTTAGCCAATACACCTTTTAGCGATCTTTACTTTAGTTTTTTACAAACACCTGTCAGTGTCCAAATCGGGACATTCATGATAAATAAACCTTTACTTATGTGGGTAAACGACGGTTTAATGGCCGTTTTCTTCATGCTGGTCGGCATGGAAGTTAAGCGCGAATTACTAGAAGGTTCACTTTCAAGCTACCAGCGTGCAATCTTCCCAGCCATCGCGGCAGTAGGTGGAATGGTGATTCCCGCAGTCATTTTTATGTTATTCAACGCCAATCACCCTGAATATCAACAAGGTTGGGCAATTCCTATGGCTACCGATATTGCCTTTGCCCTGGGCGTTGTCGCACTGTTAGGAAAACGCGTTCCTTTAGCACTCAAAATCTTTCTACTTGCGTTAGCAATTATTGATGACTTAGGGGCAATTGTTGTTATTGCGCTCTTTTTCTCACATGATTTGAGTCCACAAGCCTTTATTTTTGCAGGCATTGCGATCGCGATTCTTATTACGATGAACCGTTTAAAAATCACAGCATTATCTGCATATGGGATTGTCGGGATTATTCTTTGGGCATCGGTATTAAAATCAGGCGTTCACGCCACCTTAGCGGGTGTGATCATCGGTTTTTGTATTCCTCTCAATGGCAAAAAAGGGGAACGCCCATTAGATGATTTTGAGCACACTCTTTCACCTTGGAGCGCATTCGCGATTCTACCGCTATTCGCATTCTGTAATGCGGGAGTATCACTCTTAGGCATGGGAATCGATAACCTCACTTCTACGTTACCAATCGGTATAGCCCTCGGCTTATTACTAGGTAAACCACTTGGTATCTTCTCATTCTGTTTTATCGCGGTGAAGCTCGGTATTGCCAAGCTTTCAGAAGGTATTAACTTCAAGCAAATCTTTGCGGTATCCGTGCTTTGTGGAATTGGATTTACGATGTCGATGTTCCTCGCAGGACTTGCCTTTGGTGGTGAGACGACGAATGAAGATGTTACTGCCTTAGCACGTTTAGGGATCCTAATGGGGTCTGGCTTATCTGCTATTTTAGGTTATGCTTTGTTAAAAATTTGTACACGCGGACACGTAGAAACAACACCATAAGCACAGTAGATTGAACTCATATCTCTTAAACCGCCATAATAATCACTTATGGCGGTTTGTTTTTAACGCCTGCTGATAAGGTTGAGAAAATAGCAGAACTTTATGCTTTTTTTTGTTATCCTTAACACAATTTTGAGCGTTATGGACAATCGTTATGACAAACCAACACAACCCAATCCCATCTCACGTGGAACAGATACACACCGCTCACGATGAGGAAACAACACACTTCGGTTTTAAAACCGTGGCAAAATCAGAAAAACAAAAAATGGTTGCCAATGTTTTTCACTCTGTCGCGAGTAAATATGACTTAATGAACGATCTATTGTCTTTTGGTATTCATCGTGTATGGAAGCGATTTACTATTGACTGCAGCGGTGTCCGCAAAGGACATAAAGTCCTCGATCTTGCTGGGGGAACTGGTGACTTTACGGCAAAATTCTCACGCATTGTGGGTGAAACAGGCGAAGTCATTCTTGCGGATATCAATGATTCGATGTTACAGGTTGGACGAGAAAAACTACGTAATCTAGGGGTCGTGGGCAACGTCAACTATGTACAAGCGAATGCTGAAGCCCTCCCTTTCCCTGATAATACCTTTGATTGTGTCATTATTAGTTTTGGTTTACGTAACGTCACGGACAAAGATAAAGCACTACGCTCGATGTTCCGCGTGTTAAAGCCAGGTGGACGCTTACTGGTTTTGGAGTTCTCCAAACCTATTTTAGACCCATTAAGTAAAATTTATCATTTTTACTCGTTCAATATCTTGCCAAAAATTGGTGAGGTCGTCGTGAATGATGGCGACAGTTACCGTTATTTAGCCGAGTCAATCCGAATGCATCCAGAACAGGATATTCTTAAACAAATGATGGTGGACGCAGGCTTTGAACAAGTGAATTACTATAATTTAAGTGCGGGTATTGTCGCATTACATCGAGGCTATAAATTCTAAACGTAACAGAGGATACGATGATGAATTATCAAGCAAAAAAACAGTCAACTTTCGTCTTGGTATTATTAGGACTCGATATTCTTATTCAAGCGGTACAAATAGGATTAAATATAACACTCAGCACGGCTATTGATGCCGCAACACAACAGAGCAACGATCAAACATTGCTCCGTCATGTTGAACAATTAGTCCAATTTAATCATATACTGTATTACACTAAAATCGTCAGTTTTTTTCTGTTAGGCATCGCGATGTTAAGTTGGATCTATCGTGCTCATCGTTTCGTGCATACTGTCGTCAATGCGACGAATATCAAATTTACGGATGCTGCCTGTATCGTCTATTTCTTTATCCCAATAGCGAATTTATTCATGCCTTATAAAGCGATGAAAGAAACTTGGCTAGCGAGTGAGCACCCTGACGCTTGGCGCAACCAGCCAACACCAGTGACCCTCGTTGTCTGGTGGATTCTTTGGTTGCTCTATATTAATCTTGCCCTCATGATTGTGCTAGTTTGGCACGAATATCACACTTTAACGCTCATTCAAGAAATGACCTTTATCACAACAACTGCCAGTGTGCTCTCACTCTTATTATCTGGCATCGTCTTACTCCTCGTGCTACAAATCGATGGAATACAAAATAAATACGTGACCCCAACGGCATCTGATTTTCCTAAATCTGCGCCCCAAAATTCTTTAGTGAGTAAGTAACTGATATGAAAAACCTATCTTTTTTCCAACAACTCATGCTCCCTCAACTACTCAACGGAGCATTAGAGGGAATCATCAACCACTTAATTCAGCACACCGATCATTGTGAGCCTTATTTACGTAAACTGAACAACAAAGTACTACACGTTAACGTTCAGAAACTCAATCTTCCACTGTATTTCATTTTTTCAACGCAACGCCTTGACTTACTAAGTCAATATGAGGGTGCACCTGATTGTGCCATTGAAATTGCCCCCAACTTATTGTTTCATTTGCCGAAAAAATCCCAATTAAGCCAATTTATTAATGACAAGTCGATTTTATTACAAGGCGACTTGCAAGTGTTACAAGATGTGGTAGCCCTTTTTGAATTCCTAGAAAGCGACCCTGCAGAATTGCTTTCGCGTTACATCGGCGATGTGCCTGCACAAAGTGCGGTCGATGTTTTACGAAAATTAACGCAAACGTTCAAACAACACCTGTCACAAAGCCAACAGTTTTGGGGAGAACGTTTAACGGAAGAATGGCAAGTCGTTTCACCGAGTTTAGCGATTGCTGATTTTTGTGAACAAGTCAATACGTTAGAAAAAGAGACGGCACGTTTAGAACAAAAAATTAACAGCCTGTGGGCCTACCGCTCCTCACATACGGAATAACGCATGCATTTAAACGATATTAAACACTTATATAAAATCATCAAAACGTTCCTCGTTTATGGCATCGATGAAGCTCTGCCAACAAATCGCTATACTCGCCCAATTCGTTGTTGGCGTAAAAGCTTATTTTGGCTACGTAATCAACATCATGACAAACCGTTTGGCTTACGATTACGTCTTGCTTTACAAGAACTCGGTCCCGTTTGGATCAAGCTAGGACAAATGCTCTCTACTCGCCGAGACTTGTTTCCTGCCGACATTGCAGATCAACTGGCCTTACTACAGGATCAGGTCGATGCGTTTGATGGCAACATCGCTCGTCAACAAATTGAACAAGCACTCGGTGCGCCGCTTGAGACGTGGTTTGAAAACTTTGATGATACCGCACTTGCCTCAGCATCGATTGCTCAAGTACATACCGCGAAATTCAAACAACATGGACCGCACTTAACGACACATTTAGCAGGCAAAGAGGTCGTACTCAAAGTGTTACGCCCTAATATTCAGCAAATGATCGACGCTGATCTGAGTTTAATGTACAAGGTGGCGAGCTGGATTCCGCGTTTAAACACAGAAGGACGTCGCTTACGCCCCGTCGAAGTGGTTCGCGAATACGAAAAAACATTACGAGATGAGCTGGATTTACGACGTGAAATGGCAAATGCGATCCAGTTGCGTGCTAATTTTGAAAACAGCCCGATGCTGTATATTCCTGAAATGTATCAACAATTTTGTCATAAAAATGTAATTGTGATGGAGCGGATTTACGGTATCCCCGTCTCCAACATTGCGGAATTAGAGGCCAATGGTACCAACATGAAATTACTTGCTGAACGTGGCGTACAAGTTTTCTTCACACAAGTATTTCGTGACAGTTTCTTCCATGCTGATATGCACCCTGGCAATATCTTTGTGAATCCTAATCA
The DNA here is from genome assembly GCF_054052285.1 of Pasteurella sp. P03HT. Lineage (NCBI taxonomy): Bacteria > Pseudomonadati > Pseudomonadota > Gammaproteobacteria > Pasteurellales > Pasteurellaceae > Pasteurella > Pasteurella sp. P03HT. The sequence continues at coordinate 415,452 of NZ_JBSIUM010000001.1, forward strand.
TCCCGATGACCCACAATACATCGGTATTGACTGCGGTATCGTAGGACGTTTGAATGATCATGATAAACGCTATTTGGCAGAAAGTTTTGTTGCCTTTTTTAATCGAGATTATCGTCGTGTTGCAGAAATGCACGTTGAATCTGGCTGGACACCAAAAGATACGAATATTGATGATTTTGAACAAGCTTTCAGGGAAGTATGCGAACCGATTTTTGCAAAACCGTTATCCGAAATTTCTTTTGGTCATGTGCTATTAAATCTTTTCAATGTAGCGCGTGAATACAACATGGAAGTACAACCACAATTGGTTTTACTGCAAAAAACCTTACTGTATATTGAAGGACTTGGGAGACAATTGTATCCGCAACTGGATTTATGGGATACCGCGAAACCCTTCCTACAAAAATGGCTAGATGAGCAAATGGGGCTCAAAGCGTTTACTAAGTCAGTAAGACAAAAATTGCCTTATTGGCGTGAACATGTGATCGATTTGCCTACACACGTCATGGAAGCCCTAGCGCAGCAAAAAGTGATTGCACAAGAATTAGAAAAATTAAACCGCACATTTACCCACAAACCTCGACATCAGGGGTTAAAAGCGTTTCTGTTGGGATTCGCGTGTGGACTTGCCTGTTGGTTATTTTCAACCATGTTGAGCTGATCAAGCGCAACAAAATAGAAAATAATGTGAATTGGCTATTGTTCAAAACGGTTAAAAAAGCTATATTCACGAACGTTTATTTTTTAATAACAAAAGAAGGAAAAAATATGGGTGGCATCAGTATTTGGCAACTACTTATCATTGTTGCAATCGTCGTATTATTATTCGGAACAAAAAAATTAAGAACGTTAGGCTCCGATTTAGGTGAATCCGTAAAAGGCTTCAAAAAAGCGATGGCAGATGAACCGAAAGATGCTGAGTTTAAATCATTAAAAGATGAAACTGAAACAACAGCACAATCGACTGAAAAAGCAAAAGATAAAGAACAGGCATAATGTTTGATATTGGTTTTTCTGAATTATTTCTGATTTTAGTCATTGGACTAATTGTATTAGGACCTAAGCGTCTTCCTGTTGCAATTCGAACTGTCATGGGTTGGGTTGCAACGATTCGCGGTTTAGCCTCGAATGTACAAAATGAGTTAAAACAAGAGCTCAAATTACAAGAACTCCAAGAAAGCATTAAAAAAGCAGAAGAATTCAATTTAAAACAACTTTCGCCTGATTTATCTCAAACTGTCGAAGATCTCAAAGCGTCTGCTGAGAAAATCCGTACCGAGCTGGAACAAAAAGCAGCCGCAACGAATACGACAATTGAACAACAAATCAAAGAAATGAAAGCGGCTGCAGAGCCAACTACGCCTACATCAGAACCGTCAAATGAACAGCTTGCGGATCATGCCTTGCCTCATGAAACCACGGAACAAGCTGAGCTTTCTCCCGCTGATTTAGCAGAGCTTGCTGAAGAACAGGATGAAATGGCGCATATTCAACAATATTATACTGACGACTATGAGGCGGAACCTGTGCTTGCTCCAACGTTAGAACCTCAATCTAAAACTCAAGATAAGAAAGTATAATGAGTGTTGAAGAATCTCAACCCCTAATCAGTCACTTAATGGAATTACGTGATCGTTTATTACGTGCGATCATCTTTGTTGCCATTGTCTTTTGTGGATTAGTGTATTTTGCAAATGATATTTACAACTTTGTGGCCTCCCCCTTAATTAATGTGTTACCTTCAGGGGCAAGCATGATCGCCACAAATATTGCAACGCCCTTTTTTACACCAATCAAATTAACCGCGGTCGTTGCCGTCTTTTTATCTGTACCTTATTTGCTCTATCAAGTCTGGGCATTCGTCGCACCTGCCTTATATCAACATGAAAAACGCCTGATTTACCCACTGCTGTTTTCTAGTACTGTGCTGTTCTATCTCGGCGTCGCGTTTGCTTATTATGTAGTCTTCCCGTTAGTCTTTGGTTTTTTAACGAAAACTGCACCTACTGGCGTTGCCATTGCAACCGATATCAGTAGCTATTTAGACTTTGTTCTCACTATTTTCTTAGCTTTCGGTGTGTGTTTTGAAGTCCCTGTTGCGATTATCTTGCTCTGTTGGACTGGCGTAACGACCCCTGAAAGTTTAAAAGAAAAACGCCCTTACATTATTGTCGCCGCCTTTGTCATTGGCATGCTCCTCACGCCGCCTGATATTTTCTCCCAAACCTTATTAGCAATTCCAATGTGGTTCTTATTTGAATTAGGCGTTATCGTTGCGCGTTTTTATCGTCCAAAAGAGGACGGAGACAGTCAAGAAACAAATCAATAAAAGGGGCAACATTGCCCCTTTTGCTCATTAAAAAGGAACGAATATGACTCAACAAATTTTTACTGGTTTTCCACAACGTCGTTTACGCCGCATGCGTAAACACGACTTCAGTCGTCGTTTAATGGCAGAAAATACTTTGACTGCCGATGATCTGATCTATCCTGTATTTATTTTGGAAGGGGAAAACCTACGTGAGCCAGTCCCCTCCATGCCAGGCGTAGAACGTTTAACTATCGACCAATTGTTAATTGAAGCAGAATTATTGGTGAAATATGGCGTACCAGTTATCGCACTTTTCCCTGTTATCGATCAGTCTAAAAAATCATTGATGGCAGAGGAAGCTTATAATCCTGACGGTTTAGTACAACGGGCAATAAAAGCCCTAAAAGCGAAATTTCCACACCAATTGGGCATCTTAACGGATATTGCACTTGATCCTTATACGCTCCACGGTCAAGATGGCATCATCGATGAAACGGGTTATGTATTAAATGACCTCACAAGTGATATTTTAGTTAAACAAGCACTCTCACATGCACAGGCTGGCGCGGATATCGTTGCCCCAAGCGATATGATGGACGGTCGCATCGGCAAAATTCGTCTTGCCCTTGAACAGGCTGGATTTATCAATACGCTGATTATGGCTTATTCTGCCAAATATGCGTCAAATTACTATGGCCCATTCCGCGATGCTGTTGGCTCAGCCTCAAACTTAAAAGGTGGTGATAAAAAAACTTACCAACTTGATCCCGCAAATAGTGATGAGGGATTACAAGAAGTCGCGCTGGATTTACAAGAAGGTGCAGATATGGTGATGGTCAAACCCGGGATGCCCTATCTAGACTTAGTCTATCGAGTCAAAACGCATTTTGGAGTTCCGACTTTTGCCTATCAAGTTTCGGGCGAATATGCGATGCATCAAGCGGCTATTCAACATGGTTGGCTCAAAGAAAAAGAATGTATCCTCGAATCCTTATTGTGTTTTAAACGTGCAGGTGCCGACGGTATCTTAACTTACTATGCGAAACAAGTAGCAGAATGGCTTTATTTAGAAAAACAACAATAAAGCGTCCCTTAAATAATGTGCGGTTATTTCATAACAAAATCGACCGCACTTTTGTCACAATCTTGTCTCCAAACACCTTCTATAGCACTGCCCAATATCGTACTAGCAACAACTATCTCCCTCTTTTATCTTGTTTCCTTAATGCTAAACATTAAAAAAATCAAACACTTCGCTATTGAGATCCAGCCGCTTAAATCACATGCAACATCAGGTTAAATTAGAAGAAAATAAATCGGAAAAGCGAAAAATGAAAAGAAAATGGCTTCGAGGATAGGTAAAATAGCGTAACATCATCAAGGAATCGTGATGTGTTGTTTTACATTTTTAAAAGGATATTAACATGAAAAAATCAATCGTGAAGACCAGCCTTTTAATTGGGCTGTCGACTTTATTTACTGCCTGCGGTAGCAATCATACCCCAACGTCTCAACTCCAATCAGCGCCTCAAAGCAATCTACCGAATACACCGCCTAAAACGGAAAACTCAACAATACCACTACCAGAAGTATCAATGCCTCCTTCAGCACAAGAGAATTATGGAGAAGAGAGCAAACCTATCCCTCCTGAAGCCATGTCGGAAGTTAACAAAGAAGAAAACGCGTCAAATACTGATTTACCAAATAACAACTCGGTTACTCCCAATAATTCCTCAAGTAATGACTCAATGAATAATATTGTAAACCCTGAGCATATTGTCCCACCCAAAGCACTGCCACCAACGCCTATAAATGAAGAAACAAAAAAAGCAAAATGGGAAGGAGGTATTTGCCAAACTGATGACAGTTGCTATCCTAATTCAGAAAACCCAAATAAAATAACTATTGAATACCCTCAATCTCCTAATATGCAAAGTTCTACAATTTCACTCCATTTTGGTGATAATTCTCATCAAGGGGGAAATTATAAATTTACTTTATTAGGTGAAAATGGTTTGGGAGCAATTTATTTTGGATACCGTAATATTAACCATAAAAACCCCAATATACCGTCCCTTGAAATTATTCGAGGCAAGAACACTGATTTGAATAATGACAAAATTTTGCCTCACGGATACCAAGCAAAATATCAAAAATCCAATGGATTCCTTTATGCATTACTCTACTCTACTAATAATATCTCTAATATCAAATATGCAGATATCTCTTTGGAATACAAAAATGGCTCGCCATCTGGTCAAGTAACCAAAGTGAATGATTCTAACACGGTTTTATTCAATATAACCGATGGAGAAAAATACGATGGAGAAAGTGCAGATACATTAACATTTACAGCCACAGGAAAAGATCCAGTTATTCACGAAGGAGACAAAGCAAGGTTTTATGTTGATTTTATTGATTCAGTAAAAAAGAAAGGTGATCGCCAGTATATCCTTGGTTCAGGTTCTGGGCAGAGATGGATAGGTGCTTTTGGAGCAGAAAAACAAGACACCTCTACAACAACTTCAGGAAAATAACAACAAAGCCCAAGTTTTCAACTTGGGCTTTTTAATCATAAATTGAGCACAAACCGATTATGCGTCAATACCTTCAAACATCGCGGTACTTAAATAACGCTCGGAAGCAGAAGGCAAGATAACAACAATCAGTTTATCTGCAAATTCTGGCTGTTTTGCTAACCGATCTGCGACGGCAACAGCAGCACCAGAAGAAATCCCCCCCAGAATTCCTTCTTTAGCCATCAAACGACGAGCAGTTTCAATAGCCTCATCACTGGTAACCGTTTCAACACGATCGATTAATGTAAGATCTAAATTTTTTGGAATAAATCCTGCACCAATCCCCTGTATTTTATGTGGCGCAGGTTGAGCTGCTTCACCTGCTAAAGTTTGCGTGATCACGGGGGATTCCGCAGGTTCAACTGCTACAGCGGTAATTGCTTTACCTTGTTCTAATTTCAAGTAACGTGTTGTCCCCGTAATTGTACCTCCCGTACCCACCCCTGCAACTAACACATCCACTTTCCCTTCTGTATCACGCCAAATTTCTGGTCCTGTTGTTTGCTCGTGAATCGCTGGGTTAGCTGGATTTTCAAACTGTTTTAACATGACATAACGATGAGGATCAGAAGCAACAATTTCTTCCGCTTTCTCAATTGCCCCTTTCATGCCTTTCGCCCCCTCGGTCAAAACCAGATTGACACCTAAACCGCGCAATAAACGTTTACGTTCTGCACTCATGGTTTCAGGCATAGTGAGCGTAATGCGATAACCTCGTGCCGCCGCCACATAAGCTAACGCAATTCCCGTATTACCACTGGTTGCATCAACAATCTCTTTTTCTTTTGTCAGAATCCCGTCTTTTTCCGCTTGCCAAACCATGTTGGCACCAATACGGCATTTAACGCTAAAACTCGGATTTCGTCCTTCAATTTTTGCCACAATATTGCCGTGTCCAAAATGGTTAAGACGAACCAATGGGGTATTCCCTATTGAATAAGAATTATCTGCATAAATTGTCATAGTTGCTTTCCTTTCGTTCAATCCGTTGAAGATGACTGGTTAAAATAATTTATTTTTTAACATAACTGATCGAAGACCAAAAATAGCGATTTGCTATATTTTATAACAAAATACTATTTCACTATCGATGTTCCCACTGTGTGTAATGCCGTTCCTTTGTCAGTTTCCTCACGTTGTTTATTGAGTGCCAGTCTATCACGATAGTGTTCCACCCACATGGCTGTTGCGCCACATACGGCAACAGGAATCACGACAAGATTCACGAGTGGAATAAAAGTACACAGCATAACCAATCCGCCAAATGTCAAGCTTAACGTACGTTTATTTGCCAATTCTGTTTTCATCACAGGAAAAGGGACTTTATGATTATCGAACGGATAGTCACAATATTGAATTGCCATCATCCAAGCCGTAAATAATGTGGTGATTACAGGTATAATACTTTGCCCTAAAAATGGCACAAACCCGAGTAAAAATAGTGCAATTAATTTAGGTAGACTGTATAGCAATTTTTGCCATTCACGCCCTAACATACGTGGAATATCTTTTACAAAATCCCACGCACTGCCTTCAATTACGTTTTCACCCGTCAACATTTTTTCAACTTTTTCCGCCAGTAATCCATTGAATGGCGCGGCAATAAAACCAGAAAGTGCGGTAAAAATAAAATAGAAAAAGATCAAAATCATCAAAATGGAAAGCACTAATAAAATGGCACTTAACCAGCTCAACCATTCTGGAATATAGTTCATGACATAGTCAATCATGCGTTCAATTTGTGTCATAAAAAGCCAGAATAATCCACTTAATAACACGACATTAAGTAAAATAGGCATCACGACAAAACGACGCAACCCTTTTTGTTTAATCAGATGCCATCCCATCATGAAATAATGAAAGGCTTGTTTTAATTCAGATTGTTGTAACATTACCACTCCTGATAAATAAGCAAGATGGCTAGCATACAAAGTGTCTTAAAAAAAATCAATTTTTCACGTTTTTTCCACGTTAAGTTGCCCCAACAAATGTTCAACAAGCGTAAGAAAATATGATAAGCTTATGCCTGTTTTATCCTTTTAATAATGGCGAGGAATGGGTAATGGATTTGAATACAATTTTAATTATTTTAGGCATTATCGCTTTAGTAATCTTAGTCGTGCATGGACTGTGGGCAAATCGCCGCGAAAAATCACAATATTTTAAAAACGCCAATACCTTTACGCGTGATTCACGTTTAAAAGATCCCTCTTCGACGCCAGTCTCCTCAACATTAACCGAAGCAAACAGTGAAACACTTACCACGGATACCCTAGCTGGTGAAACCCAACCAACTGAGCCTGCACCAGAACAACACACTTTCACCTTCGAAGCTGAGCAACAACTGGCACAAGAACGTGCAAGTGTCGAACAGGCGGTAGAAAATATTAAAATTAGTTTGCCTAATGCCGATCAACCTCTCTATCAAGCAAGTGTTGAACCGCCTGCGAATCCAACGCCCTCACCCGCCTTCACAACACTCGCTGAAGCAGAGGTCTTTGCAACACAACATGATGGGATTGATACCCATTCCGACGAATTACGTCAACAGTTAGCAGAATTAGCGCAACAATCACCCTCTATCACACTCGCCTCGTTACGAGAAGAAAGTCGTTTGGCTGAAGAAGAAACCCGTTTAGCTGAACAAAGAAGCCGTGAGGTCCCTGCTGCGAAAGCGGAAGTCCACACAGAAGCTGACGCAACAGAATCACCCGCTTTTTTAATGATGTATGTCGTTGCACCAGAAAACTACCAGTTCCAAGGCGCTAAGTTAGCCAAAATTTTAGATGAATTAGGCTTTTTATTTGGCGAACACCACATTTATCATCGTCATGCGGATTTAAGTGTAAACAGTCCTGTGCTATTCAGTGTGGCTAACATTCAACAACCTGGTACATTTGATTACAACATGAATGATTTTTCTACTATTGGTATCGCGTTATTTATGCAGTTGCCATCCGAAGGCAATGATTTGATGAATTTACGCATGATGATTCGTGCGGCGAAGAGTATCGCAGAAGAACTAGAGGGCTTTGTCTTAACTGATAAACAAGAGATTTTCGATGAGCAAGCCGAGCAAGCCTATTTAGCAAAAGTGAAACACTGATAAAAATAGATACAAAAATACCGCACTCAATGCGGTATTTTTTTATGCTTCAATCTGATTTTTTCTTGAATTTGTCCCATACTTTATCTTCTTCTCCGCGCCATAAACGCTGAATGTTGTTGTGATGACGATAAATCAGCAAACAACACACTAATGCCACTGGGAACGTAAACTCAGGTTTAAACCACCAGACATAAAAAGGCACAACAATCGCCGTTAAAACCGCACTTAATGAGGAATAGCCTGAAACAAGAAACACAAGCAACCACGTGCCAAGCATAGTGCCTGCTACCCCCCAAGAGATTGGTGCGATCGCGCCAAACGCCGTTGCTACGCCTTTTCCCCCTTTAAAGTTAAAGAAAATCGGGAAAATGTGTCCCAAACAAGCGCCTAATGCCACCATACCTAATTCAAAATGAGTGAGCCCTAAGTAATAACCAAACCAAACTGGCAACATGCCTTTTAGCATATCGAACAACAGCACACTTAACGCGATCCAACGTCCACCAATTCGTAATACATTCGTTGCACCGGGATTATGCGACCCCGTCTGTCTTGGATCTGGCAATCCTGCTAAACGACATAACAGAATCGCACTTGAAATAGACCCTAATAAATAGGCAATCACCATATAAAAAATCGCGAAGAGGCTCATCAGTTCGTCCTTAGAGGTGGCAAAGAAGAAAAATATGTTCGTCTATTGTACATAAACTTGGTAGCATACGCCTACTATATTTTTCGATAAGAAGGAATAAATGAATGATTGATCACATTTTCATTGAAGAACTGACCGTTTTCGCTCAAATTGGAGTGTATGATTGGGAACAACAAATTAAACAAAAATTGGTGTTTGATATTGAAATGGCGTGGGATAGCCGCAAAGCTGCTGAAACCGATGATGTGCAATATTGTTTAAACTATGCGGAAGTCAGTGAATTTATTCTTGATTATGTTCAATCAAAACCCTTTTTACTCATTGAGCGAGTTGCTTATGAAGTAGCGGATCAATTACAACAGCGCTTTGGCATTCAAGCATTACGTTTAAAACTCAGCAAGCCAAGAGCGGTTGCACAAGCTAAAAATGTTGGCATTATCATTCAACGTGGTTCACTATGATACAAAAACAAGGTTACGGCTACTTTTGCTTAATTTTAGCCACATTGTTTTGGGGCGGAAATTACCTTTTTGGCAAAATGTTAAGCCATGACATCGCCCCGATTATTTTAAACTACTCGCGCTGGCTGCCCGCTGCGCTAATCTTATTGTTGCTTTTTGGCAAACGTACTCTCTCTTTTTTATCGACGATTCTTCAACATTGGGCAGTTCTGACTGCACTTGCATTATTAGGTGTGGTCATTTTCCCGGTGTTTCTCTATCAAGGATTACAAACGACAACCTCACTTAATGCCAGTATTTACCTCGCGGTTGTGCCGATTCTCGTCCTGTTACTCAATCGCGTAGTATTTGGCGATCCTATTAAACCAAGTGCGTTATTGGGGGCAATAATGAGTTTGATCGGTGTGCTTTGGCTATTAAGCCATGGTCAATTACATCGCTTATACCAACTGGAAATTAATCAAGGGGATCTTTGGGCAATTGGTTCGTCGATGAGTTGGGCAATTTATTGTTGTATTATTCGCTTTAAGCCTACGACCTTGCCAAATACCATCTTATTAACAGCACAAGTCGGCATTGCGGTATTCCTGTTTACGCCTATCTTTCTCTGGCAATACATCCAACTTGACCGCGATGTTTTCACAACACTGAATGCCACACATTATTGGATTATTGTTTACTTAATTATTGGTCCGTCTATTTTATCTTACGCGTTCTGGAATTATGGCATTTCGTTGGTGGGGGCAGAAAAAGGGGCAGCGTTTACCAATGCCACACCGTTGTTTGCGGCATTATTGGGTGTGTTAGTGTTAAATGAAACACTGGCTTTCTATCATATTATCAGTGCGGGGTTGATTATTGTGGGTTTATTCCTTTGTAATCGACGGGCACCTTCATAAAAAATCCCCTTTTCTTCTGATTGTGGTTTTCGTCAAAACCACTGCTTTTTTTCGGAACGGTAATGGGGATTGGCATCTTGTTCGTAAGGATCATAATGCTCAAGATGACAACCAAATTCCTGCACATAGTCAATTTGGTTATGCTCAGACCATTTAATTAACGACATACCATCAAAAGCTTCGCATCGACCATCATGCATGTGATCGCAAAAGCTCCACTGCACAATGGTTTGATTGTCTTTGTGAAAATAGTCTTTGATATCCCAACGCAAGACTTTGCCGCGGCGATTCCATTCCGTAAACCAATGTTTAAGGGTGGTACGATGGGTGTATTTCGGTCCCCAACTTTCAATGTAAGTCACTTCTGGTGTGAAGATCTGATCAATACCTAAATCTTGCTGTTGTAACCACATTTCAAACCATAAGCGGATCCGTTCTTCTCGTTGTTGCAGTAGGGTTTCTTCACTCATAAGCCATTACTCCAGCAACACTAACAACTGTTTCAAATCCGTAATTTCTAAGGTTGGCATGAGTGTAGCTTCAGGGAAATCACGTAAGGTTTTGCCTGATAAATTAATCCAGACCGCTTGGCAATTGGCTTGAAGCGCACCTTGTACATCTGTAATTAAATTATCCCCCACGTGTAAAATCTCTTGTGGTTGCACGCCGAATCGCTGCGCTGTTTGATGAAATAAATCTTGATGAGGTTTTGCTCTACCCTGTTCTCCACCACGCAATACTAAATCAAACTGAGACAAGCCAATACGTTGCGGCTCAACGTTGCCGTTAGTAATCGCCACTAGTGGATATTTTGCTTTTAACGCGTTCAGCACTTGCTGGCTTTGGTTTGGCACATCAATTTTGTGACGCCATTCTACAAATATGTCCATCACAGATTGCACAATTCGGGTAATGTCGACCGCACTTTTTTGATGATGCGCCAAAAGCTGTCGCATTCCCTCTATTCGCCATTCCACCACATTCTCACTCAACTGGGGATTGCGTTCCGCTACGCTATTTTTCCAATCACGCCAAATATCCGCAGTGAGATCATGGAGCTGGCTTTCTTGTTTTAATTGCGCAAGAAAGTGCTGCTCTGCTAAGCGGATCACTTCAGTATTATCATAAAGCGTATCGTCCAAATCAAAGCTGATCAGTTTAAAAGGCTGTAAAGTGCGGTAGAATTTCATGCCGTTTTCCTATTTTTTACGCTTCGCACGAGGGTGTGCTGCATCATACACTTCTGCTAAATGTTGAAAGTTTAAATGGGTATAAATTTGTGTGGTGGACACATTGCTATGCCCTAATAATTCTTGTACAGCACGCAGATCCGAACTCGCCTCCAGCATATGTGTGGCAAAAGAATGGCGTAATTTGTGCGGATTCAAATGGCTGTTTAACCCCTGTTTAATGCCCCAAACTTCAAGGCGTTTTTGAATGGCTCGATGGGTTAAACGGTTACCAAGTTGGCTAACAAACAGTGCCTCATCTTTAGGATTAAAAAGCAACCGCACTTTGAGCCACTGTTGAATGGCATTCGACGCATAACGCCCAAAAGGCACAATTCGCTCTTTGTTCCCTTTACCAATCACACGCACTTCACGCACGCGAGTATTGATACTGCTTAAGTTAAGGGCTTGTAATTCTGATAAACGCAAGCCCGAGCTATAAAGCAATTCCAAAATCGCTCGATCACGAATATCGATTGGCTCTTTGCTGTCATTCGATAACAACTTTTGTACTTGTTCCGCATCAATATTTTTAGGTAAATGACGACCTTGCTTTGGCGCTGAAATGCCCGTTGCAGCATTCACATTGAGCTCACCTTGTTGGACTAAATAAGATAAAAATTGCCGCAATGCTGATAAGCGCAAAGCCAGACTCTTTTCATGCAAACCGTCTTTTTTACTCTGCGCCAGTATAAAACGCACCACACTCGGTGTAATCGCTGACCAACTCGTGATACCATTTTCACCTAAAATCTCAACAATTCGCTTAAGCTGGCGTTGATAATTACTTAAAGTATGCGGGCTAACTTGGCGTTCAATGCGCAGATAATTCCAATATTTCTCAAGTTGTGTTTGCATGCTGATTGCGATCCTTTTGTGTATTACCGTTTAAAATTATCCACCCAACGCCCTAAATGCAATTCCACAATATCCACCAGATGTTTTAAAAATTCAGTATCTTGCCCATTATGAAAATGACGTTCATCACGCGCCGAAAACAATAAAAGTGCGGTCGGTTTTTGTGTCGTTTTTCCGCCTAACAAACAACAAGCCACTGAGCCGATCGGAAATTCCTCTGGCAAAAACAACATTGTTTTTTCTTTATGAGTCATTTGCCCGAGATAAATGCGACGTAAACCAAAACGTTCCAAACGCACGATCTCAAAGGCTTTACGATCTAACCATACCTCATCACTTAAACTGGTGCGTTTTTCCCACTCATCCGTAAACAATAAAATTTTGGCTTGTTGTAAGTCAAATCGCTTGACCCATTGATCCAGTTTCTGAATCCCCTCGGTAAGATTATGCGCTTGCGACAGCTGTTGCTGTAAAGGCAATAAGCCAAGGAAAATATCGCTATTTTGAATCGCCAGTTGCGTGAATTTTTCTAATTCTGCTTCAAGTTCTTTGATCCGATGACGTTGGCGTTCAAGTTGTAATTCAACGAGGGAAAGCGTATTTTTTTGCGAGCAATGAAGATTGATATGATCAAGAAGTTCTGGATGATCGAGAAAAAAATCTGGATGTTGCGTTAGGTAATCCGTTATTTGATCGTGGGTTAAGTTTTGCATCATGTTTACTTACTCGTTGTTTGATTTTCGCTTTGTAGAGCAACTTACTTTTCTTTGCTTGTGCAAAGCAAAGTAAGCAAAAGAAAGCACACCCCGACTAAGCTACTTATCCTCATTCTGCACTTATTTTCTTAACGGAAAGTTAGCTGTCTTCGCACAAGTGCTGCGCAGCCTAACTTTCCTAAAAATAAGTGCGGCATTCGGGTAGCTTACACGGGGCACCGTTATTAGAGCATTATTTAATTATGAAGGTAAAACTCACAAAGGGATTAGCATTACATTCCCATTAGTGTTGCCCGAAGGGAAAGGAAAATTTTAGCCAAGTTAGGCTGCGTAGCACTTGTGCGAAGACAGCTAACTTGGTGTTAAAAAATTTTACTTTCCCTGAGGAAATAGCAACACTTCTGGGTCGCTTTTCTTTTGGTTACTTTTCGTTGGCGAAACAAAGAAAAGTAACAGAAGACTATAATCTTATCACCCCATCATACACATGCGTTGCATCACCTGTCATAAACAATGGCTTACCTACTCCGTCCCATTCGATCGTTAAGCTTCCTCCAGGTAGATCAACTTGTACCTTGCTGTCTAACAAACCTTGCATAACGCCTACCGCAACGGCAGCACAAGCACCGCTACCACAGGCTTGAGTTTCGCCAGCGCCTCGTTCATAAACTCGTAATTTAATATGACTGCGATTAACGACTTGCATAAATCCCGCGTTTACTCGCTCAGGAAAACGTTCGTGGCGCTCAAGTAATGGACCTAACTGCTCAACATTGGCGTTTTGAATATCGTCCACTTGTACTACACAATGGGGATTCCCCATCGATACTACGCCGCACAAAACGGTTTGAATATCAGTGCGAAGAATATAGTTTTTCTCAAATTTATTCGCAGTAAATGGAATTTTTACGGGTTCCCAAATCGGCTCCCCCATATTAATTTTCACTTGTTCATCATCCAGTATCGTCAAAACCATTTTGCCCGTTTGTGTACTCACGGTAATGCTTTTTTTATCCGTTAAACCTTTTAAGGTAACGAAGCGAGCAAAGCAACGTGCACCATTGCCACATTGTGCGACTTCACTCCCATCGGCATTAAAAATTCGATAATGGAAATCCAGATCAGGATCGTAAGGTGGCTCAACAACTAACATTTGATCAAAGCCGATACCACGATGTCGATCGGCTAAACGTTTAATCGTATCTGGCGAAAAATATAAATTTTGCGTAATTGCATCAACTACAACAAAATCATTACCTAAACCGTGCATTTTGGAAAACTGCATTTCCTGTCCTTTATAAAAACGATGAATTGTTGGCATTATAACAGGCAGGGAAAATCAGTAAATCATCATCCTGTGATTGTCTTCGCAAAATGTGACAAAACTCCATCGGACTTTATTCGTTATAACCTATTGAAAAATTAAACTTTAATCGTTTTAAATTAAAAATAGTCCTAAACCGAGCTTGAAAAAATGAAAAATGCGCTTATTTAATCCTTGTGAACAAAAGGGATATTGCCCTTTTACTTAATTGAATAAAAGAGGAATGTGAAGATGAATATCGAAAAATTTACGACAAAATTCCAACAAGCGATTGCTGAAGCACAATCTTTAGCGATCGGCAAAGACAACCAATTTATCGAACCTGTCCATTTATTAAGTGCATTATTAAATCAACAAGACGGCTCAATTGCCCCGATTTTAACGACAAGTGGTGCAAATCTCGCCGTATTACGTAACGAGTTACAAACCGAACTAAACCGTTTGCCTCAAGTTTCAGGTAATGGCGGCGATGTACAAGTCTCTCGTAGCCTGATCAATATTTTGAATCTCTGCGATAAACTGGCTCAACAACGCCAAGATAAATTTATTTCGTCTGAACTATTTTTGTTAGCCGCCTTTGAAGATAAAACCCTCGGTGAGATTTTGAAAAAGAGCGGTGTAAAAAAAGAAAGTTTACAACACGCGATCGATAAAGTACGCGGTGGACAAAATGTGAATGACCAAAACGCAGAAGAAAGTCGTCAAGCACTGGATAAATATACGATTGATTTAACTGCTCGCGCAGAAAGCGGCAAACTTGACCCAGTGATTGGGCGTGATGAAGAAATTCGTCGTGCGATTCAAGTGTTGCAACGTCGTACCAAAAATAACCCAGTGTTAATTGGTGAACCAGGTGTTGGTAAAACCGCGATTGTCGAAGGTTTAGCACAACGTATTGTCAACGGTGAAGTACCTGAGGGCTTGAAAAACAAACGTGTACTTTCTTTAGATATGGGTGCATTAATTGCGGGTGCGAAATATCGTGGTGAATTTGAAGAGCGTTTAAAAGCCGTTTTAAATGAACTTGCGAAAGAAGAAGGTCGTGTGATTTTATTCATCGACGAAATTCACACAATGGTTGGTGCGGGTAAAACCGATGGCGCAATGGATGCAGGTAACTTGCTCAAACCAAGTTTAGCCCGTGGGGAATTGCATTGTGTAGGTGCGACAACTTTAGATGAATATCGCCAATATATTGAAAAAGATGCCGCACTTGAACGCCGTTTCCAAAAAGTGTTCGTTGGTGAGCCAACAGTGGAAGATACCATTGCGATTTTACGTGGTTTGAAAGAGCGTTATGAGATTCACCACCACGTACAAATTACTGACCCAGCAATTGTGGCAGCCGCAACACTTTCGCACCGTTATGTTTCCGATCGTCAATTGCCAGACAAAGCCATTGACTTGATCGACGAAGCGGCATCAAGCATTCGTATGGAAATTGACTCAAAACCGCAACCGTTGGATCGTTTAGAGCGCCGTATTATCCAATTAAAATTGGAACAACAAGCGTTACAAAAAGAAGATGACGAAGCAAGCCGTAAACGTTTAGAGATGCTTGAACAAGAGTTGAGCGAAAAAGAGCGTGAATATGCCGAACTAGAAGAGGTTTGGAAAGCAGAAAAAGCCGCACTTTCTGGTACGCAACATATTAAAGCGGAATTAGACAATGCGAAAACCCAAATGGAACAAGCACGTCGTGCGAGTGATTTCGCGAAAATGTCAGAATTACAATATGGTGTCATTCCTGCGTTAGAAAAACAATTATCCCAAGCTGAATCCGCAGAAGGCAAAGAAATGACGTTACTCCGCCATCGTGTTACCGATGAAGAAATCGCAGAAGTACTTTCTCGTGCAACAGGGATTCCTGTGGCGAAAATGATGGAAGGTGAGAAAGAAAAACTCTTGCGTATGGAAGACGAATTGCACAAACGTGTGATTGGTCAGCACGAAGCAATTGAAGCGGTGGCGAATGCGATTCGTCGTAGTCGTGCGGGCTTATCCGATCCAAACCGCCCAATTGGTTCCTTCTTATTCTTAGGCCCGACTGGTGTGGGTAAAACCGAGTTGTGTAAAACGTTGGCAAACTTCTTGTTTGACGATGAAAATGCCATGGTGCGTATTGATATGTCAGAGTTTATGGAAAAACACAGCGTGTCTCGCTTAGTCGGTGCACCTCCAGGTTACGTTGGCTATGAAGAAGGTGGTTACTTAACCGAAGCCGTACGTCGTCGTCCATATTCTGTTATCTTGCTTGATGAAGTAGAAAAAGCGCACCATGATGTATTCAACATTTTATTACAAGTGTTAGATGACGGGCGCTTAACCGATGGTCAAGGCCGTACAGTGGACTTCCGCAATACTGTGGTCATTATGACGTCTAACTTGGGGTCACATTTAATCCAAGAAAACAAAGATGCCGATTACGACAGTATGAAAGCCTTGGTAATGTCTGTGGTGGGACAACATTTCCGCCCAGAATTTATCAACCGTATTGATGAAACTGTTGTGTTCCATCCATTAGGTAAAGAAAACATTCGTGCGATTGCGACAATCCAGTTACAACGCTTAATCAAACGTATGGAAAGCCACGGTTATCAATTACGCTTTACAGATGCATGTTTAGACTTTATCGGTGAAGTGGGTTATGACCCAGTTTACGGTGCAAGACCGTTGAAACGTGCAATTCAACAAGAAATTGAGAACCCATTAGCGCAACAAATTCTGTCTGGTAAATTATTACCGAATCAATTAGTGACGATTGATTATGTGGATGGAAAAGTCGTCGCTAATCAATAAATCCTATTAAGTCCTGAAGCCCAATGCCGATGCGTTGGGCTTTTTTTATGAAGTGCGGTGCTTTTTTAAAAAATTTTGTAATGCTTTGTACAATCTTTCGTCTAAATCAATAAATTACACCGATTTATTTTCACATTATTTAAGGAGAATCTTATGAAAAAAGTTTTTACATTATTAGCGACGTTATTTGTATCCGCTCACGTTTTTGCGGTTGATTTTAAACCGTTTGAACAAGCCGCTTTCGATGCTGCAGTACAAACCCACAAACCTGTGTTAGTGGACGTTTACGCTGACTGGTGCCCGACTTGCAAACGCCAAGTAAAAGTGCTTGAGCCAATCTTAAACGAAGCACAATTCAAAGATTACACCGTATTTAAAGTCGATTATGACGAGCAAAAAGACGCATTAAAAAACTTCAAAGTGACACGTCAAAGTACGTTAATTCTCTTTAACGAAGGTAAAGAAGTACGCCGTAGCATCGCGGAAACAAGCGAAGAAGGTTTACGTCGTTTCATCACATTACCATAAGCAATAAACAGGAAATAATATGGAGATTAGTATCACAATATTAGGGTTAAGTTTATTGGCAGGGCTGCTCACGACCCTTTCCCCTTGCGTCTTGCCTATCTTACCGATCGTCGCTTCTTCTGCGATGGCAAAACGTAAAGTTGGTTTATTTACGCTAGCTTTTGGAATGGCAATTTCCTTCACGTTGGTCGGAACCGTCATTGCCTCAATTGGTCTAGCGCTAGGCTTAAATAGCGAATATTTACGTTATGCGGCGGCAATTTTGATGTTATTTGTGGCGTTTTGGTTACTTAGCTCACGCTTACAAGAGATTTTCAGTCGCTATACATCCGTGATTTCAGGCAAAGGCGAAGCTTGGTTAAGTGGATTTAATCCAGAATCAGCCACTGGGCAATTCTTCGTGGGCTTATTGCTTGGTATCGTTTGGGCACCTTGCATCGGACCAACGTTAGGTGCCGCCATCGCGCTTGCAAGCCAAGGTGAAGCATTAGCCAGCGTTGCATTAGTGATGGTGATTTTCAGCTTAGGCGCTGTCATTCCATTAATTGCGATTGGATTATTATCTCGTCAATTCTTCCGCGAAAAACGTGAGAAATTAGCTGATGCAGGACAAAAAGGGCGTAAGGTCATGGGCTGGAGCTTATTAATTGTTGGCTTATTCGTTTTAACGGGTTTCGATAAACAAATTGAAATTTGGTTAGTGCAATTAAGCCCAGAATGGCTGACTGATTTAACCACTCGTTTCTAACACCATGTTATGCCATCAAGTGCGGTCACATTAACGACAAAAAAGGCGAACTTTCGTTCGCCTTAATCATCACTCTGTTCAAGTACGCTTTATTCAACTGTTAATTTCTTACCATCAAAGCTCATAGTTTGAACAGCAGTTAATGGTTTACCACCATCTGTTTCCCCACCGATTAATAACACTTTGTTATTGTAAGAAACAGCTAAACCATAACCAATATTAGCTGGAAGCTCACCGACCACTTTCCACTTACCTGTTTTACCATCTAAAGCATAAACTGCTTTATGATAAGTTTTTTTCAAACCGCCAGTACGGTGTGCATCCATAATGCCTTTTTCATAGTTCGCTAATGCGCCAGGGAAGTTTGCACCACCTGTCACAATGTAGTGACCATTTGTGTAGCCACCCATACCGCCTGCGATACCATCTTGTTTGTCATAACCTTTTGGTGCAGGTAAATCGCCAAGTTTTTTCCATGTCACACCATCTTTACCAATAGTCCCCACCGCAGTGCCTGGCGAACGTAATCCCGCTTTCACTTCACCATTGACAACTAATAATTTACCATCTTTAATTGCAACAGCTGCGCCTGCACGACCAGCGTATGGGAAGTAACCTTCATTACGCCATACATTATTGGCTGGCTCATAACTTAAAATTTCTGGTGAGAAGAAGAAATCTTGTGCACGTAAATTGAAGTATGGATCAAAGATCGCTTTTTCTTTTTCTTTATCGCCACCCGCTGCTTTCACGTCTTGGAATAAGCCGTTCCAAATTTCATGGTTTACCCCACCCACAAAATAGATTTTACCGCCATTTGCTGCGACACTCGCACCAACAGAGGTAGAACGTGGCGAACGCGTTGGCAATTTCATCCAAGTATTGTCTGCTGGATTGTATTCATAAGCATCATTGATGATTTGGTTTTTCGCCACATCAGTATCTTGGAAACCACCAAAGACATAAAGTTTACCATTTACTCCTGCCGCAACAGGTTGGTTACGTTTACCACCTGGGAATTCTGCGATTTCTTTCCATTCTTTTGGATCTTTAAGATTTAATGCATAGAATTTAGTTGTTCCTGTTCCACCTAAACCCACATAAACCGTATCACCTACTAATGCACCGGCACCCGCTTTGATTCCTTCAGGTAGATCTGGGTATTGTCCTGCTTGAGCGGCGAAAGCGGTTGCGGCTAAAGCTGCAAATAAAGCTGTTTTTGTAAATTTCATTTTATTACCTCAATTAGTTAGGTTAGTAAGAATGAATACCGATTCAGATACAACATTGAATGGCAAGTTTTTAGTTTCAGTTAAAGCCAGCCAAGATGGCTGGCTCAAATTCTCCATATCTTTCCGCCACTACGGCATTAAAAGATTTGGTATAAAGGTGATAATTTGTGGGAAAATCGTAATCAATACGAGTGTCACAAAAATCGGTACTAGGAATGGTAGTACACCTTTTACCACTGTACTCACTGGCATATTACCAACACGTGCCACAACGAATAATGCCATTCCCATTGGCGGTGTTAAAATACCAATCATCATGTTTAATGTAGTCATCACACCAAAGAAGATCAGGTCAATACCAAAATGTACTGCGATTGGAATTAACATTGGTAACACAAGGAATTGTAATGCCAACGCATCAATGAACATACCGAGGAATAACAATAATAAGTTAATCATCACAAGGACAGTTGTAGGCGAATCGGCGACTGCGACAAAGACCTCAGCAATTTTCATTGCAACTTGTTCACGTGCAATCATGTCGCCAAAGAAAGTAACTGTCATCACCATGAGTGCTGTTACCCCAGTAATCGCCATCGCTTCAATACAACTTTTGAATAACATTTTGAAGTTAAGCTCTTTATACACAAACATACCGATGATGATTGAGTAGAATGCGGCAATCACAGCAGCTTCTGTTGGTGTAAAGAGACCAGAGAAAATACCACCGATAATAAGCACTGGTGTCAATACTGCCCAAATTGCCTTCTTGAAGGCTTGGCAACGTTGTTCTAATGTTGCTTTTGGTGTTCTTGGATAACCACGTTTTTTCGCCACATAGTAGTTCATAATCATCAAGGCAATCGTGACTAACACACCTGGCACGAAACCTGCGATAAACAATTTTGCAATAGACTGGTTAGCAATAACCCCATAAATGATCATCGCAATACTTGGTGGAACAAGTGGACCGATGATACAAGATGCAGCAGTAATCCCCCCACAAATATCATCATCATAGCCCGCATCACGCATCGCTTTAATTTCTAACTGACCTAAACCACCTGCGTCCGCTAACGCTGAACCTGACATACCAGAGAAAATTAAACTCGCACCAATATTTACATGCCCCATACCACCACGATAATGACCAAGTAATGCACGTGCGAAATTAAAGATACGTTCAGTAATTCCCCCAGTATTCATCAAGATACCAGTTAAAATAAAGAAAGGTACACTTAATAATGGGAAGCTATTGAGACTATCCGTTAATTTTGATGACGCCGAGTTAACAATGTTCCAGCGTGTCATTGAGAAATAAAGCAACGTTGCAATAAATAATGACCAGCCGACAGGTGTCCCTAAGAACATAATGACAAGCCAAATAATCAACGTGATGTATACTGCATCGCTACCAAATTTGACATAATTTGAAATACGTAACGCTTTATACCAATCTGGCTCAATAAATAAAATCGCAAAAATAATGACCGCACTGATAATAAAAACAAGCGGAGGAATATGGCTTAATTTATTTTTATAGTTTTCAACTTGTGCTTGGAGAAAACGGAATAACATTAAACAAGAAATAAATGGCAACGCGGCATACATCCATTTCTCAGAAATGCTTGTTTCACTCCCGACTAGATCAGATACGAAAGCAGTGAGTGCTTCCATTTTAAAACTGGAATCTAACCAAACTTTAAAGCCTAAATGAATAAAAATAACAATAGAAATAAAAATGAGAAGTTGCACGAAAGAATTCGATAACTTTCTCACTTTCTCAGGCATAAAGTTAGTTAAAAAATCAATATACACATGCTGTTGGCTACGGATACCCATACTAATACCGAGTAGACCCACATAAATGAATAGCAATCTTGCTAGCTCTTCACTCCAAATAAATGGGGAATGAAAAATTTGACGGGCGACAATTTGTGCTAAAAGAATCAAAAAGATCCCAATAAACATCACACCACCAATCCATTCTTCTAATTTATTTATTATTTTCATAGATACCTCAACAACCCAATAAAAATTAACCTTATCCCTTAAAACATCACAGGGATAAGGTTATTACTATTTATTTAGTTAAATTAGAAATTTCTTCTACTGCTAATTTACCCACTTCACCATTTTTCTTGAGATACTCATCATAGTATGGAGTCAATGCAGCTTTGAATGGTTTTAAGTCAGGCATAGTCACTGTCACACCTTGACCTTTAAAGAACTCAACGAGGCTGTTTTCACCATCAACGAACAATTTAGTGTGGTATTCTGCGGCTTTAGCTGCAGCATCTTTAACCACTTTTTGTAAGTCAGCAGGTAAATCATCCATTGTTTCATTACTTACAAGATAAAGTTGGTCATTTAAGATGTGGTTAGTTAACGCTAAGTATTTTTGTACTTCATAGAATTTTTGCGCTTGGATTGTTGGTAATGGGTTTTCTTGACCATCAACAGAGTTAGTTTGTAATGCTAAATACACTTCAGAGAACGCCATTGGTGTTGGTGCTGCACCCACATATTTTGCATACGCTAAGTTTGTTGCCGCGTTAGGTACACGTAATTTCAATCCTTTCATGTCGGCAATGCTGTTAATTGCACGGTTAGATGTTGTTTGACGAGTACCATTATAAGCAACAGATAACACTTCTAAGTTTAATTCTTTATCAATTTTTTTCAGTAAGCCTTGACCGAATTTTGTATCTAATAACGCTTTTTTCGATGTTTCAAAATTTGGAATCATGTAAGGTAACGCAAATACTTCAGCTTCTGGGAAGTAAATTTGGAAACGCGCTGACTCACCTAATGTGAAATCTAATGCACCGTCTTTTAATTGTTTGATCATCACACGGTCATCACCTAATTGCGCACTAGGGAAAATCGCCACTTCAATTTTGCCATTAGATTTTTCTTTCACTTCTTTAGCAAAAAATTCTACTGCTTTATATTCGTTTGAGCTTGGACCCGCAACCATACCGAATTTAAGGTCGTAATCGGCCGCAAATACAGAAGCGGAAACGCCTAAACATAAAGATGCAAGTAGTAGTTTTTTAAATTTCATTATGAGTTCTCCTCTATTGGTTACGTTGGGATTACGTTAAAATGATGATGAAATAAATTTCACACAT
This sequence comes from Pasteurella sp. P03HT, assembly GCF_054052285.1. Classification (NCBI taxonomy): domain Bacteria; kingdom Pseudomonadati; phylum Pseudomonadota; class Gammaproteobacteria; order Pasteurellales; family Pasteurellaceae; genus Pasteurella; species Pasteurella sp. P03HT. The sequence continues at coordinate 438,031 of NZ_JBSIUM010000001.1, forward strand.
TTTCATTCTAAAGTGAAAAAACTATTTTTTATAGAGAAAATGAAGTTTTATTTCATAAATGATAGGTGCGTCACAAAATTGAATATTTCCCGCCATCAAACCCCATAAAATGTTTACCAAAAACCTGCCTTTTATATAATGCATGACGTTTTATGTCAGAAAAGTGAGGCGCCGATGTTAAGTGATCAAGATATTTTTTATCGCTATCAAACCAAAGTGAAAGAATTTAGTAAAAAAGCCAATATCACATTAATTGGGCACTCGCTTTTTGACATGTGGGATGAATTACCTGCAGGTACCCCAACTTTATCAGGCAAAACTGTCGCAAACTTAGGGCTTTCTGGAGTGAGTACAAGACAATATCTTGATGTCATCATCAAACCGCAACGTATCCAACACATAGGGGAATCCGTTTTCCTGTTCTTAGGTGTGAATGATATCTGTAAAGAACCCGATTACTCACCTGCTCAAGTGATGGTGTGGCTAAATCAAATCCTTCAACATCTTCGTGCACAGTCACCAAACTCACATTACTACTTATTAGGCGCTACGCCAGTAAACCACATTTCGACTGTCAACAATGCACAAATAAATGAATTAAACGGTCATTTAAAAACGCATTGCCCAGCCGATGTGACCTATATTGACACAATGCAGAGCTTTTGTAACCCCGCAGGTGAGCTAGATTTAGCCTTATGTACAGATGGATTGCACTTTAATGCTGAAGGGTATCAAGTGTTGAAAGCATTATTAGAAAAACATTTATAAAACAGCATTGAAAAGTACAACGTTAAGGTAATGATAACCCCACAAAACTAATGCTCGTAAATATGCGACGGAGATCTCAAATTTTTATTATTTTAGTTGTTATTTTTTAATTCTAAGATTAATCTATACAAATTGGAGTCAATCTTCTTTTGACAAAATTAGACTGGAGTTAACATGTCAAAATTATCACATCAACAAGTTTTAGAACAAATCAAATATGGTCTCATTGCCTCTTGCCAACCTGTCGATAATGGTCCAATGGACTCGCCTGAAATCGTTGCCGCTATGGCACAAGCTTCAGTGATCGGCGGTGCAGCAGGCTTACGAATTGAAGGTATTGAAAATTTAAAAGCGGTACGTAAAGTTGTCAATGTGCCAATTATTGGGATTGTAAAACGCGATCTTGATGAAAGTCCTGTGCGTATCAGCCCATTTTTACAAGATATCGACGATTTAGCAGCCGCAGGCGCAGATATTATTGCATTTGATGGTACGGATCGCGTACGTCCAACGACTCGTGATGCTATTGTAAAACGTATCAAAGAATTAGGTTGTTTAGCGATGGCAGACTGCTCGAATTTCGAAGAAGGGATGTATTGCCAAAATTTAGGCGTGGAAATCATTGGCAGCACGATGTCAGGTTACACAGGAGGAGAAACCCCTGCTGAGCCAGATTATCAATTAGTCAAAGATCTCAATGCCGCAGGCTGTCGTGTCATGGCTGAAGGTCGTTACAATACCCCTGAACTCGCTAAAGTGGCGATCGAAATTGGTGCCTATTCTGTTACTGTTGGTTCCGCATTGACCCGTTTAGAACATATTGTAAGTTGGTTCGCTGATGCGGTGAAATCAGCCAAATAAGCAGATGGAATAAAAGGAGAAACTATGCGTTGTTTAGCACTAGATATTGGCGGTACAAAAATTGCTTCCGCGATCGTCGTGGCGGGTGAAATTACACAACGTCAACAAATCTCTACGCCTCAAGCAGATGCGGCAACAGCAATGCATGATACGCTAGCCGAAATTTTACAACATTACGCAGGACAATTCGATTATGTCGCCGTGGCATCAACGGGCATTATTAACCATGGTATTTTAACCGCACTGAATCCTAAAAATTTAGGTGGATTAGCGGAATTTCCACTAAAAGAAAGCATTGCACGTCATACTGATAAACCGATTGGTTTACTCAACGATGTACAAGCCGCAGCTTGTGCGGAATATAAAGATGAAGACAAAAACACTATACAAAACTTTGTCTTTATTACCGTATCAACGGGTGTCGGTGGAGGCATTATTTTAGAACGTCGCCTACTCACTGAACCCAATGGTGTGGCGGGTCATATTGGTCACACATTAGCGGATCCAAATGGTCCAGTATGTGGCTGTGGTCGAGTAGGTTGTGTCGAAGCAGTTGCAGCAGGTCGTGCAATTGAAGCAGTATCAAGTCAATGGAACCCTCCTTGCACGCCAAAACAAGCTTTTGAATTATTTAGAAAAAATGATAAAAAAGCTACCGCACTGATTCAACGCTCTGCGAAAGCCATTTCACACCTCATTGCAGATTTAGTGATTAGTTTAGATGTACAAAAAGTTGTTGTAGGTGGCAGTGTGGGTTTAGCTGATGGCTATTTACCATTAGTTAAACAATACTTACATGAAATGCCACATTTCTATCATTGTTCTGTAGAACATGCACGCTATGGTCAAGATGCGGGATTAATTGGTGCAGCTTGGTGGGTAGCTGATTGTTTACAACAAGGTATCCATTTGAAATAGGAGAACAATATGTTTATTGGTGATTTAACTCGAGATGACTTTAAATTAGGTTTGCCTAAGGTAATTGTTGATGTTTGTGAACATTTAAAAACGCTAGACTTAGCCGCACTAGAAACAGGTCGTCACGACCTTACTGACCAAATTTATATGAATGTCATGGCATTCGATACTGCTGCGCCAGAAAGTAAACAAGCTGAACTACATCGTCAATATATTGATGTGCAAGTCCTGATTTCTGGTCAAGAAAATATCGAATACAGCGTCGTTTATCCAACACTCGCTAACTATACTGAGTACGACGAAAAAGATGACTATCAATTAACCCCAGACATTGAGTATAAAAGTACATTAACACTGAAACCAAATATGTTTGCGGTGTTCTTGCCATATGAACCACATAAACCAGGCTGTAATGTCAATCACCATGTTGTTAGTCTGAAAAAACTCGTGGTGAAAGTACCTGTCGAATTACTGTAATTCAGACCGCACTTTGAAGGAGCACGCTATGTTAGTCAGTGGAAAAATTTTAGATACCATTGGTGCGCTACACGATAGCTTAACCAAAACAGAAAAAAGAATTGCTGCCACCATCCTTGCCTCACCCGATTTGCTCAGTCAGTCGTCGCTTTCTGATATTGCGAAGCATCTTGATGTAGGTGAGGCGACGTTTATTCGCTTCTGTCGTACCTTGGGTTTTAGAGGGTTCACTGACTTCAAATTAGAGCTTGCTATTGAATTAGCCACCCGAGAAAAGCAATATCATTCTTTACTTGATACGGATATTTCTTCTTCAGATGATCCGAAAAGCATTGCGGCAAAATTACAAAGTGCAGTAACAAACGTGATTTCCGAAACCGTGAATTTACTGGATTTCCATGAATTAGAAAATGTTGTCAATATCATGATGAAAGCCAAACGGATTTTCCTATTTGGTGTCGGTTCTTCGGGGATTACGGCTGAAGATGCTAAAAATAAATTCATGCGTATCGGCTTACAAGTTGACTCGACGTCCAACAACCATTTCATGTATATGCAAGCCGCATTAATGCAAGAAGGGGATGTGGTTGTCGGGATCAGTCACTCTGGCTACTCGAAAGAAGTGATCCAAGCCTTGAATATCGCGAAAAAAAATGGTGCGACAACAATCGCTATCACACATAACCTACGTTCACCTATTACGCATGCAGCGGACCATGTTTTAATCAATGGCAACCGTCAAGGGCAATTACAAGGTGATTCAATGGGAACAAAAATTGCTCAGCTTTTTGTCTTAGATTTGATTTACACTTTAATCGTCCAAGCGACTGAAGATAAAGCAACTAAAACGAAGCAGAAAACAGTTAACGTTATTTTAGAACAACGTGTTAAATAACACATTTATAGGAGTATCCAATGAAAAACTTAAAAGGTATCTTCAGTGCGCTGTTAGTTTCTTTCAACGCTGATGGTTCAATCAACGAAAAAGGCTTACGTGAAATCGTTCGCTACAACATTGATAAAATGAAAGTAGACGGACTTTACGTAGGAGGAAGTACAGGTGAAAACTTCATGCTTTCTACCGAAGAGAAAAAAGAAATCTTCCGTATTGCAAAAGATGAAGCTAAAGATCAAATTGCCTTAATTGCCCAAGTAGGTAGCGTAAACTTACAAGAAGCAATTGAATTAGGTAAATATGCAACAGAATTAGGCTACGATAGCTTATCTGCTGTCACACCGTTCTACTACAAATTCAGCTTCCCTGAAATCAAACATTACTACGACAGTATTATTGAAGCGACTGGCAACTACATGATTGTTTACTCTATCCCATTCTTAACTGGCGTGAACATCGGTGTAGAACAATTTGGTGAATTGTATAAAAACCCGAAAGTATTGGGTGTGAAATTCACCGCAGGTGATTTCTATCTGTTAGAGCGCTTGAAAAAAGCTTATCCAAATCATTTAATCTGGGCGGGTTTCGATGAAATGATGTTACCAGCTGCTGCCTTAGGTGTGGATGGCGCTATCGGTAGTACTTTCAACGTGAATGGTGTACGTGCACGTCAAATCTTTGAATTAACCCAAGCGGGCAAATTAAAAGAAGCGCTTGAAATTCAACATGTGACTAACGATTTAATCGAAGGCATCTTATCTAACGGTTTATACTTAACGATTAAAGAGTTATTAAAACTAGATGGCGTTGAGTCTGGCTACTGTCGTGAACCAATGACAAAAGAATTAAGCCCAGAAAAAGTGGCATTTGCAAAAGAATTAAAAGCTAAATACCTTTCTTAATTTGCTTAAAATCGACCGCACTTGACAGCTGTCGGTGCAGTTTAATAAGCAAAAACCGCTTTAGTTCATAACTTCAGCGGTTTTTTATTTGTCTTAAAGATAAGGTTGTGCCCAAGCTAGAAAGGTTTGTTCATCAATGACTTGCACCCCTAACTCATTCGCTTTACTCAGTTTTGAACCCGCACTGTCACCTGCCACCACCAAATCCGTTTTTGCCGATACACTACCACTGACTTTCGCCCCCAAACTTTGTAATAACGCTTTTGCCTCTGTGCGTCCCATTTGGGTTAGCGTTCCTGTTAACACGACAGTTTTTTCTTTAAAAGGATTATCCCCCACTGCTTTCACTTCAACGGTTTCCCAATGAATGCCTTGTGCCAATAAGTCCTCCACCACTGCCACATTATGTGGCTCACGCCAAAATACAAAAATACGATTAGCAACCACTTCACCAACATCTTGCACCGCTTGCAACTGTGCTAAACTGGCCGCTTGTAATGCCTCAAGAGTTCTAAAATGATTCGCAAGATTTAATGCTGTAGCTTCTCCCACTTCTCGAATGCCTAAAGCAAAAATAAAACGCGCTAACGTGGTTTTTTTCGCTTTTTCTAAACTGTCTAAGGCATTTTGTGCTGATTTTGGTCCCATTCGCTCTAAACGCATTAATGTGGTGAGATCCAGTTTAAATAAATCCGCTGGTGTATGAATTTGCTCACGATCTACTAACTGCTCGATTAATTTTGCTCCGACTCCGTCAATATCCATCGCTTTACGTGAAACAAAATGTTTTAACGCCTCTTTACGTTGTGCTGCACAGAATAACCCCCCTGTACAACGCGCAACTGCTTCCCCTTCGATACGTACAATGACAGAATCGCACACTGGGCAAGTCGGTGGAAATTCAATTCTTTGCGCATCTATTGGACGCTTATCATGTACCACACCAATAATTTGTGGGATCACATCACCTGCACGACGAATGATCACTGTATCACCGATCGCAATATCTAAGCGCGCAATTTCATCACCATTATGCAACGTCGCATTGCTCACCGTCACTCCCGCCACAAAGACTGGCTCAAGTTTTGCAACAGGCGTAATCGCTCCTGTTCTGCCTACTTGAAACTCCACACCTTTTAAGATCGTTAACTCTTCCTGCGCAGGAAACTTATACGCAATCGCCCAACGTGGCGCTTTAGAAATAAAACCAAGCTCTTCTTGCAACGCAATATCATTCACTTTAATGACCGTTCCATCAATGTCATAACCTAAGTGGCTGCGTTTTTGCATCATCGTACGATAGAAATTCAGGACATTTTCAATGCCATCACAAAGCTGAATTTCATTATTCACTGGAATACCAATAGATTTTAGCCATTGCAAACGAGCAAAATGAGTTGTAGGCAATTCCACACCTTCTGCAATACCGATGCCATAGGCGTTTAACACTAATGGGCGTTGACTAGTAATACGAGGATCAAGTTGACGTAGAGAACCTGCCGCCGCATTACGTGGATTGGCAAACGTTTTTTCGCCTTTTGCTAATGCTTTCTCATTTAAAGCATCAAATCCTGCTTGTGGCATAAACACTTCCCCACGAACCTCTAAACGCGCAGGAGGATTCTCCATTAACAACTGGAGAGGAATATTCCGAATCGTGCGAATATTCAACGTAATATCTTCCCCAGTCGTGCCATCACCGCGCGTCGCGGCTTGAACCAGCTTACCGTCTACATACAAAATACTGACGGCTAATCCATCCAATTTGGGTTCACAGCAAAACGTCAGTTGTTCTGGTGAAAAAACTAAACGATCCTCAATACGTTTCACAAAAGCTTTAAACTCTTCATCAGAAAACGCATTATCTAACGATAGCATTGGGATTTCATGTTTGACTTCCGCAAAACCTGCCAATGGTTTTGCACCAACTCGTCTTGTGGGCGAATCCGCGGTAATCAAGTGGGGATATTGGTTCTCGAGCTGTTTTAGCTGCTGAAACAAGCGATCATATTCTGCATCGGGAATTTGGGGAGTATCTAATACATGATATTGATATTCATGATGGCGTAAGATGTGACGCAATTTTTCTAATTCAAGCTGAATGTGTTCTGTCATACAAAATCCTGATAAAAATGACCGCACTGAATGTGCTAAATAATGAAATGCAATTCTACAATATTTTTTGAATTCATCCTATTTATTGCCAACCTCCATCCCGTATCACACGTAATATCATACTTTTTTCTCTTTTATGTTTATTTTTCAAACAAAAAGGCTTAAAATTATTCAGCCTATTAATAAGGCTATGTAAAATAAAGACTTATTTCATTTTTAATGTTTCACTTTTAATAAAATAAATATGATGAAAAATACTCTCTCTCTTATCTCAATAGCGATATTAAGTTCGCTCTATACAACCTCGGCTTTCTCTACTGACAGTGCAACCAGCTGTGGCGATGGATGTACTAAAGAAGAAATCTTTGATACCACCAAAAACACAAGCCAGATTACAATACATGGTAATCGTGATAAGAAATACGACATCGATATAATGGGCTCAAAAATTGCTCAAAATTATAAAATTATCAACCACGCCAATATCCACAGAACTAACGCCTATAATATTTACGTAGCAGAAGGACGAAATGCGTTAAATATTGAAGTTTTCAATACAGGAAAACTCGTTGCAGAAGGAACAGACCCAACTAGCAGTATTGATGCACAATGGGGAAATATTCTTGAAAAATTGCAGGTCACTAATTCTGGTGAAATCCGTACAGAAGGCGAAGGCGGGAACGAGTGTGCTATCTGTTCACGTTACTTTAAACGTAGCCCAGCAGGTAATACGATCAAAACACCAACAGAAGTGATTTATGAAATCAATAATCTCGGTAATACAGGGGTAATCTCTGCTAATCAGGGATCGACGATATGGTTAGAAAATGGTAAATCTGCACAAATCTACAACGAAGGGATGATTGTCTCTAAAAGTTTAAAAGAAGCTGTAATAGATATTAACTATACAGCCCAAGCTTATGTAGAAAATCGTGGCACAATCAAATCAAGTGATAATCAAGCTTTACTTATTCATAATACAACGCAAATTGATGTGCATAACACGGGAAGACTAGAAAGTGGTAATCCAGATAAAACCCTCGTTTTATTGCATGGTGATCACGTTTCTTTTACCAACAAAGGAGAGCTACTTTTTACTCGTGAAGACACTACAAAACGTAACCGAGCTCTCACTTTGAATGGCAGTAAAGAATCAAACTTGACGCTCAGTACAGGATCAAAAATTGGCGGTATCGTAAAAGCGAATCCCAATAATAGCCATCTGATTTTAGAAAAGAGTGGCGAAGAAAATGGCACCATTCATGATCAAAGCAAATTTGCCAACTTTAATCACCTTATCATGCGTGGTGACATTTGGACATTGTCTGATGCCTTTGAATTTAGCCGTATGATCAATATTGCGACAGGCAAGCTCATTTTAAAAGATGGAAGTCTAACTGCACCAAACCTATTATTACAAGAAAATACCGCATTGGATTTCACAACAGACTACGTGTTAAAAGGTCATGTTGAAAACCAAGGCTCCTTCAATTTTGTCCATCAAGATCCAACGTTAACGTTCAAAACCGTTACGATTCAAGGCGACTATCAAGGACAAGATGGGTCACTTCACCTCCTTACAACTTTAGGTAATGGTACGAATGAAACAGACAGATTACTGATTAAAGGTAAGGCAACGGGCTCAACACAAGTTGTCATTGACCAGCTTGAAAGTCATGAGGAAACACCAATCGTAGATGTTAAAGTGATTGAAACAACGAATTCCGCACCTCAAGCATTTATGCTCGATCGCTATCTTGTCAAAGACGCATGGCTTTATAACCTAGAAAAACGTCAGGAAAATCATCAAGAGAATTGGTATTTAACGAATTACATCCACCAAGCCCTCAATTATCGACCAGAAATGGCGGGATATGCCAATAACTTATATGCAGCGAATCATCTGTTCAATTTAAGACTTGAAGATCGTTTAATGCGTCATAATTTCCTGTCTCAAGCACCAGAGCAAACTTTTTGGTTACGTTTAGTAAAAGGAACAACACGCAATCAAATGGCAGATCTGCAGAATAAAGCTGAAGCGCGTAAATATATGATTCAACTCGGTAAAGATATCATCACTGCGCCTCATTACAAACTAGGTGTAATGTTTGGCTATGGAAAACAAAATACTAAGATCCAAGCACGATACGCGAATGTTTCTCGTGCCAAAGTACAAGGTTATGCAGCGGGAATTTACGCCACTTGGTATCAAAATATAGAACAAGATACGGGCTTCTATGTTGATGGTTGGCTACAACATCAATGGCTTAAAAACCAAGTCATTAATCCTGTATTAACTCAGGAAAACTACCATTCTCGTGGTTTTAATGCATCAATTGAAACAGGTTATACTTATCCTGTCAGCCAGTACCGTGTAAACGATTGGGAACATCGTTTCACGATTCAACCGCAAGCACAACTGATGTGGCAAGGAGTTCGTGCAAAACAGCATCGAGATCAACAAGGCACCCTTGTTGAGAGCTTAGGTAACAACAATGTACAAACACGCTTAGGCATCAAGTTAAGCTTAGATAGCCACTTAAGTACTCAACAATTCAATATTAAACCTTACTTTGAATTCAACTGGTTACATAACAGTAATGCTTATGGGGCATCAATGAATGGCATCGAAAACTACATTCAAGGCACCCATAACTTGATGGAATATAAAGCAGGTTTAGAATCACAAGTAAGCCATTACGTTCAATTCTGGCTAGATACGACCCACCGTCGTGGTCAACATGACTTTAAAGAAAATCAGCTTAATTTAGGAATCAAAGTACTTTTCTAATCAAAAGCTGACTCATCAATAAAAAAGCGCGGTAGAAAATTTACACTATCTGCCGCGCTTTTTCTCAATCTTATTCTGTAAACCAAACTAACGTCGCCATTCGTCCTGTTTGCTTCTCTCGCCGATAAGAAAAAAACTTATCTTGTTCGAGAAAAGTACAGTGTTCTCCGCCTGTAATCTGCGAAATCCCCAGCTTGTTTAAACGTTGTGTCGCTAATAAATACAAATTAGCCAAATATTTATCGGGTGCGCTAAGATCAGGTGTGAAAGCCAACGCAGCCTGTTCATCTTGTAAACAAAATTGTTCCACTACTTCTCGCCCCACCTGAAACTGAGTGGGACCAATGGCTGGACCTAACCACACATTAATCTGTTCAGTTGGACAACGAAATTTTGCAACAGTCTGTTCCAAAATCCCCTCACACAAACCTCGCCAACCTGCATGTGCAGCCGCGACCTCATTGCCTTGTTGGCTAGTAAAGAGCACAGGTAAACAATCTGCGGTCATCACTAAACAGACTTGGTTCGCCCGATCAGTATATACCGCATCAGCTTCAACTCGTTTGTCTTCTACAGGTAGGGTCGCCACGTACGTACCATGGACTTGGTTTAAAAATGTGGGCATTTGGGGTAACGATAATGCTTCAACTAATAATGTGCGGTTCTTATTGACTGCCTTTTCATCATCTCCAACATGATCACCCAAATTGAAGCTCTCATAAGGTGCCGCACTGACTCCGCCCTGTCTTAACGTACTATACGCAAAAACATGCTTTGGTACACACCAATTAGGTTTAATGACATTCATCGTATTGCCTACTTAATAATCAAGTTCGTCTTTATGTAATTGATAATCAATTTTCAGCGCCTCAACAAGTTCAACAAAATCTTCGGGTAATGGGGCCTGCCATTCCATTAACTCACCAGTAATCGGATGGGCTAATCGAAGCATAATCGCATGCAATGCTTGGCGTTTAAATTCACGTAACACCGTCATCAATTCTTCACTGGCATTTTTAGGCGGACGAGGGCGACCACCATACGTCTGATCACCTAATAATGGATGAGCAAGATGTGCCATATGCACACGAATTTGATGAGTACGCCCTGTTTCAAGACGTAACCGTAAACGAGTATAATTACGAAAACGCTCCATGATCCGATAATGTGTGACCGCGGGTTTACCCATTGGATGCACCGCCATATGCGTACGTTTTGTTGGATGACGAGCCATTGGCTGATCCACAACGCCCCCTTTGGTCATAATCCCGCAGGCAATCGCTTCATATTCACGGGTAATTTTGCGTTTTTGCAGATCTCGTACTAATTTAGTCTGTGCAGGAATTGTTTTCGCAACAACCATGAGTCCTGTCGTATCCTTATCTAAGCGATGGACAATTCCCGCGCGAGGCACTTCAGCAATAGACGGATAGTGATATAAAAGGGCATTTAATACTGTACCCGATGTATTCCCTGCGCCTGGATGAACAACAAAATCCTTTGGCTTGTTGATCACTAAAATATCCTCATCCTCATAAACAATATTGAGCGGTAAGTTTTCTGGCTCAAATCGAGTGTCATCCTCAAGCTCAACAGTAATATCAATTTGTTCTCCACCATAGACTTTTATGCGTGGCACAGCTTCCACTTGCCCATTGACGCACACCAATCCGTCTTCAATCCACGTTTTTAAACGAGAACGAGAATAGTCAGGGAACAATTCAGCTAAAGTTTGGTCTAAGCGTTGTCCCATTTGAGATAGCTGAACTTCAGCCGACAGGGTAATTTGTGCCATAAATAAAAAAATCCGTTAATGAAGTTTGCTTATTTAATAATGTTATATACAATATTGAGTCATTGTAACTCATTTATCATTGCTCGTAAAAATAAGGATTATCCAATGCGTAAATTAAAATCGTTCACGCTTATTGCTTTAACTGCATTTGCTGTGACAGCATGTTCAGGCTCTAAAGATGTTGAACAACGCCCTGAACAAGAGCTTTATAATGCTGGTCAAACTTACTTACAAGATGGTGATTATTCACAAGCTATTCGTTATTTGAATGCTGTTCATACGCGTTTTCCAGGAAGCCATTATAGTGAGCAAACCTTATTAAATTTAATCTACGCGAATTACAAAACGCAAGATTACACTCAAACGCTTACTTTAGTTGATCGTTTTTTACAACTTTATCCAACGAGTAGCGATTTAGATTATGCACTCTATATGGCTGGTCTCACAAATTCCGCATTAAGTGATAATTATATCCAAGATTTATTCCGTGTTGATCGTGCGACACGTGAAAGCACCTCGATCAAAGCAGCTTTTGCTAATTTCCAAACTTTAGTACAACATTTTCCAAACAGCCCTTATGCTCAAGATGCGTTAGCACGTATGGCATACATTAAAGCAAGTTTAGCAAGACATGAACTAGCTATTGCGAAATTCTATGCTAAACGTGATGCTCATGTCGCTGTTGCAAATCGCGTTGTTGGCATGTTACAACAATATCCAGATGCGCAAGCAACTTATGAAGCCCTTCCACTCATGCAAGAAGCTTATGAAAAAATGAACTTAAAAGAGTTAGCTGCACAAACGGCTGCAATTATCGAAGCAAACAAAGGTCGGACATTTACTGAAATTGAAAAACCTGCTGAACCCGATGGGCTCTTAAAACAATAATAGCACCTAAAAACAAAAAAAAGAGGACGAATTTTATTCGCCCTCTTTTTTTATTCTCTTCCTTTACACCACACTTAACCAACTAAGATCCGTTCTAATGGAATGTCCCAGCTCTCACAAGGTAAGGACTCAACTTGTTGACATTTATGTGCTAGCCCAACAGGGATAAAATGTTTCTGTTGCCAATTCTGCAAAGTACGATCATAAAATCCGCCCCCCATACCAAGCCGATTTCCCTGTAGATCAAAGGCAACTAATGGTGTAAAAATAATATCCAATTCATCAAGAGGCAATACCCGCTGAACATTTAATTTGGGTTGCCAAATCCCAAATGTATTCTGTTCCATAGCAGTATCTGCCTGATAAGCCAAAAACAGTAAATGTCCTGAACAAAATGGGTGTAACACAGGTAAATAAACCCGCTTGCCTTGTAACCACAATTGTTTAATCAATAATGTTGTAGAGATCTCACCATCAAAAGACAAATACAACGCAATATTTTGAGCGTGTTGTGTTTCAATTAATTGCAATGCTTGCTTTGTAATCGCTTGTTCCGCTTGAGCTTGTTCAAGTGCGGTAAGTTTTTGACGAGCCTGTCGGATTTGGCGACGAATGTGTTGACGAGAAAAAGAAAGTGTATCCATTGAAATGCTAAGAAAGAGAACCCGAGATGCCGCTGTAGGCGCCAGTCCTTGAACCCAACGGTTCAAGGGAATCAGTTGTAATCATCTTTAGGCTTCTTAGTAAAACTAAGCATGCTCACCAACAATTAGAAACTAATTCATAATATAAAAGTATCGGCTCAGGGACATAACCCACTGGCAAACACCCCAGGTAATCTTTATTTTATACTAACGTAATTTAGCCCTATTGACTAGCGATAATTCGCCATTCTGATTACAGACTCAGCGAACTATCCCCTAATTGTTCGATTTTTGTGCCAAAATATGATCAAGTGAATGATCAAGTTGCTGAATGCGTGTTTTAAGTAAATCCTCAATTGAAGTATTTTTCTGCTGTTCTTGTAATAGCTCATAGCTCAAATTTAATGCAACAATCGATAAAACACGCTCTAACTGTAAAATACCAGTGCGTTCTTTCATCTCTGATACACGTAAATCAAGCGCCTTTGCAGCCTGTCTTAAAGAATCATGCTGCTCTTCTGGACAATTCAAACGCAAAACCTGTCCAAGCACAGGCAATTCAATACTTTTAGACGACATCTCGCCTCCATTCAGCTTAATTATTTTATGTATTATTATGCCATAGCTAAAAAAATCCGTCTAATTATTGGTTGCGTGACGTGAGAGTGGTAAACTGCTTGCAAACATTTAACTAGATTAAAAAGGACAAAATCGATGTTGTCTTACAGCGACGTTTCACAACAACTCAAAACAGCCAATATTGCCCTTTCACCTGCTGAATTACACGGTTTTTTAAGTGGATTAGTGTGTGGAGGGATCACCGATCAAAGTTGGCAACCATTGTTATTTCAATTCACCAATGAAAATCACGCTTATCCTACCGCACTTTTACAACAAGTGACGCAGTTATATCAACAAATTAGTGAAAAACTCGCCGATATTGATGGCTTTGATTTTGCTCTTTTGCTACCTGAAGATGAAGAAGATATTTTTGCACGCGCGGATAGCTTATCTGAATGGGCAAATCACTTCCTCTTGGGACTTGGTTTAGCGCAACCTAAACTCGATAAAGAAAAAGGCGATATTGGCGAGGCATTAGACGATTTACATGACATCTGTCAACTAGGGTATGATGAAAATGAGGATAAAGAAGAGCTCAGCGAAGCCTTAGAAGAAATTATTGAATATGTCCGCACTATCGCTTGCTTATTATTCACACATTTCCAACCCCAACAAACAGAACACAAACCCGTATTACACTAATCCGATTATAAGGAGAACAAAGATGGATTTAGCTTATATGGCCGCCCTTCCCCAAGAAGAATTTGCACAACGTCGTCATCAATTATTCGCACAAATGCAGGATAATACCGCATTAATCGTTTTTTCAGAAATTGAAAAACGTCGTAGTAATGACTGTACTTATCCATTTCGTCAAGATAGCTATTTTTGGTATTTAACGGGATTTAATGAACCAAACTCGGTATTTTTGTTAACCAAGAAAGCGGGGAAAGCAGAAACGTTTATTTTTGTTCGTCCTTCTGATCCTTTACGAGAAACATGGGATGGACGTCGTTTAGGTGTGCAAAATGCACCAGCTAAATTGGCCTTAGATCACGCATTTTCGATCGAGGATTTTACATCAACATTCACTCATATTTTAGAAAATACGACCGCCCTCTATCACGTCACAGACTTACACCCTTGGGGTGACGCACTTTTAACTGAAAGTGCGGTAGATTTATCAACAGTATTATCTTGGAAACCCATCCTAGACGAAATGCGCTTGTTCAAATCGGAAAATGAAATTGCCTTATTACAACAAGCAGGGCAGATTAGTGCACTTGCTCATATCCGAGCGATGCAGAAAACGCGTCCAAACCGTTTAGAATATGAAATTGAGCATGAAATTTTGCATGAATTTAGTCGTTTTGGTGCACGTAGCCCTTCTTATAACTCCATTATTGCAGGAGGTGAAAATGCCTGCATTCTTCACTACACTGAAAATGATATGCCACTTAAAGACGGGGATTTAGTTCTTATTGATGCAGGATGCGAGTTTGCAATGTATGCGGGGGATATTACTCGTACTTTTCCAGTCAATGGGAAATTTAGCCAAGCACAAAAAGACATCTATGACATCGTATTACGCGCACAAAAAAGAGCAATTGAATTGTTAGTACCAGGTCAATCAATTCAACAAGCAAATGATGAAGTGGTGCGAATTAAAGTAGAAGGATTAGTCCGATTAGGGATTTTAAAAGGTGATGTTGAGGAACTGATTAAAACAGAGGCCTATCGCGAGTTTTATATGCACGGCTTAGGACATTGGTTAGGACTAGATGTACATGATGTAGGCAGTTATAGTAAAGGTGAAAACAATAACAACCGTAATAGTAAAGTTCGAGATCGTCCACTTGAAGTAGGTATGGTCCTCACAGTCGAACCAGGTCTCTATATTTCAGAAAAATCTGATGTGCCAGAGCAATACAAAGGAATCGGCGTACGCATTGAAGATAACTTACTCATGACAGAATATGGCAATAAAAACCTCACCAGCGCTGTACCGAAAGAAATTGAAGAGATCGAGCGATTAATGGCAAGTAAGTAATAGGATAATGCAATGCGGCAAAAAACAGACTACGATGTAATCATTGTTGGTGGTGCCATGACGGGTGTCACACTCGCCCTAGCACTCAGTAGCCAAACTGCAGGTCGTATCAAGATTGCTGTATTAGAAAAACAGCAAACACAGCATCACCAACAACACGGTTTTGATGCTCGCTGCATTGCCTTATCTGATGGTAGTTGTCGACGTTTCGACCAAATTAGACTACCTAATAGACAAACATTATGGCAATGTCTACATCCCATCATTACCCCTATCAAAACGATCCATGTTTCTGATAAAGGGCATAGTGGATTAACACAATTCAAGGCGGAAGAATTTAATCTCACTCAGCTTGGTGCAGTCATTGAACTGCACTTAGTTGGACAAATTCTATTAGACTCACTCAAACATTATCCTAATGTTGATTATTACGCCCCTGTCGACATTACACAAATTACGCGTCATGAAACGCAAGTAAAAGTAACATTGAAACATGACCGCACATTCACTGCACAATTACTCGTAGGAGCCGATGGCTCACAGTCTTTGGTCGCAAACGCAGCAAAGATTTCACAATATTTGCTGCGTGATTATCAACAAACCGCAATTATCACAAATGTCTTGCCACAGCAGCCCCATCAATACCGTGCATTTGAACGTTTTACTGATGAAGGACCGCTTGCCTTATTACCAATGCAACATAACCTGATGTCATTGGTTTGGTGCGTTCACAATCCTGAATCCTTAATGCAATGTAGTCAACAACACTTTCTTACTCAACTACAAGATCGTTTTGGTTGGCGATTGGGGAAATTACAGCAATGCGGACACCGCGCCTCTTATCCATTACATTTATATCAGGCAGAACAACATATACAGCATCGTATTGCTTTAATCGGCAATGCCGCTCAAACCCTTCACCCAATTGCAGGACAAGGGTTTAATCTTGGTATTTGTGACGTAATGCAATTGGCTAAAGTCGTCGCCAAACACTATTTACAGCAAGATGATATTGGTCATTACCAAAACTTACAACAATACGAACGCGAAAGACAACAAGACCAACAGCGCATGATAAATCTAACTGACAGTTTATTATCTATTTTTGCGAATAATTTACTTCCTTTTCAACTGGGACGAACACTTGGGTTACTGGCACTTTCACAATCAAGTTTATTACGCCAACATTTTGCCAAACCAACATTAGGATGGAAATAACATGAAAACATTTGATCTTGCGATTATTGGCGGTGGAATGGCAGGCTTAGCTCTCGCAGCCAGTTTAGAAAAACAACCACTGCGCCTTGTCATCATTGAAGGATTTCCAATAGAAACGGATATCAATACAGTGACAAACCGCGTGAGCGCATTAAATCTCGCCAGTGAAAAGCTACTGACTTCGCTTAATGTCTGGCAATCACTTATCCAACTACGAGCAACAGAATACCATTCAATGTCTGTGTGGGAAAAAGATAGCTTTGCGAATATCCAATTTAATACACAAGGTTTAGGAATCTCACATTTAGGCCATATTGTCGAAAATCATCTGATTCAACATTGTTTATGGGAAAAAGTGAAACAACAAAAAAATGTTGAAATCTTAACCGCACTTCCACAACACTTAGGCATCACTGAGAGTAATGCCATTATCACCTTAAATAATGGTCAACTTCTTTCCACAAAACTGATTGTCGGTGCAGATGGCGCAAATTCTTGGGTACGAAAACAAACAGATATTCCTCTCATTTTTCGTGATTATGGGCATCATGCTTTAGTCTGCAATGTAGAAACAGCTGAACCACATCAACAATGTGCACGACAAATTTTCGCAAAAGATAGTATTCTTGCCTTCCTCCCCTTACATAGAACACATTTAAACTCAATTGTCTGGTCCCTGCCTGCTGAACAAGCTAGCTATCTGAGCAAATGTGATGAAGAAGAATTTAATCGAACCCTATCCGTCGCTTTCGACATGCGACTTGGTTTATGTAAGTTACAAAGCGAACGTCAAACAATCCCACTCACTGCACGCTATGCGCGTGATTTTGCTCAAAATCGTATTGCCTTAATAGGTGATGCCGCACACACCATTCACCCCTTAGCTGGTTTGGGAATAAATCTCGGTTTTCAAGATGTCATGACACTCACACAGAGTATCGAGCATAATTTGTCCCTTGGAGTAGATATTGGAGCATATCGTTACTTGCGTAGTTATGAACGAAAACAAAAAACCGAGGCAATCAAAATGCTCATCGCCATGCAAGGTTTAAAAGATCTTTTTGCAGGAGAAAACCCAGTAAAAAAATTGATTCGAGGTATCGGCCTAAGCACGACAAATCAATTAGGGTTTGTAAAAACAGAACTAATGAAACAAGCTCTAGGATTGTAAAACAAATCTAGTTAACAGAAACATCAAAAACAGAGTACTGATTTTAAATTAGAACGTATTTACTTACTTATCCAAAGAAAAGCATCTTCTAACAAAAGTCTTTAAAGAAAAACAGATGGGAAAAAGAAAATAATGGCAGGGGCGGAGAGGCTCGAACTCCCAACACCCGGTTTTGGAGACCGGTGCTCTACCAATTGAACTACGCCCCTAGAAAGAAAGCGAAACTTAATTCGCTCAAATAATTGGCGGAACGGACGGGACTCGAACCCGCGACCCCCTGCGTGACAGGCAGGTATTCTAACCAGCTGAACTACCGCTCCGCAAAATTGATATTTGGTAGTGACCTACTCTCACATGGGGAAGCCCCACACTACCATCGGCGTTACAACATTTCACTTCTGAGTTCGGCATGGATTCAGGTGGTTCTGCTGCACTATTGCTACCAAAAAATTTTTATTTTGTTAGCTTACTTAATTTAAAATAAACTAACAAAATAAAAAACCTGGCGGTGCCCTACTCTCACATGGGGAAACCCCACACTACCATCGGCGTAAACAGCGTTTCACTTCTAAGTTCGGCATGGATTTAGGTGGGTCCACTGCACTCTCGCCGCCAAGATATTCCGTTGATGTTCTCTTATTCTCTTCATTCTTTAATTCGAAACAAGCTGCCTGATTATCCTTTCGTTTCCTTCGTCTTCGTATCAATTCCGTTTATCCAACACCCACAAAAATACTTGAGCGTTGTATAGTTAAGCCTCTCGGGCAATTAGTACTGGTTAGCTCAATGTATCACTACACTTACACA